>JBGSOE010000438.1:0-31801 GCA_041739295.1 Thiohalobacterales bacterium | reverse complement strand
ATGAAGAAGACCTTCAAGAACAAAGGTGTCGCCACGGTCGAAGAGCTGCGCGAACTGTGCATCGAGGCTGAGGTGAAGATGTTTGCCTGCCAGATGACCGTCGATGTGTTTGGCTTCAGCCATGACGAGTTCATCGGTGGCGTGGATTATGTCGGTGCTACCTACTTCCTGCCGATGGGCAAGGATGCGGACGTGTGTCTCTTTATCTAAGACGTTTGCACCGATAGTTGTAAAAAAATGCGGGGCTCGAAAGGGCCCTGTTTTTTGCAGGCAGGAATTCCCCGCACCTCTGAAAAAGAAAAACCCGGCGCAGTCCACCGGGTTCGATGCCAAGTTCGAGGCTGGAAGGCAATCTTAAGCTCCTTCCCTGGACGGCCTTCAGGTAGTCACGTGCACTCTTCCTCCCAAAAGCGTACCCGCGCTGATCCGATGCACTGCTGTCCTTAGACTTCAGGTACCCGATGTGACTCAGGCTCGCGTGAAGCTGTTGCGATAATGGCATTATGCGGATAGGGTTTGCTGTAGGTTCATTCATAAGCGATTTGTAAGTATTTCCCCATACGCATTTATGCGAGTGAAGTTGAGGATATGGATATGCAGGGCTTGTTCCCCGAAATCGAACCCTATGTTCGTCACACGATAGATGTGGATGCGACGCACCAGTTATACGTTGAGGAATGTGGTAATCCGGAAGGCATACCCGTGGTGTTTCTACACGGCGGGCCGGGTGCGGGTTGCGAACCCTTTCAGAGGCGTTTCTTTGATCCGCTGCGTTATCGCATCGTGTTATTCGACCAACGTGGCTGCGGCCGATCAACACCGCACGCTGAACTTGTGGGCAATACTACCCAAGACCTAGTAGCGGACATCGAACATCTCCGCGAGCATCTTGGGATAGAGCGCTGGCTGGTATTCGGTGGTTCCTGGGGATCGACCTTGGGTCTCGTGTATGCACAGATGCATCCCGAGCGGGTATTGGGTCTGGTATTGCGCGGTATCTTTCTGTGCCGACCGCGGGATATTCATTGGTTCTACCAGGAGGGCGCCTCCTTCCTGTTTCCCGATTATTGGCAGGATTATCTGGCGCAGATCCCAACCGCGGAGCGCGATGATCTCGTGGCCGCCTACTACGCGCGCCTCACCGGCGCCGATGAAATCACTCGCATGGCGGCTGCCAAGGCTTGGTCCTTATGGGAAGGGCGTACTGCGACATTGTTACCACGGCAGGCGGTCATCAATCACTTCACCAACCCCTTTACGGCGCTGAGTCTGGCGCGTATCGAATGCCACTACTTCATCAACAACAGTTTTTTGCAACCCAATCAGATACTGGAGCAGGCTGTTCGCCTGCGCGACATACCGGGTGTGATCGTGCATGGTCGATACGATGTCGTCTGTCCGGTCGAACAGGCGTTTGCCTTGCATGAAGCCTGGCCGCAGGCGCGCCTTGAGGTCATCGCCGATGCAGGCCACTCCGCGACTGAACGCGGGATTGTCGATGCTCTGGTGCGCGCAACGGATGAATTCGCCGAACGACTCGCATGATCGGATTGCTGCAGCGAGTGACGGAGGCGCGCGTTCGCGTCGCAGAACACACTGTTGCCGAGATCGGGTCGGGTCTGTTAGTGCTGATTGGTATTGAGCGACATGACGCCGAGGTCCAGGCCGATAGGCTGCTGGAGCGCCTGCTGGGTTATCGCGTTTTTTCAGATGCGGATGGCAAAATGAATCTGAGTCTGACTGATATCGGTGGTGGCCTGTTGCTTGTTCCGCAGTTCACTCTGCCTGCTGACACCCACAAGGGCATGCGACCGAGCTTCACGCCTGCGGCGGAACCGAAGCAGGGAAGGCGGTTGTTCGACTATCTGGTTACCTGCGCACGCGCACAGCATCGCAACGTCGCAGTCGGTCAGTTTGGCGCCGATATGCAGGTGAGTCTCACCAATGATGGGCCAGTGACATTTTGGTTGCAGACGGCACCACAGGGTTGATCAAGCGTGCATGCCGCGCTGTTATCCTATAAACCGCATTTGCCACGGAATCACACGGAAGACACTGAAACACTGTACCTTCCTGGAGCGACTATTCACCGCCTTGCGGGTGATGGCGGTACCTGAGTGAAGCTGATGATCTGGTCCGGGTTTTTCCGTGTGATTCCGTGGCTGAGATGTTTTTTTAGGGTTATTGAACTTGGAAGTACCGGTTTGGTTTTAGGTGGCCATCGTTAAGCATTGACTGCAACTTTTCGGCGCAAGAAACGCCAACAATGGCGCGCATAGACGAGATAGGTCTAAGGATTTTGGCGAACCTACTGGTGTTTGAATTGGTGATGCTGCTTCTGATTATAGAGTACTGATATCAGCCGTTTGCCTTGTCACATGGCCGTCGAAAATAACAGGTCAGCGCGCTTGTGATGGTTGTAAGCAACCAGAACATAAAAAAACCTATGGTGTAAGCGCCGATACGGCTTATCTCAGCAAACCGGGTATCCAGTAGTAGATGCTGCGGGTCGAAGGCAGTAAAGAACAGCACGGTCGCGATGCCAGAGGTCAGAAACGATGGCCAGAGGATGGCGATAATGCGTTGGATCAGTGGAATTTCCTGCATGTCGGACGCCTCTTTCGGTGCGGTTTTATGATGTGTAGCGGTTGTTCTGGTTCAGCCGACATGCGGTTGTAGTAGCGCCTGTTGTTGTTCAGGCAATGCCAGTCGTCCCGTAATGCGCCAGCTACCCTCGGCCGATTCTAATTGCAGATGCCAACGCCCTGGTGCTGCTGCTTCCAGTGTCGCCGTCCAGCGGTTGTCCGCCTCGCGCACCAGTACCAGTATACGATCGAGATGAGGCCGGGTCGGATGGATCATGCGTAGTTCGATATCTGACGCCAGTGCCGCGCGTGTCGGATTTTCCAGTGTCAGGATAAGTTTGTGATTAGTGGTGTCGATACGCACCAAGCCGGTTAGTCCCAACGCCGCCGCGTGTTGGTCGCGATCCAATTCCTGGTTGATGGCCAAGCCTTCCTTGTAATAGTTGTCCGCGACCAAGCCATCCGGGTCATGGGCTGCAATAATCAGTGTGGCGAAGCTGGCAACCACGGCAGAGAAGGGTAGGGCCATGATGAACCAGGGCCAGAACTGACGGTACCAAGGTGTGGGTTGCAATGTGCCGTTCATCAATGTGCTCCAGCAGCCGGGCCTATGAAGCGCCCGCTTTGAGTTGTGGTGAGCCCCGAATCATCCTGGGCCTCAATCGTGAAAGTGATGGAAGTACTCGGGCGTTTCAGATTGATCGGATCAATACGTACTCGCACTGGCAGATTGCGCACTTCAGCAGAGGCGACCTCAATGACATCTTGCGCAATATCCAGCTGGAGTCCCTCTAGGCCGGCGACGGTAAGCTTAAAGCGATGCGGGCGCTCATCCATGTTGATCAGCTTCAGCGTATAGACGTTTTCCACCAAACCCATATCGGTCTCGCGGTAGAGCATATTGCGGTCTCGAATAATATCCAGCTCGATCGGTACACGTTGGCTGATGGAATACACCAATCCACCGGTCAATGCTAATAAAAACAGAGCATAGACAATTACGCGTGGTCGTAGCACATGCGCGACCTTACCCTCCATGGCGTTTTCCGTTGTGTAGCGGATCAGGCCCTTGGGGTAATCCATCTTTTCCATGACTTCATCGCAGACATCCACGCAGGCCGCACAGCCAATGCATTGGTACTGCAGACCATTGCGGATATCGATACCCGTCGGGCAGACCTGGACGCACAATGTGCAATCCACGCAATCGCCCATGCCAGCCGCGTGGTAATCGAAATTGCGCTTGCGCGAGCCGCGCGGCTCGCCACGCTTTTCATCATAGGAAATGATCAGCGTGTCACGGTCGAACATGGCGCTTTGGAAACGCGCATAGGGACACATATAAATGCACACCTGCTCACGCATCCAGCCGGCATTGCCGTAGGTGGCAAGGCTGTAAAAGATAATCCAGAAGGTTTCCCAGGGGCCAAGCGTGAAGGTGGACAATAATGACCACAATTGAGTAATCGGCGAGAAGTAGCCAACGAAGGTGAATCCGGTCCAGGCCGACAGCGCCAGCCAGAGCGCGTGCTTGGTGGCCTTGATGCGGAATTTGCGCGCATCCGATGGGCCTTTGTCGAGCTTCATCTGTTTGTTGCGGTCGCCTTCGACCTTGCGTTCTATCCACAGGAATAATTCAGTCCATACCGTTTGCGGGCAGGCATAGCCGCACCAGAGCCGGCCAGCCAGCGCTGTGAAAAAAAACAGCGACAGGGCGGCGATGACCAATAGCCAGGCGAGATAGAAGAAATCCTGTGGCCAGAAGGTCAGACCGAAGATATAGAATTTGCGTGCGGGTAGATCGAACAGTATCGCCTGATGACCATTCCAGCGCAGCCAGGGCAGGCAGTAATAAAGCCCCAGCAGCACAGAAACACCCAGGACACGCAGGCCGGCGAACATGCCGTGCACTTCGCGCGGATAGATTTTCTTACGTTTGGCGTATAGCTCTTCTTCAACGTTGTCGTTGGAAGCGCCCTTGTTTGGGTTTTCGGTCATGCTGAGATTATCCACTGGCCACGGCCCGCGGCGGCGGACGGCCATCTATTCAAATTGATACTCACTCTACACCTGCAGCAAGTGTTAGGTCATTGATGTGCCGCAATTGATGCTAGGAGCCTGTCGAACTTAGGATTGATCTACTGCGCTGGTGGGAGAGCGGCACCTATTTCCCCGATGTCTCGTTGCGTAGAATGACTATGCGCCTCGACATCGTGAAAATCTGTTCTCGCTCCCCCACCATACTCGCTACGATCACCTAAGTACGACAGGCTCCTAGGGAAAGCAAAGCGGCGGGCCGGATGCCCGCCGCAGGAAAGTTACTGTGATTTACCCGCTGATAGGCTGTACACATAGGCCGCCACCAGGTGGGCTTTGTGTTCTCCAAGGAACTCGCGGTGGGCCGGCATCTTACCGTTGCGGCCGTTGGCAATACTCAGCTGGATCACGCCCGGTGAGGCGCCATACAACCAAGTGTTGTCGGTCAGATTCGGTGCGCCGAGTGCCTTGTTGCCGGTACCGTCGGCACCATGGCAAGCTACACACATCATCTCGAAACGTGCCTTGCCAGCCGTGGCTTTGGTGCTATCCGCCTCGCGACCGCTTAATTGAATAACATAAGCGGCGACTTCCTCGACACCCGTATCGCCCAGCGCATCCTTCCAGGCCGGCATCACACCCTGACGCCCATCCAGAATGCTGGTCTTGATGGTCTCGGGCTCGCCGCCATAAAGCGAGTCATTGTCGGACAGATTCGGGAAGCCAGTGTTGCCGTGGGCATCGGAGCCGTGACAGGTCGCGCAGTAATTCAGGAACAGCCGTTGACCGACCTTGATCGCCTGTGGGTCCTGCGCCAGTGTGGCGATATCCTGTTGCGCATAGGCAGCGAAGATCGGATCGAATTTGTCAGCCGCGGCCTGCATCTCTTGATCGTACTGGTTCTCTTCGGTCCAACCCAACACACCGGTGAACTTACCGAGCCCGGGATAGAGCACCAGATAGACCAAACTGTACACCAGAGTGATGTGGAACAGCCACAGCCACCAGCGCGGCAGTGGGTTGTTGTACTCCTGCAGCGATTCATCCCAGGTGTGCCCGGTGACCGCGCCGGCAGCTGCTTCACCGGATTTCCTCTTGCTGGTCCAGGCGATCAACCACCAGCAGGCCAAGATGTTAGCCAGCGTGAGCGCAATCACCCACCAATTCCAGAACTCACTTGAAAAGACAAAATCATTATCATTCATGACCCGAATCCTTCTGCGTGCCCCTGTCTGTGGGGATACCGTCTTCGACGAAAGGTAGATTGGCCGCCTCATCGAAGGCCTGCTTGCGTTTGCCGCTCCAGGCCCAGATCCATATTCCGATGAAGGTTGCGAATACCAGAACTGTGAAAATAGAGCGCAGGGTTACGATATCCATTGCGCTTACCTCCCGGTCTTGATCACGGTACCCAGGTCCTGCAGGTACGCGATCAAGGCTTCCAGTTCGGTTTTGCCAGCGACGGCTGCCTGAGCACCCGCGATATCCGCGTCTGTGTAGGGAACGCCCAGGGTGCGCATGACTTCCATCTTCTTGGCAGTCAGTTTGCCGTCCAGGGTGTCCTCCGCCAGCCAGGGGAATCCGGGCATGTTGGACTCAGGGACTACGTCACGCGGGTTCATCAGATGCACACGGTGCCAGTCATCCGAATAGCGACCGCCAACGCGCGCCAGATCCGGCCCAGTGCGCTTGGAACCCCACTGAAACGGATGGTCGTACACAAACTCACCGGCAACCGAATAGTGGCCGTAGCGTTCGGTCTCGGCGCGGAACGGCCGGATCATCTGTGAATGACAGACATAACAACCTTCGCGGATGTAGATGTCGCGCCCTTCCAGCTGCATGGCCGTGCGGGGCATGAGTCCTTCGACAGGTTCCGTGGTGCTCTTCAAAAAGAACAGCGGGACGATTTCAGCCAGACCGCCGATGCTGATCACCAGGACGACCAGCAATGCCATCAGGCCGACATTTTTTTCTACGACTTCATGACTCATAGCGATGTCTCCTCAGGCGGGCTGCGGGATCGGGGCGTTGACAGCACGCTGGCCGGAAATGGTCTTGATCACGTTGTAGGCCATGATCAGCATGCCGCTCAGGAATATCGCACCCCCCAGGAAGCGCACGAAATAGAAGGGATACATACGTTCCAACGATTCGACAAAGCTGTAAGTCAGCGTGCCGTCGTCGTTAACCGCACGCCACATCAAGCCCTGCATGACACCGGCAATCCACATCGACGAGATGTACAGCACCACGCCGATGGTGGAAACCCAGAAATGCACGTCGATGAGTTTGATGCTGTACATCTGCTCGCGGCCGAACAGACGCGGAATCAGGAAGTACATGGAGCCAATCGACACCATCGCTACCCAACCCAGCGCACCAGAGTGCACATGGCCAATAGTCCAGTCGGTGTAATGTGACAGTGCGTTCACGGTCTTGATGGCCATCATTGGACCTTCAAAGGTCGACATGCCATAGAAAGACAGCGAGACGATCAGGAACTTCAGGATCGGATCAGTACGTAACTTATGCCAGGCACCAGACAGGGTCATCATGCCGTTGATCATGCCGCCCCAGGAGGGTGCCAGCAGGATCAGTGAGAACACCATGCCCAGTGATTGCGCCCAATCCGGCAGTGCGGTGTAGTGCAGATGATGCGGACCTGCCCACATATAAGTAGAGATCAGGGCCCAGAAATGCACCACCGACAAGCGATAGGAATATACCGGACGGTTGGCCTGTTTCGGAATGAAGTAATACATCATGCCGAGGAAGCCCGCGGTCAGGAAAAAGCCTACCGCGTTGTGGCCGTACCACCATTGCACCATGGCATCGATAGCGCCCGGATAGACCGAGTAGGATTTGGTCAGTGAAACCGGCAGCTCGGCACTGTTGACCAGATGCAGCACGGCGATGGTAAGAATGAACGCGCCATAGAACCAATTGGCAACGTAAATATGCTTGGTACGGCGTTTCATAATGGTGCCGAAGAACACTACGGCATAGGCTACCCAGACCAGCGTAATCAGAATATCGATCGGCCATTCCAGCTCAGCGTATTCTTTGCTGGTGGTTATGCCGAGCGGCAATGTGATGGCTGCGGACAGAATGACTAATTGCCAACCCCAGAAGGTGAAGGCCGCCAGTCCCGTTGAAAACAGTCGCGCCTGACAAGTGCGCTGCACAACGTAATAACTGGTGGCAAATAGAGCAGAACCACCAAACGCGAAAATTACTGCATTAGTGTGCAGTGGTCGCAGGCGACTGTAAGTCAGCCAGGGAATGTCGAAGTTGAGCGCCGGCCACATCAACTGGGCAGCAATCAACACACCGACCGACATGCCGACAATGCCCCAGACTATTGTCATAATGGAGAATTGGCGCACGACCTTGTAGTTGTACGTGGATGCAGTATCCATGCTTTAACCTCGGAAAAAATGGAGCGGGCTACCCAGGTTAGGGAACCCGCTCGGGGCTTCTTCAGAATTTCGTGCCGACACCCAACATGACGACCCAAGGATCGATGGCGACATCATATTTACCGATGCCATTGCCAATCGTTGCTTCGCTGTCGATTTCCATGTAATAGACTTGCCCGCTGACGAACCAGTCGTTGGTGACATCGATATCAACACCGGCCTCCACGGCTAGACCCCAGGAGCTGTCCAGGTTCAGGCCGACGTCCGTAAGTGCGCCTTTGGTTTTGGTATTAAAGAAAGTAGTGTAGTTCACGCCTGCACCGACGAACGGACGGATGTTGCTTTGCGGCGTGAAGTGCCACTGGATAGTGACGGTCGGTGGCAGTTGGTCGGTTTCCGCGACCTTTCCGAGCGAAGCGATGCTGCCCGTAGCCTTGATGTCGTGGCTAAAGGGCCAGGCGGCGAGCAGCTCGACACCGATATTATCTGTGGCCATATAAGTAAAGTTCAGGCCCAGACTAGTGCCGCTATCGGCCTCGACCTTGGCGCCGGGGGCGAGGCTGGTGATTTCGTCACTCTCTCCTGTTGGAGAAACGTAGGCGACACCGGCACGAACCAGGATGTCACCCTGCTGGACACCAGCCAGGGACGGGGTAGAGCTGCCCAATGCGGTCATGAGGGCGAGCGTGAGGAGCGGGGTTTTATATTGAATTTCCATAAAATAATCCTTCTGCACAGAGAGATACGGCCCGTTGGTGCCAGACATGGCCGGCGTGCCGTGCGGGTGGTGCCAGAGTGCAGAAGGGAAGGCGGGCCAACAATGACCCACATCAATAAAAGCTTATATTCGGAGTGGGAGATTTAACTCAGGCTATTTTTTTCGTGTTGAGTACAATCCGGGTCGCTGTGTGCCATCTGGTGCATGCCGTCCAGGTCATTGATCACGACATGTTTGCGATCGACGTTCAGCAGCCCCTCGGCCTGAAAGCGCGTGAACAGTCGGCTGACGGTTTCAACGGCAAGACCCAGATAGTTGGCGATATCGGTGCGCGACATACTGAGATTGAATTCGCGCGCCGAGAAACTCCGCGTGCTGAACTGTTTTGAAATGCGCAGTAGCAACGATGCCAGACGTTCCTCGGCCGATTTCTTGGCCAGCCAGATCATCATATTCTGGTCTTCAAGGATTTCCCGACTCATGATGCGTAGCAATTGGCGATGCAGCCCAGGGATCTGCATACCAAGATCCTGTAGCTTATTGAAAGGGATTTCGCACACGCTGGTGGTTTCCAGCGCGCGTGCTGTGCAGTTATGTTCATCAGTGGTAATAGCGTCGAGGCCAACCAGTTCACCGGGTAAATGGAAGCCGGTTACTTGTTCCTGGCCATCATTGGTGGTCGTGAAGGTTTTGAGTGATCCGGAGCGAATGGCATATATTGATGTAAAAGTGTCACAGCTCTGGTACAGATTCTCGCCGCGTTGCAGAGGGCGGCGACGCTTAATAATTTCATCCAGAGCGACCATGGCATCGTGATCAAGGTGTAACGGTAGACACAGCTGATGCAGGCTGCAATTCTCGCAGGCCACCTTCATCTGTTGCATGCTTATGATGATCGATTCGGTGCTTGCCACGGTGAACCCTTCCCTTATTCGGTTACTGGTACGGTGTTCGTGCCTCTGATTGGAGCAGAACCTTTGAGCTAAATCAATTAAATCGTAAATTTAAGGGGATAAACCCTGGGATGTAAGGGGCCATGGTTGGTGCATGCAGGTAGTTCTCTCGGCAGCGTTTTTCCGTTAGGATGCAGGCATACGGCGGGCTCAGGCCGGTTATCCGGCGGGCAATCGCCCCGTCCGGCGACCCGATTCCCGACTATTGACCATGAAATCGATTTACGACCGCCACAACAGCATCCGCACCGAGTGATTCGACCATGACCCAACGACAGGCCGAGGTGCGCCGCGACACCCTCGAAACCCGTATTGCCGTGAAGCTCAATCTTGATGGTAGCGGTACGGGAAGCTACAAGACCGGTGTACCCTTCCTCGAACACATGCTCGACCAAGTGGTCCGCCACGGCCTGTTCGATCTGGATGTCCAGGCCGACGGTGATCTGCACATCGACGCCCACCACACGGTGGAGGATGTCGGCATCACCCTGGGTCAGGCCTTCAACAAGGCGCTTGGTGATAAAAAGGGTATCCGTCGTTACGGCCATGCCTATGTGCCGCTGGACGAGGCGCTGTCACGGGTGGTGATCGATTTCTCCGGGCGCCCGGGGCTGGAGTATCACGTCCAGTATCCACGCGCCCGCATTGGCGACTTCGACGTCGATTTGCTGCGTGAATTCTTCCAGGGCTTCATTAACCATGTGCCGGCTACATTGCACATCGACAGCCTGCGCGGCGTCAATGCGCACCACATCGCCGAAACCATCTTCAAGGCGTTCGGGCGGGCCCTGCGCATGGCGGCCGAGGCCGATCCGCGCATGCAGGGCCAGATTCCCTCCACCAAGGGCAGTCTCTGAATCGCCTATCTGAATCCGACATCATGGATATTTTCGTAGCAATCAAGCCGACGTCAGGCCGTACATGAGTTCCGTCGCCATCATCGATTACGGTATGGGCAATCTGCATTCCATCAGCAAGGCGGTGGAGCATGTGAGTGGCGATATGCGGGTAATCGTCACCGCTGATCCGGTGCAGATCGGGCGTGCCAACCGGGTGATTTTTCCCGGTGTCGGTGCGGTCCGCGACTGCGTGCAGGAACTCGAACGACTGGGGCTTGATGAGTTGATCCGCAACCTGGCCGGCAAGAAGCCGCTGCTCGGAGTATGTCTGGGTATGCAGGCGCTGCTGGAATCGTCCGAGGAAAATGGCGGCACAGCCTGCCTGGGGCTGTTTGCTGGTCAAGTAAAGCGTTTTCCGGAAGGGCTGACCGATGCTGCCAGCGGCGAACGCTTGAAAATCCCACATATGGGCTGGAATCAGGTGCAGCAACACAGTCATCCGCTCTGGGAAGGCATACCCCAAAATAGTCGTTTCTACTTCGTGCACAGCTATTATGCGCAACCGGAGCAGTCGCAGGAGTGCGCGGGCGTCACCGAGTACGGTCTTACTTTCGCCTCGGCGGTGGCGCGTGACGGCATCTTTGCCGTGCAATTTCACCCGGAGAAGAGCCAACATGCTGGATTGCAGTTGCTGGCGAATTTCGTTAAATGGAATGGTCAGGATTAAACTCAAACACCGGAATTGACATGTCTGAGAATTTACGTAAAGCACCGAGGAATGGCTCATGTTGCTGATACCTGCCATCGATCTTAAGGACGGCAAGTGCGTACGTCTGCGCCAGGGGCGCATGGATGATGTGACTGTATTCTCCGACGACCCGCTGGAAGTCGCCCAACGCTGGGTGGATGCCGGCGCGCGGCGCTTGCATATCGTTGACCTCAATGGCGCCTTCGCGGGGGCGCCGGTGAATGCCGCAGTGATTCAGCAGATTTGCGAGGCCTTCCCGGAGCTGCCGATCCAGGTTGGCGGCGGTATTCGCGATGAAGACACGGTGCAGGCCTATCTGGATCTGGGCGTGAGTTTTGTGATCATCGGCACCAAGGCAGTCAGCGCGCCGCATTTTATCAATGATCTGTGCATGGAGTTTCCGGGACATATCATTGTGGGTCTGGACGCCAAAGATGGCAAAGTCGCCATCGACGGTTGGTCCAAGTTGTCACACCACAATGTGCAGGAACTTGCTCAGCGTTTCGAACGCGACGGCGTTGCGGCCATTGTTTACACCGACATTGGCCGTGACGGCATGATGAATGGCGTCAATGTCGATGCAACTGTTGAACTTGCGCGCGCAGTCACCATCCCGATCATCGCCTCCGGCGGCGTCAGCTGCATGGACGATATCAAGGCGCTGTGTGCCGTCGAAGGTGAAGGCATCATGGGTGCAATTATCGGCCGGGCACTCTACGAAGGCAGCATCGACCTTGCGAAGGCCCAGAAATTGGTCGATGAACTCCAGAATGAGTAACATGCGCGTGCGTCAACTACTCTCCTCGTCACGTATCCTGCCCTAGAACCTGGAGTCTGAATTTATGTTAGCCAAGCGAATCATTCCCTGTCTGGACGTTGATGCCGGACGTGTCGTCAAAGGCGTCAAGTTTGTGGACATCCGCGACGCCGGAGATCCGGTCGAAGTCGCGCGCCGCTATGACCAGCAAGGCGCCGATGAGATTACCTTTCTCGATATCACTGCCAGTTCGGATGATCGCGAGACCATGGTGCACATGGTCGAGCAGGTTGCCGGCCAGGTATTCATACCGCTGACCGTGGGTGGTGGTATCCGTGCCTTGGGCGATATCCGGCGCATGCTCAATGCCGGTGCCGACAAGGTTGCGATCAATACAGCTGCGGTAAGCCGGCCGGAGTTCGTGCGCGAGGCGTCCGAACGGTTCGGGGCATCCTGCATTGTTGTGGCCATTGATGCCAAGCGCGTCAGTAAAGTCGGTGAGCCCAACCGTTGGGAGATCTTCACCCACGGGGGTCGCAAACCCACTGGGCTGGATGCGGTGGAGTGGGCCAAGCGCATGGTGGAATACGGAGCCGGTGAAATCCTTCTTACCTCCATGGATCGCGATGGCACCAAAGATGGTTTTGATCTGGCCTTGACCCGCGCCATCAGTGACGCCGTGGATGTCCCGGTGATTGCCTCGGGCGGGGTGGGCAATCTGGATCACCTGGTCGCCGGGGTCCGTGAGGGCGGCGCCGATGCCGTACTCGCCGCCAGCATCTTCCACTTCGGCACCTACAGCATCGCCGAGGCTAAAGCCCACATGGCGGCTGCGGGTGTTGAGGTGCGGCTGTGAAGATTAGTTCGCGCCAAGACGTCAAGGTGATAGTCTAGATTGTGGCATAGCCGCTTACTGGTTTTTTGACTTGGTGACAATCTGATCAAGCGAAGTTCCGTCATTCCTGCATGTGCCTGGATGACAACTTGTTCAGGGTGACCCTAGATATTGTTCTACTTGGCGTCTTTGTAAGAGTTAAAGAGTGCTCGAATGTCAGACCAATGGCTCAATGACATCAAATGGACCGATGATGGACTTGCGCCGGCCATCGCGCAGGATGCTGTGACCGGCGAAGTATTGATGTTCGCCTGGATGAACCGCGAGTCGTTGTCCTTGACGGTGCAAGAAGGCCGCGCGGTGTACTGGTCGCGTTCGCGTAACAAGTTGTGGCGTAAGGGTGAAGAATCCGGGCATGTGCAACAGGTCAAAGACATCCGGCTGGATTGCGACAAAGATGTCATCTTGCTGAAGATTGAACAGATCGGCGGCATCGCCTGTCACACCGGCCGGCGCAGTTGTTTCTTTCATCGCCTGGAAGGTCAGCACTGGAACGCCGTGGAGCCTGTTCTGAAAAACCCTTCCGCGATCTACAAATAGCGCTGCTGTACTTCATAGGTACACTATAGATGAACGATGTCCTGCAGAAACTGGCGGAAACCCTGGAGGCGCGCAAAGGTGCGGATCCGGAGAGTTCTTATGTCGCCAAGCTCTACAGCAAGGGTTTAGATGCCATTCTGAAAAAGGTTGGCGAAGAGGCTACTGAAACGATTCTGGCCGCCAAAGGTGGTGACCAGGAGCAACTGGTCTATGAAACCGCCGACCTGTGGTTTCATACGTTGGTGATGCTGGCGCAACAGGGATTAAGCCCCGATGCAGTGTTACAGGAACTGAGTCGTCGCTTCGGTCTGTCTGGACTGGACGAAAAAGCGGCGCGCAAATCCTGATTGGTTGATTGAATTACACACACGTCGCACCTGCGGCTGGAGGATAGTATGGGTTTTGGTGGAATCAGTATCTGGCAGCTGTTGATTGTCCTGGCCATTGTGCTGGTGCTGTTCGGTGGCAAGCGCCTCAAATCGCTCGGTGGTGATCTTGGCTCGGCCATCAAGGGCTTTAAACAGTCCATGAAAGAAGGCGAGCAAGGCGAGACCCAAGGGCAGGTCAATCAGCAGAGCGGCCGTACCCTGGATGGCGAAGTGACCTCCAAAGAGAAGGACAAGGTCTGAGCGCAGGGACTAGGGCCTTTGGTCTAGGGACTGGGAATATCATAATTTCTTCACCCCGATCCATCGACTCCCTAGTCCCCAGTTCCTAGCCCCTAATATTATGTTCGACATTGGCTTCTCAGAATTGGCGTTAGTTATGGTTGTCGCATTGGTCGTGGTAGGCCCTGAACGACTACCGCGCTTAGTGCGGACCGCTGGTCTGTATCTGGGGCGCGCACGGCGCGCGTTTTCGGCCATTAAGGCCGATGTGAAGCGAGAACTGGCTGCGGAAGAGCTCAAGCAAACGCTGAAGGATCAAGCGCAGTCCATCGGCCTGCACGAAATCATCGAAGAAACGCGCGATGCGGCGACGGCCGCGGAGCAACTCGTTAAGCCGGATGAGCCGGCAGCGCCCGAAGCGCCCGCCACAATTCAAGACGCAAAGTCCACTTCCACACCTGGTTCACAGTATGGCGGCAACTGACCCGCATCCCGACGATCCGGTCGCCGAAGCAGAGCAGCCCTTCCTGTCACATCTGATGGAGGTGCGCGATCGGTTGATGCGCATGCTTGCGGCGATACTGATTGTATTTCTGGCGCTGACGCCGTTTGCCAACAAACTGTACACACTGCTCGCCGATCCGCTGATGCGGCATATGCCGGAAAACAGTTCGATGATAGCCATCGAGGTGGCGTCGCCGTTTCTGATTCCGTTCAAGTTGGCACTGGTTCTGGCCATCTTCATTTGTGTTCCGTATCTTCTGTATCAGATCTGGGGCTTTATCGCACCGGGATTGTATCGGCATGAACGGCGCATGGCAGTTCCGGTGCTGGCGTCGAGTACGGTGCTGTTTTACCTGGGCGGGCTGTTTGCTTATTACGTAGTGTTTCCGCTGGTGTTCGCATTTCTGACCGCCAGCGCGCCGGAAGGCGTGGCGGTCATGACCGACATCGGCAAGTACCTCGATTTCGTGCTGACGCTATTTTTTGCCTTTGGTGCTGCTTTCGAGGTGCCGGTTGCCACCTTCGTATTGGTATGGCTAGGCGTGGTTACGCCCCAGGCATTGGCCGATAAACGACCTTACGTCATAGTCGGTGCTTTCGTGCTCGGTATGCTGCTAACGCCTCCGGATGTGATTTCGCAGACCCTGCTGGCTATACCCATGTGGTTGTTGTTTGAGCTGGGTATATTTATGGCGAGATATTTCATACCACGTAAAGAAGACAGTGCTGCCTCGACTGGTCATGGGGAATATGAACCGCCCAGCGCCGCAGAAATGGACGCCGAGCTCGATCGTATCGAGGCGCAGGAGCAGAAAGATAAAACCTAGGCGTCATCATTGCGAGCAAAGCGTGGCAATCTCATCAAGTAGAGTTGGCTGTCGGGAGATTGCTTTGTCACTTTGCCCATAGGACCCGAATGGCGCTTACTTAGCCTCTCAGATGACTTGGCAGCGTTATACATCTAGCCACGGAATCCACGGAAGCACACTGAAAAAGGCTTTTTTCTATGGTTTTTTCCGTGCTCTTCCGTGGGTTCCGTGGCCAGCTGTTTTGGTGTTGGGCTTAAGTAAGCGCCATTCCCATCGGCCCCCTTAGGGTTTCATCATAGGTACCTTGCGCTTCGGGTCAAGGCATCCTAGCAATGGCGGAACTAATCTGAGGTTCTATAGAATAGGAGTGTATCTTTGTGCGCGCACTTCTTGGCTTCATTTTCCTCATCCTCAGTTGTGCCGGCTACAGTGCCGAAACATCGTTAACCAATCAGCTCGTCGCCAACACATCACCCTATCTGGTGATGCATGCCGCAGATCCCGTCCAGTGGCAATTGTGGAATCAACAGACTTTTGCGCGCGCGCAGCGTGAAGGTAAGCTGCTGTTTATTTCCAGCGGCTACTTCAGTTGTCACTGGTGCCATGTCATGCAGCGGGAAAGTTTTCGTGATGCGGACATTGCTGCAATCCTCAATCGCGACTTCATCCCCGTCAAAATCGACAAACAGTTGCTGCCCGCGGTGGATGCCGAGTTGATGGATTTCACGCAACGTACGCGCGGACAAGGCGGCTGGCCGTTGAATGTTTTTGTCACGCCGGACGGTTATCCGCTGCTGGGCAGTCTGTATCTGCCAGCGGATGATTTCAAAGGCCTTTTGCAACGACTGGCGAAACGCTGGACGGCTGAACGGACGTCCCTGATGGCCATGGCGCGCAGCGTGGCGCAGGCATCGATCACAACAGGGCCATCGATCGAGGGCAGCGTTGATGCTGGCGTCGAGTCAACCCCAACTGCGTTGTGGACGCGTTTGCGCAACGACGCATTGCGATATGCCGATGAACTGCAAGGAGGCTTCGGCGCACAGGCAAAATTTCCTATGGCGCCGCAGCTGCTGATTCTGCTACAGGCCTATCAGCGTGAGTCAAATCCGGAGTTGGGTGAATTTTTACGCCTGACCTTGCGACAGATGGCGGGGCAAGGGTTGCAAGACCAGCTTGGTGGTGGATTTTTTCGCTATACCACAGACCCTGATTGGCATACGCCACATTTCGAGAAGATGCTCTACGACAATGCACTGCTAGTATGCGTCTATCTGCGGGCGGCACAGATACTCGGCGCTCCAGAGTTTTTGGTAGTGGCGCGTCGTACCCTGGATTTTGTACTCGACAGTCTGCCCGCACCGGATGGAGGTTTTTACGCGGCACTCTCGGCCGTGGATGCCACGGGCGTGGAGGGTGGTGATTATTTATGGGATCGCGCCGAGGTCAAAACCTTGGTTGGGCAGCATTGGCCACTGGTGCAGCGCTATTGGGGATTGGATCATCCAGCGCCTTTTGTGGCCGGATATTTGTTGTTGCCGACACGGACACCTGAACAGCTTGCCAGCGAGTTCAATATGCCAGTTGCCGGAGTCAATGCAGCACTCGCGTCTGCCAGTGCACAATTGCTACAACGCCGCGCACAACGTAAGGCGCCTATAGACACGCAGGTATTGGCCGGTTGGAATGGTTTGCTGTTGTCGGCGTTGGCTGATGCAGTGGAGGTCCTTGATGCGGGCAAGACGGCAGGTCGATACGGGCGTGCTGCACAGGCGCTACAGTTGGTGTTGACGCAGAAATTTCGGATTCAGGGTGAACTGGTACGCGCACGACGTGGTACCACTGTTGAGAGTACGGCAACGCTCGAAGACTATGCCTATGTTACGATGGGACTGCTGCGCTGGCAGGCAGTATCGCGTAGCAATGACAGTGCACTGCAGGTGCGACAGTTGTTAGAGCAGGCGTGGAAACGGTTTTTCAAAGCAGGCCGCTGGCGCCTAGGCGAAGAAACACTGCTGCAGTGGGGGCAAGGAGAGGTGGTGGTTGCCGATGGCGCCATGCCATCACCACCGGCATTGCTGCTGGCAGCCTCGCGGCAGGCTGATGTGCCAGCAGAGCAGATTGGGGCCGCGTTGCGCACGGCGTTACCGTTGGTGCAGGCAGATCCGTTTACCTATGCCAGTTATGTTGCGCTGTATCGCTGACTAGTAGTTGACCTGTCGGACGCGGCCTTCGGCCTGAATCCGACCTACATCCATATAACACACGTAGGTCAGATTCAGCGGCGCCAGCCGCGCGTCCGACATTTATTTTGGGTCAGGGTTTGCTCGCCCGCACCGGAATGCCATAGCGCATGCGGGTACCGTGTTCGAGTGACATCAGGATTTCCTCGGCCGCAAGATCCGAGGGGAAAAAAGTGCCCGAGATCTTGGCGCTGTGGATACTGGCGCCGAGCAGCTTCGCCTTGCTCAGATTCACGCCGCGCAGATCGGTTTGGCGGAAATAGCTGTTGCTCAAATCCAGGCCGTCGGCAATCAAATTACGCAGATCAAGACCACGAAAATCCGTGTTGGACAGATCGCAGCTCTCACCGGCTGCACGACGCGTGTTGAATTCGTCCATCTTGCCGGCGCGCAGTAATTGATACAGCGAGTCCTCTTTGATTGTAGGTTTCTGATCGCTCATGCGTTGTCCCCATGGGTCGGATGATTAATGACAGGCAGAACCTATGCAGCATGCTGCTAGTGAGTAATGAGTGTAGTGTTATCGACTCCGCGCTGGAGCCAAACATAGAGAATCGGTATCAGCAGCAGCGACACCAGCAGCGAAAACGTTAAACCATAGATCATGGTTTGCGCCAGTGGTTGCAGCATTTCCGCGCCTTCTCCCAGCCCAAGCGAGAGGGGCAGTAGCCCGAATACCGTGGTCAGGGTGGTCATCAGGATTGGCCGCAGGCGCAATTCACCGGCGCGGGATATGGCTTGCCGCACCGACAATCCCTGTTCCCGCAACAACTCGATGTATTCCAGCAGCACAATGGCGTTGTTGACTACAATACCCGCAAGCATGATCAGCCCCAACCATACAGGCATGGACAAAGGCACTTCCTGTAGCGGCAACAACAGGGCAGGTCCAATGATCGCAAAGGGTACACCCAATAGAATCACTAACGGGTTACGCAGCGACTCGTACTGCACCGCCATCACCACAAACACCAGGAACAAGGCCAGCTCCAGTAAGATTCCCGCGGTCTGCCGACCTTCCTGCAAGGATTGGAACGAACCGACGTCATAAATGCGGTAGCCTTGCGGCATCTCCACCTTGTCCAAGCGCTGTTGCGCCATCTGCATTACCTCGCTGAGTGCGGCATCACCACTCAGCGAACCATGAATCTCGACCATACGCTGCTGCTGATAGCGCTGGATCTCGGTGGGCGCCGAGACCAGGGTGATATGGGCGACATCGCTTAGGCGTACGGCGGGCCGTCCTTTGTCGGTGGCGAATAGCAGTGTGCTTTCGAGATCGGCGAGGGTTTTCAGCGTTGGCTGCGGCAGCCGTACACGAATATCGAACTGACGATCGCCGTCGATAAAGTCACCGGCAATCTCACCATTCAGAGCAAAACGCAGGGCTGTGCCGATATCGTTCGCGTTCAGTCCCAGTTGGGCGACGCGTTCGCGGTCAAGGTTGATGGCGAGCTCGTGTTGGGTCTCTTCTCCCGACCAGGTTAGATTGCGCAGGCCGGGAATACCCTCTAATGCGGAGATCGCTTTGGGGCCAAGTGCGTTCAACATGTCCAGATCCGGACCTTGAATGCGGAAGCTGATGTCGTCTTCGCTGCCTCCGACACGCAGCCCTCGTAATCCAGCGACACGCAAGGTCACTTTGTAGCCGACCAATTGCAGTGCTTCGATATCCTTATCCATGCGCGTGATCCAGCCATCTGATGAAACGCTGCGCTGATCAAGCGGTTTGAGTTGAATCTGTAATGTGGCGCGACTGGACAATTCACGCTCGGTGCGGCCGAAGATAAACCCGCCGGTGGTGGTGAACACCGAGGCGACGTCTGCTTGTGCATGAAACAGGTTTTCCAGCTGTTTCGCGACAGCATCCATGGTTTCCATGGCGGTGCCGGTGTCGCCGGTGACGCGCACCGAGATGCTGCCGTCATCCAGGCTGGGCAGAAAGATTTCTTTGCCAGAGAGAAAGTTTGTTGTGCTCCAGACCAGCAGTGTGGTGAACAGCAACACAATGGCTGCCTGGGCAGGGCTGTGTGACGTCAGCCAGTTCAACAGCCGCGCATAACCGCGCTGCAGTTTTTCGAGTTGGTGATCAAAGGACCGCCGCCACTGGGTGTCGCTGCTGCGCGGCGACCATAGGCGCGTGCCCCAGGCCGGCACCAGCGTGAGGGACACCAGCATGGCGGCGAAGATCGCGGCCGATACCGTGATAATCAATTCGCGAAATAGCAGCCCAGTCAGGCCAGTGATCATCAGGAACGGCAGCACGGCCGCCAGATTGGTGCTGGTGGAGGCGACAATGGCGCTGTTGACCTCGGTTGCCGCGGCCACGCCGGCGGTGAGCGCGTCTTCGCCCTGCTGTTGATGGCGATGGATGTTTTCCAGCATGACGATGGAGCTGTCCACCAGCATGCCGATACCGACCGCCAGACCGCCGAGACTCATGATGTTCAGCGTCAGCCCGGTGAATTGCATTACCGACAGAGTGACCGCGATGGCGATGGGGATGGCGCTGCCGATGACCAGTGTGCTGCGCAGATCGCCGAGAAACAGAAACACAATGGCCATAGCCAATGCGGCGCCGCTGAGTCCTGCCAGCAGGGCATTGTTGAGCGCATAGCGCACATAGATGGATTGATCCGACACGGTATTAATTTCAATATCGGCGGGCAGCAGTTTGTTGTCATGCAGCCAGCGCAGGCGCGTCATGACGGCATCGACCACAGCCACGGTGTTCGCAGTTGGCTGTTTCTGGACAGTGAGCTTCACACCGCTGATGCCATCGAAGCGCACCCGCAGTCGTTCGTCTTCGTGGATATCATTGATCGTGGCCACCTCTTCGAGTGGCAAGCTGCTGCCATCGCCGATCAGGATAGGCAGTTTGCGCAGCTCATCGAGGCTCCGCAGGCGACCGACGGTGCGGCTGCTGTATTCGCGTGGCCCGGCGCGTAATTTTCCCGCGGCAACATCGCGGTTGGCATCACGTAGTCGCTGCACCAGATCCTCAGGCGTCAGGCCGATGGCGGCTAACCGTTCCAGGTCCGGCAGCACCTGGATTTCCCGCACCAACCCACCGCCGACTTCCGTGGCGGCGACGCCCGGCAGATTGATGAACCACTTGGATAGGGTGTAATCGACAAAGCTGCGCAGCTGTACCGGATCGAGTTGCGTGGAGCTGACCACGAATTCCGCCACGGGGATCTGCTGCGGATCGCTCTTGTAAATGATCGGTGACTGAATGGTGGTCGGCAGGCTGCGCTGGGCACGGTCGAGGCGATTGCTGGCATCGCGCAGCGCGATGTCGATGTCGGTGCCGTATGGAAACGACATATCCACCTGGCTTTCGCCCTCTTTACTGGTGGACACCAGTGAGATCACGTTTTCCGTAATGGCGAGCTGTTCTTCCAGGTTGCGGGTGACCTGATCCTCCATGATGCGTGCCGACACGCCGGGATCGAGAATGCGTACGCGCACCTCGGGGTAGACGATATTGGGTAGCAGATCGACGGGCAGGCGCAGGGAAAAGAACATCCCGATCACTACTAACGCCAGCGTGATCATGCTCACACCGACCGGGTGGCGGATCGACCAGGCAGCAATGCCGCCGGTGCGTGCAGGCATGAGCGGTCCGCTTGGCTTGCTCATGGTTGCAGCGTCGGTGTGTCAACCGGTGCGGTGACAATCTCCACCAGATTGCCGGCGGATAAATTGATGAAGCCGCGCGTGACCACGCGGTCGCCATCATTCAGACCGTCCAGGATTTCGATGCGATCACCCAACGACATGCCACTGGTAACGCGGGTGCGTCGTGCCGTGTTGCTGGCATCGATGGTGTACACATATTCACCTTCGGTGTCATTGCGCAGCGCGGTGAGCGGAATGGCGCGGCGTTCCTGTACTTCACCCGGTAGATAGACGCGACAAAGCTGGCCGGACTGGGCGCCGGGCGGTACCGAGGTCAGCGCGATTTCCACAACGCCCTGGCGCGAACTGGCATCAATGGTGGGGTGAATGCGTTCAATACGACCTATGTACTGGGTAGTGCCGAGCGCATCAATGCGCACCGGAACGCTATCGCCTATTTTCAGCGTTGGCATGACCAGTTCTGAGACGGCGACTTCCGTAAACAGCGACTGCGGATCGATCAGTGTCAGCAAATGTGCGAATTTCGGTACCGCATCGCCTGGTTCCACCATGCGTTCACTGACGATACCGTCAAAGGGTGCGGTGATGGTGGCATAACCCAGGCGGGTTTTGAGCAGGGATTCCTCCGCCGTGGCGACGCTTAACGCGGTTTGCGCGCGCAACAGTTCGTCTTCAGAGATGAGTTTGCGTTCGACCAGCCGTTTTAGGCGGGTCAAATCCTGTGTCGCCTGCCCACGCGCGGCTTCGGCCTTATTCAATTCTGCACGTAACAGGCGATCATCCAAACGGACCAGCAGCGCACCCGCCTTGACCGCGTCACCGGCGAAAACCGGCAGCGCCTCGACCCGACCTTCCTCCTGACTGTGCAGTCGGACGCTGCGGCGTGTACGCAAGGTGCCGCTCCGTACCAGTGCCTGAGCCAGCGGTGCGCTGTTCACCACACTTACGGTGACAGCGACGGGTTTGACCTCCTGAGCGGCGCCTGGTTTTTTGCTGGTCGAGGTATCGCTGCAGCCCGGGCCGAGACTGAGCAGGGCAATATAGCCGAGCACCTGAAGCGCGCGGGAAAGTGCAGTACGCAGTGGCATGTTCATGACAGCGATGGTACCAGCAAGCCTGTGCAGGCGGCAGTGGGGGGGCAATCTTAAAATGAGACCGCCGGATATGGACATGGTTTCAATACCGGGGGGAGTACAGCGGTTTGATGCGTGAGGCTAAGGAAACTCTTAAGGAATCTCTGATTAATTCGCTGAAGCGGCATCTGCCGCGTTGCAGCCGGGCTCAAAATACTCATTTACGCCGTGTAAACTCCGTTTTTTCACCCGTCCGCGCCTTGCATCTGCTCGCTTGATCAAATTAATCAGAGGTTCCTTAATAATTCGTCATTCCGGAGCATGCCGGAAGCTATGCGACTCAAGGCACTGGGTTACTTGCTTCGCTCGCCCTGCGGGCCGCCGAATCGGCGTTCAACAGGCTCTGCGCTTTTGTCCGGCATGCACCGGAATGACGGCATAGTATTTGAGCAGAGGTTCTCTAAGCTAAAACGAATCAGACTCAGCCTAGACGAGAATCACACGCTGTAGAGAATGTTCAATACCTCATCGAAATCCACCGCCGTCGCTGCTACGGTGTCAGCAACCACGTCAACCGGCAGCCCGGCTTGTGCCCAGTATGCGGTGGGAATGGCCTCGATGACCGGCAACTCGGCACCCTCAAGAATATGCGGATTGGTATAGTCGCCGAACGGATCGTGCCGTGAGGCCTTGCCTCGTGCCAGGGCTTCCACTTGCAAGGCAATCTGATTGGCAAGCGCGACCAGCGTGGCTTCGAGGCGCGCCTCTTCCGTGACCTCGGGCAGATGATGGAAGGCCACGGCAATGCGCAGTTCTTTCGGTAACTGCCACAGACTCAACAGTTCGTAGCCGACCTGGGCATGGTCGAACCCCAGTTCACTGCGCTCGGCCGCACACACCTCTGCACCGCGTTCCATGCGCTGCAGAATCAGCGCCGATTCATCCGGGAGCAGGCTGGAGATCAGCAGCCGCCCGACGTCGTGCAGCAACCCAGCGATGAATAACCGCTCGGCATGCAGCACCCGCGCTCGCTTGGCTAAATAGCGCGCAACCAGCGCGCAGTACACCGAATGCCGCCAGAAGCCGAGCATGTCGAAGTGTTCGTTCTCCAGCCCGCCGAACACCTCCATCGCCGCCATCGCGAGGGTGAGATTGCGCAGCTCGGCGATGCCGACCAGATTCACCGCGCGGCTGATGGTGTCGACCCGACCGGGAAAGCCGTAATAGGCGCTGTTAACCAATTTCAACAGCCGCATGGTAAGCGCCGGGTCCTGGATGACCAGCTGGCCGAATTCCGCCATATCGGCGTGTGGATCATCCGCCAGCTGCTGAATCCGCAGACAGACTTCGGGTAATGAGAGTAGTTGGACGTTATCGTGTACGAGGTCGCGTGGATGCATGGGCGTGGTTTGTGCTGTGAATGGGGCTAGAACCGAATGGCGCGTACTCAGCCTCTCAGATGACCTGGCAGCGTTATACATCTAGCCACGGAATCCACGGAAGCATACGAAAAAAGGCTTTTTTCTATGGTTATTTCCGTGCTCTTCCGTGGATTCCGTGGCCAGCTCTTTTGGCTTTGGGCTTAAGTTATGTGCCATTTGGGCTAGAACCTAGCATTGCAGGCTGTATACGTCTACTTTGGCCCGGCTACAATGCCAACCAACAGTGCCAGGTTTATTGCTTACATGTCAGAACAGATGGACTGTCCCTGCGGATCGCGGCGCGATTATGCGCAGTGCTGCGGATTATGTCACCGTGGTAAGCAGCAGGCTGCCACGGCCGAAGCCTTGATGCGCTCGCGGTATACGGCCTATGTGCGTGGTGACAGCGCCTATCTCATGAGAACTTGGCATGTGAGCACCCGTCCTGAGTCGCTGGAATTATCTGATCAACCCGTCTGGCAGCGATTGGAGATTCTGGACTTCGTCGCCGGACAGCCTGGCGATGTGGAAGGCGTGGTGGAATTCGTCGCCCACTATCAGAGCGAACAAGGCCCCGGCAGCCTGCACGAACGCAGCCGTTTCCTCTGCGAGCAGGGTGTGTGGTTTTATCTGGGTGGTCAGGTGAACGTATCAAGCCAGTCAAATTCGCCAACCAAGATCGGTCGTAACGCGACCTGCCCCTGTGGCAGCGGCAGGAAATACAAACATTGCTGCGGTCGATGAACCGGGATAGCAGGAATGATCGGCCACGCTGTGGCGTCATGTACATAAGCGTATGCTAACCAGGCTGCGCAGGAGGAATTGCCATGAAGACACTGAATCGGAAATTGCTCGCTGGTATGTTGGCCGTGGGTTTGAGCGGCGCGGCGAGCGCGGCTGACGAACCCGCATTAGTTACCTTTCAGGCGCTCAGTCTGGAAACCGCTCAGGCGCTCGCCGATGCGACGCTGGCTGCCTGCCGCAAGGCTGGGTTCCAGATCGCCGTCGCAGTGGTGGATCGATCCGGCATACCCCAAGTCGTCTTGCGGGATCGGTTTGCCGGCGCGCACACCCCGGACACAGCCACTCGCAAGGCCTGGACGGCGGCAAGCTTCAATACCGATACCCTGGCGCTGGCCGACACGACCCAGGCTGGCAAGACGCAATCTGGCGTGCGACAAGTGACGCATGCCCTGATGATCGGCGGTGGGGTACCTATTGAAGTGGCGGGTAGCTTGGTTGGTGCCGTTGGTGTGTCGGGTGCGCCCGGTGGCGAGCAGGATGATGCCTGCGCGCGTAGCGGACTGGCGGCGATCGAAGAGCGGTTGCTGTTCTGAGCGCGAGGCGCCCATAACCGATCAACCAATAAACCGCATTTGCCACGGAAAAACACGGACAAGATCATACGCTTCACGCCGGCACTGCCATCACCTGCAAGGTGGTGAATAGTCGCTCCAGGAATGCACCGTGTTTCAGTGTCTTCCGTGGCTGAAATGATTTTTTCAGGATTAAGGAACCTCTGATTAATTTGATCAAGCGAGCAGATGCAAGGCGCGGACGGGTGAAAAAACGGAGTTTACACGGGGTAAATGAGTATTTTGAGCCCGGCTGCAACGCTGCAGGTGCCGCTTCAGCGAATTAATCAGAGGTTCCTTAATGCCGATAAGTGCTGGTCAGGGGGTTTGCAGTGCCTGGAGCAATTGCTCCTGATCTTTGCTGGCCGAGAGTGCCCGGCGGATCTTGTTGAACGCCTCGGCCGCGGCCTTCGGATAGGAACCATACGGCATCATCTTGCCGTATTTCCAGCCAGCTGCCTTGAGCGCGCGCAGCTTGAAATCGGTACCACGCACGCCATTGCCACCTAACTCGACCAGTGTTGCCTCGATTTTCAGGTGGGGTGGCTGCTCGCCGCCGATGCGAGAAAAATCACCTTCCTGTACTTCTGCGATATTCGTGGCCATGCATGCTGCCTTCTTGAATTTAGGGAGGAAGTATCGTGCCGTCACCTCAGGTATGTCGGCTCTGGTTTTGTGTCGGCGCAAGACATCGATTCTTGAACCAAAAACTCGATTCCAGGGCGGATTATGGGCCTCATCGGAAGCAGTTGTTACTATCCGTAACAATCTTTCACAATCCGAGTCCATACAACTATGAAAATCACCATCATCAGCGGCAGTCATCGCAACGATTCCCAAAGTTTCAAAGTCGCCAATGTCATCGAGCGCAGCCTGAAGGAAAATCAGCTTTGCGAAGAAACCTATCTGTTCAACCTGGCGGGCAACCCGCTGCCGCTGTGGGATCAGGGCATCTGGGACGGTGATCCCGATTGGAAAACGCGCCTGGAGCCGATCTCCAAGGAATTGAATGAGAGCGACGCCTTCGTGATCATCTCGCCGGAATGGCACGGCCAGGTTCCGGCCGGGCTGAAGAATTTCTTCCTGCTCTGGGGCAAGGGCGAGCTGGCCCACAAGCCCGCGCTGATAGTCACCGTCTCATCCGGCGATGGCGGCGCCTACCCGGTCGCCGAACTGCGCATGAGCAGCTACAAGAACAACCGCATCTGCTACATCCCGGAACAGGTCATTGTCCGCCATGTCGAGAAAGTCCTTAACGATGATCCGGCCAAGAATAACGCAGACGCAGACGGCTATTTCCGTGGCAGAATCAAATACGCGCTGACGCAATTGAAGGAATACGGCGTGGCACTGCGTCAGGTGCGTGCAAGCGGCGCGACAGATCGGTCGGTGTATAAGAACGGGATGTGATTGTTAGATTGGGTGAACGCTTAGTCTGGTTGGTGGATGTATAAAATGAGTCAGGCTAGATTGATGTCATTCTCACTCCAGTAAAATGTGGGTACGCCGCAATTCATTGCTTACTTAATAGATGATTAACAGGTATCCTATCTTTATAATTTGTTTTACTATCTGAATTCTATATTTAATGAGAGTCGTGACTAATCAAAGCCAATATCCAGATGCGACCCTCTTGAAAGAACCGGTTTTCCCGCAGGTTGCCATACGGATAGTTTCGGTTGATGATGGCATCTGAACCGCAAATACTGTAAATAATTGAACGTATGGCGTGAGCGGGGTCATAGGACTACAAAGCTAGTTTTATAATCCCTAGCTAGTAGTTACCCAGGAAGGAAGTGGGTATAGCATCACCACCACCGGGTGATTCAGGACGAGCCCCATAGATCAATATGGAAACACATAAAAAAAGAATCCCCCACAAGCTTAAAGATGACGCCATAATCGAGGCGATCTTTGAGATTCAATTCGATATGGAAACGATACCAGAGGTATTCTTTGGTCGTCTTGTAGACTCCCCACCATGGAAAGGTTTCCAGCAGCAAAGAATGCCTGCATACGAAATTCCACCGCCCATTCGGAACTCTGATCCAAGTTTTCGGTTTGCGCCAATGTTCGAATTGTCTGACAAAGAACATAAGCGGCAAGTGCGAATTGGGGGGGGCATGTGATTTCGTATCATCGGCTCGCACCCTATGGCGGGTGGGACAAATTCAAGCCAGAGCTTAGCGAGACAATTGACGGGTTATTTACCAAGTCAGAAGGAGTGATCGTCCGCCGCCTAGGGCTTCGGTACATCAATGCAATCAGTCCGGAGCAGCATGGGATAAAGTCTATTGCCCAGCTAGATTTAGGGATCACTATCGAGAAAGAAGAATTAAAATCCAATGTAAATCTTAATTTCACGAGTGAACAATCAAACGACACAGATTGTACTGTACGTGTCGCCACCACTGATTTCGTTCAAGGCAACTTCCCTCTAAACACATCAATTATTATCGATGTTGACGTTACCACGAAGAAGAATTTCAAGACAAATAATCGTCAGCAAGTGGAACAATGGATCGAGTTCGCCCACACCAAAGAAAAAGAGCAATTTTTCCGTCTACTGACACAAGACACTATCGACGCATTAGAGGAAAAATAAATGTATTGCCCGACTGCCGATTCAGTAGCGACAATTAGGATTACTCGTGCGCCACGCCAGCATAGACCGGAATGGGACGCAAAAGTAATAGAACGATACACGCAGAAACGAAGAGCAAAATTCAGGGATCTGCTATCAAACTGCAGGCCAGAGACTTTGATATATCAGCCTAGTCAGGTACAGCCTGCTTGGCTTCAAGTTACAAAACAACGAATACGCGAATCAATAACCTCTATAGATAGAGCCGATATTAATGATGGCCGTTGGCTCACGCAGGATATTGCGGATGCAGCATTAGACTTCTTCGCCAAAACTGCTGATCTTTTACCTAACGAACCATCTATGTATAGCTCACGTAAAGGTGACTTAGTGGCTGAGTTCAAAGCGGAGAAAGGCCACCTAACGAGTATTGTCACGCCTACATGTGTCGTGCTGTATGCCGTAGTCGATGGTGAGCCCATTGAGAAGCGGATCTCAGAGGCAACTGAGTTGCGAAAAGAGGTAGGGAAACTGACACAAATGCTACGCGCGGGACAGCATGGCTCGATGGCAACCTACAAATAACGTTAGCAAACAAGAACGCGTTGGGCGTCGCCTGTTTGACGAACCGCTTCTAGTGGGCGGAGAACCACAAAAACCTCTTAGTGGCCTAAATCTTCGCCACTTTGAGGAAACAAGAGGCAAGGAGATCTCCCTTGATCGCCTCGGCCGGACAGGTATCGAAAAATCAGTTATTAACTACCTATTGCCGCGAGCTGAAATGGCAGGGTCCAAATTCAACCCAACAAAGCCCTTCAATGGTTGGGGTGTATTGCAAGCGCAGCTTTTTGAGGCTGTCGGCAGCAAACAACAAAAATTCTCAACTCCCGTTATCGCTTCCGCAGTATCGGGAAGTGATCTTGAGGAAAATATTTATCATGCACATATAGTAATGCCTGACGAGATTGATTCTTATAGTATGGCATTACACTTGCGGCATCTGTTTACTACGCGGGGCACCATTGAGTACGCGTCAAACGAGAAAAAACCGGTGATTCTTAGCCAAAGAATAAGAAAATGGGTGAACAGCAAATACAAACATATTTTGAGCCTTGTGAAAAAGAGCGCTCAGTAAATCAAGCGCACCGGCTGCCGTCCAAATACAGTATCTGCTAGTGCTCAGTCACCCCATTGATCCCGTTCTTGCGGGTTAATCAGTTTCTTGCTGTTCAAGTTCTTCGCTGATTTCCAGCCAGCGTTCTTCCGTCACCGCGAGCTGTTTGCCCAGCTCGGCCTTCTCTAGCAACAGTTTTTGTAATTTATCTTTCTGCGCCGGTTCATAGAGCGCGCTGTCGCCGAGTGCGGTGTCGAGTTCCGTTTGGCGGGCGTGCAGTTTTTCCAGTTGAGTGTCCAGTTTGCGTAGTTCGTTGCGCAGTGGCTGCTGGCGTTGACGTTGTTCGGCTTGCAGGCGTTTGCGGTCACGGCGGGCAGCAGCGCTGTGCGGGGTGGTGTCGTCGGTGTTGTTGTTGCTCGGGCTGTTGCGTTCGCGTTGATCCAGCCAGGTGCGGTAATCATCGAGATCACCGTCGAAGTCGATGGCCTTGCCCTCGGCGACCAGCAGAAAGCTGTCGGTCACGGTGCGCAGCAGGTGGCGGTCATGCGAGACCAGCACCATGGCGCCGGGATAATCCTGCAACGCGAGTTCCAGCGCGAGACGCATTTCCAGATCGAGATGGTTGGTCGGTTCGTCGAGCAGCAATAGATTCGGCGCCTGATAGACCAGCATGGCCAACACCAGTCGCGCCTTTTCGCCGCCGGAGAAGGGTGCGACCGGACTATCCGCGCGATCACCACCAAAGCCGAAGCCGCCGAGGAAATTCCGCAGTTCCTGTTCGCCCGCACGGGGTGCGAGACGTTGCAGGTGCAGCAGTGGGCTGGATTGGGCGTGTAATTGTTCCAGCTGATGCTGAGCGAAGTAGCCGACATCCAGATCGGGTGCCGCGACACGTTTGCCGTTAAGCGGTTCGAGTTCGCCGGCCAGCAGTTTGATGAGCGTGGACTTGCCCGCGCCGTTGGGGCCGAGCAAACCAAGGCGATCACCTGGGGCGAGACTGAGTTTCACGCCCGAGATGATGGCCTTGCCGTCATAGCCTGCAGCTACCTTTTCGAGCTGCAGCAGGGGATGCGGCAGTTTGGCGGGCGCGGGAAATTCAAAATGGAACGGTGAGTCCACATGCGCAGCGGCGATGCGCTCCATGCGCGCCAACGCCTTCATGCGACTCTGTGCCTGTTTGGCCTTGGTGGCCTTGGCCTTGAAGCGATCGATGAAGTGCTGGATGTGGGCAATCTCGCGCTGTTGACGCTCGTAAGAGGATTGCTGTTGCGCGAGCTGCTCGGCACGGCGTACCTCGAAGGCGGAGTAGTTACCGGTATAGAGCTGCACCTGTTCGCGTTCGATGTGCAATATGTAGTTCACGGCGCGGTCGAGAAATTCGCGGTCATGCGAGATCAGCAGCAAGGTACCGGGGTAGCGCGTCAGCCATTCTTCCAGCCAGAGCACGGCGTCGAGATCCAGATGGTTGGTCGGCTCGTCGAGCAGCAGCAGATCGGAACGGCACATCAATGCCTGGGCGAGATTGAGGCGCATGCGCCAGCCACCGGAGAAGTGCGCGACCGGTAGGCGTTCCTGATCCGATTTGAAACCGAGACCATGCATCAGCCGTGCGGCGCGGCTCGGTGCGCTATAACCGTCGATGGCCTCCAGCTGGGCATGCAAATGCGCCAGCTGCGGGCCGTCTTCCACGGCTTCGGCTGCACGCAGTTTCTGCTGTAGTGATTCCAGTTCGGCATCACCGCGCAGGACATAGTCGAGTGCGGGTATATCCAATGCGGGGGTTTCCTGCGCGACTTCGGCGAAGGTCCAATGCGCGGGCACACGGCAGTCTCCGGTATCCGCATGCAGATCGCCGCGCAGCAGCGCAAACAGGCTGGACTTGCCGGTGCCGTTGGCCCCGGTGACGCCCACGCGCTGGCCGGTATGCAGCGTGAAAGAGGCGCCGCTGAACAGGAGGCGCGCACCGCGCCGCAGGCTGACATTACTGAGTTCTAGCATGGGCGCGGAGTGTACCAGCGGCGTACGGATTCCAATAGGAATCCAGGGCAGAAACCGCGGGTTTGCAATCCGTGCTGAAATGCCCCAGCCTTTGCGTCCAGACTAGAACTGGATAGACCTATTATGAGCGAATTCGACGAACCCTTTGAAGCCCGAAACGACCTGGAGCGCCAGCTGATGGCGGCACAGGAAGGCACCATCCCCGGCGATGAATTCATGCAGAGGATGCTCACCGCGCAGCTCTATATGCCGGTGCAGGAGGAGTCCCATGGCATTAAAGGCTTTACGGCCACCGACAAGGCGATACCCCTGACATTGGAGACGGAAGAAGGTGGTCATGTGATCGTGCTGTTCACCAGCCCCGAGCGTGCCAAGCCCTTCGTCAAGGAATATCCCGGCTTCGATGGTGGCTTGCTGGCGGATTTCAGTTGGATTCTGGAGCGGGTCGGTAGCGGTTACGGCGTGGCCTTGAATCCGGGTTGGTCAGTTGGCATCGACATGGATCCGGAGATGGTCGATCAGATGGCCGGTCGGAAGACGTAGTAGCGCTTTATCGACATTGCTCTGTGCGCTTATAGAAAACTAAATGTTGTTATGGCTGCGGTGGCAGGAAGAATGACTTGCGCAGCCTCGCTCGTTCCGCGGCCCGTGCCAGAACCGCGCGTCTTTCCGTATCATCGGCGCTGCCCCAACCGACAATTTCAGTCAGCGAGCGGGAACAACCCAGGCAGATGTCCTGGTCATTCAGGCAGCAGTTGCGTACACAGGGTGATGTGACTGCTGATTCTGGTTTGAACATCGCCATACTGTTCACCTAGGGAACCTCTGATTAATTTGATCAAGCGAGCAGATGCAAGGCGCGGACGGGCGAAAAAACGGAGTTTACACGGCGTAAATGAGTATTTTGAGCCCGGCTGCAACGCGGCAGATGCCGCTTCAGCGAATTAATCAGAGGT
>JBGSOE010000435.1:0-1865 GCA_041739295.1 Thiohalobacterales bacterium | reverse complement strand
CGACGGCGGATTTTTCCGACAGGTCCGGCGGCAGTCCAGGCAGGATGCGGTCGGCTGCTTCGATAATGCTGATTTTAATCTGCGCCGGGGTGATCTCGTCCAACCCATAGGCACTCAACAGTCGCGACACCTTGTGCAACTGCGCGGCCAATTCCACACCGGTCGCGCCCGCGCCGGCGATGGCTACGTCGAGCTGGCCGGCTTCTAATGGTTTACCCTGGGTATGCGCCTTGAGATAGGCCTCCATCAGCCGGGTCTGGAACACCTCGGCCTGCTGTGTTGTGTCCAGGAAGTGACAGTGCTGACTGACACCCTGAACATTGAAATCGTTGCTCACGCTGCCAACGGCTATCACCAGGATGTCGTAACCGAACACCCGTTCCGGAATGATCTCTTCACCTTGCTGATTCAGCGTGGCTGCGACACGGATTTCCTTACGCTCCCGATCCAGGTCGATCATCCGTCCAAGTTTGAAACGGAAATTACACGTTGATGCCTGGGCCAGATATTCCAGTTCGTCTTCGTGTGAATCCAGGGTACCGGCGGCGACTTCGTGCAGCAATGGCTTCCAGATATGGGTGCGGTTGGCATCGACCAGTGTGATCTCCGCCAGCTCGCCGCGGCCGAGCCGACGTCCGAGTTTGGTGGCCAGTTCCAGGCCGCCGGCACCGCCGCCGACGATTACGATGCGAGGTTTTTGGAGATTAGTTGATGTCATGATGGGTCCGAAAATGCGTGGGCCTAGGTTTATTGTAACAGGACTGGATTAGATGCAGCGAAACCCCTGAGGCATAAATTTCATCACACAGTGAGAAGGTGCTTATCTGTCAGGAGGTCGTTTTCTTGCCGAGGAATTCTGAATATATGAGCATTCTTGGTCGGACCTGTCGGACACGCGGCTAACGCCGCTGAATCCGACCTACGTTTGGTAACAGTTTCGTAGGTCGGATTCAGGCCGAAGGCCGCGTCCGACAGTTGCCTGTGATCATTGATGGCTTATCAGTGCTGCCATAAGTCTAATCGCGAAGCTGGTCCTGCAACGCATCCCGCAGCATGAGCACTGCATTCTCCAGATCAGCCTCCGTGTAACTGCGTGGCGGCAACTTGCCCCATATCGGTGCGGGCCAGGCAGGGTCGTTATGATGTCGCGCAATGTGATGGATATGCAATTGCGGAACAATATTACCCAATGCCGCGATGTTCATTTTGTCAGCTGAAAACAGCGTGGCCATGTTGCTGGCGAGCAGCGAGCTCTCGCGCATAAGTTGTGCCTGATCTTCGGCAGAAAGCTGATGAATCTCGGTGATGCCGGCGCGATCCGGTACCAGTATGCACCAGGGATAATTGGCGTCGCGCATCAGCAGCAGATGACACAGCGTGAAACGCCCGATCAGCAGGCAGTCTTTGGCGAGTTGTGGGTGGAATTCGAACATGAGATACGGGCCTGAGGGCTAAGGATTAGTGTCTAGTATATCGTAGGGTGTGGTGAGCGTAGCGAACCGCACCAATTTGAGGGCTGAGGTTTCAACGGTCCGCTGCGATCACCACACCCTACATTAGTCTCTAGCCCGAATGGCACTTACCTAGCCTCCCAGATGACCTGACAGCGAATTACATCTAGCCACGGAATCCACGGAAGCACAATGAAATAGGCTTTTTTCTATGGTTATTTTCGTGCTCTTCCGTGGGTTCCGTGGCCATCTCTTTTGGTTTTGGGTTTAAGTTAAGGAACCTCTGATTAATTCGCTGAAGCGGCATCTGCCGCGTTGCTGCCAGGCTCAAAATACTCATTTACTCCGTGTAAACTCCGTTTTTTCGCCTGTCCGCGCCTTGCATCTGCTCGCTTGATCAAATTAATCAGAGGT
>JBGSOE010000488.1:0-18289 GCA_041739295.1 Thiohalobacterales bacterium | reverse complement strand
CCATGCGTTTCACAATAATCGAGGATCTCAATGCCACGGACAGACCCATCGGCATTCAAGGCGACGGCATAAGTAATGTATTCATGTTTACCATACACCTCGTCCACCATGAACCAATCCATGTGCATCCCTCCCGACCCGCCAGACTGGCTGTTCCTCGGTGCGCATACGTACATCATAGTAGTCTTCGACGCGGTCCTTCTGTTTCGCGTCGAGATGAACCGGTTGCGAGATGAATTGTGCCTTCTCTGAAAACAGTACATGTTGGGCCTGTTCCACCGTCAGGTACTGCTTTGCGGTGGCGGGTACAGTGACCAAGAGCAGGATAGAGGACATCAGTCGCAATAGAGTGTGGCGAAACATATGGGCCTCAGAAATTGTACCCAAGCTTCAGACGGATTTCCTGCTTGGTCTTCTCGATCAGGTGCAGGTCAGTGTCAGTTTGACCTTCATAGGTTTCGCCGCCACCTTTGAGCTGAGTCATCCAGGTGAGTGTCGCCCACCAGCGAGCATCGCCATAGTGCAGGCTGGGCCAGGCAAACCAGAACCAGCGTTATTGGCCGATTTCGGTCTCGAACTCGGTTTCATAGAGTGTTTCCGCACCAATGAACCAGCGCGGTGCAATGCAGTAGGCGGTACCGATACCAGTTTTGAGTTCAAGCTCCATCTCCGGTTTTGTCGTCCATTCGAAATCGACGGGCAGGTTATCAATCGGGTGGCGATCGGCGTAGGTGGCTTCCATACCGACATTGGCTATCGTGACAAGTTGATCGTCGAGGAAATATTTCTGTAGCAGGAGATCCGTCGAAACGCTGGTCGTGTCCTTGTCGCGTCCAGAATGGTTGTCCAGCCAGGAATGTTCGATACCGATACGGCCGGCGATACCCACGCCGTCTTTCGCGGGACTCAAGAACATGTATTTGAGCTTTGCATCACATCCGGAAGCTCTGAGACCGTATTTCTCGTCACCCGGCATGTAGCCATCGATCACGATGCCACTGGTATCGATTGACTGTCCTTCTAAGGCAAATGACGCGGTAAAGCGTGGCGTGACGCCGTACTCATATTCCGCTTCGACATCGTAGGCCGTGTACTCACCGGTATCCTTGTCATCGCGTTGCGTGACCCACAGATAGGCCTCTTGTGCGCCTTCCGGCAGCGTCTCAGCGCCGGTGAGGTAACCGAGAAGATTTTCATCAGCCAAGGCGGGTAGTGAGGTGGCGGCGATTAAAACGCCGGTCAATAGGCCAGTTCTGTATTTATACATGGATCATTCTCCAAATCAGTCAGTGAGCTGGCTGGCTGACCCGGATGGCTGGCTGGCGGGGCGGGGATGTGGTGCTACACGCCTGGCATGTAGCGAGTGCGGTTTATTTAGTCGGTATCAGCTTCCCAAGTTTTGTCATACGCAGGCTATAGCGTTCATTCAGGTGCTCGATCACGACCAGATTCCCGCCTTTGAATAACGTCTGGCTGGTCACTACCGGGACAGCGGCTATCTCGGTTCTGGTGGGCTGGGCTGAAACCTCTTTCATGTTCCAGAAAGGGGGCACCCTTTTCCTTCCGGCCTGCCTCGTCGAGCCTGCCCGACTTTGCGTTGCAGAGTCTGTTCAATTTCTTCTTTAAAGCGCTCATTGCCAAGTGGCGTCGCTGGAAATCACACAGCCCTTGTGCCTCCCTTCCCAGAGCGTAGCGTTTTTCGCATAGACATGGTTTACATAGGTGACATAGTGACGGCCAATGAACTGTATCAGCCTGCTGATGGAATTCGTGTCACGGGGCGAGACCAGCAAGTGCACGTGATTAGTCATTAGAACGTAAGCGTGGACGACACACCCATGCAAGCGTGCACCGTCTCTTAGCCAGCCCTGATAGGCAATATAATCTTCATTGGCAAAGAACGTAGTCTTTCGGCAATTCCCACGCTGTACGATATGCGCGGGAATATCAGGCAAATATAAGCGTGGCATCCTCGGCATGTGACGTCCTTGTCACGATTGCGGTGATGAAGGAGATTCTTGCAATGAGTGCAGATAGGTAAAGGCTGCTGACCCCTTTACAATAACCGTCAGCGACGCCTTCACATATCGGGATGATGGCGCCTCTGGCATTAGAGAAGGTGGCTATAGGCCATTAACGAGTGGTCCGTTGAACCGGGGGAAGATCAGAGAGCAATTTCTCAACTATTAGAAACAATTGCTCTCTGGCCCTGATTTTTTCCAGAGATCGAGTACCGGCAATAACAGCGAAAACAGTGTCTTGACCCCGGAGTTTATGCACCAGAATCCTACCCGCAGTTGGCGCCTCGCGTTGGCAGTGTATGCACAGCCGCGCGTGTTCGGCATGTTGTTCCTGGGTTTTTCCGCCGGACTGCCGTTCTTGCTGGTGTTCTCCACGCTGTCCGCCTGGTTGAGCGATGCCGATGTGGACCGCAGCACCATCGGATTTTTCAGCTGGATCGGCATCATGTATTCCGTGAAGGTTGGCTGGGCACCCCTGGTGGATCGGGTGCCGTTGCCGCTGCTCGGCAAGTGGCTGGGCCAGCGGCGCAGTTGGCTGCTGCTCGCACAATGCGGCATCGCCATCGCACTACTGCTGATGGCATCGGTCACGCCGCAACAGGACCTGCTGATGTTCGCGGTGTATGCGCTGTTTCTGGCGTTCGCATCGGCAACCCAGGATGTGGTTATCGATGCTTACCGCATCGAGGCCGTCGCCAGGGAATATCAGGCAGCGATGTCGGCCAGTTATATTCTGGGATATCGCGTGGCGGCACTCGCGTCAGGCGCGGGCGCCTTGTATCTCGCCGATACCCTGGATTGGCAGGCGGCGTACCTGATCATGTGCGTGTTCACGCTGGTCGGCATCGTCACCACGGTCGTGATCCGCGAACCGCGGCACCACATAAAAACCGAAACCCAATTGAATGAAGAGCGACTTGCCCACGATATCAGCGTCGCGCTGCATGCGGGCGGAATATGGGGACGCGTCACCCAATGGTTTGCCACGGCGGTGATCTGCCCGTTCACGGAATTCTTCCACCGCAGCGGCAAGACAGCATTACTGATTCTCTTGCTGATCGGCACCTACCGCATTACCGACATCACCATGGCCGTGATGGCCAATCCATTCTACCTCGATCTGGGTTTCACCAAATCGGAGATTGCCGGCATCACCAAAGTGTTCGGCTTCTTCCTGACCATCGGCGGGGCGGCACTGGGAGGCATCCTGGTGATGCGTTACGGGATAATGCGTATTTTATTGCTCGGTTCGGTACTGGTGATTATCAGCAATCTGCTGTTCGCCGGCATGACGATAATCGGACCGGACACCACCGCACTGGCGCTGATTATCAGTGCCGACAGCCTGGCCGGTGGCGTCGCCACTGCGGTGTTTGTCGCCTATCTGTCGAGCCTGACGAACACGGCGTACACCGCCACGCAATACGCGCTGTTCAGTTCGCTGATGACACTGTTTCCGAAAATTCTGGCCGGCTTTTCCGGTGTCGTGGTCGAGCAGTTCGGCTATTTCACGTTTTACATTTATTCATCACTGCTGGGCCTGCCGGCATTGCTGGTCATAGTGTATCTGCTGCGCGACAAATCAGGGTCAGAGAGCAATTAACGCTAATATACGCCCGCATCATTGGCCAAATAGTCCGCCGTTCAAGGTCCGTTCAAGGGGTCAGAGAACTTGAAATCCGCTTGAACCGCCCACTGCGTCGATCTCCCCCATGCGGATACTTATCGACTCTGCGCTGCAGCATGGATTCCACCTCCGATCTAAACCGATCATTACCGATCACGGTGCCTGCTTCGGTTCCTCCACGGATGGCGAGCAGATCATCAGAATCCGTGTGGCCCAGGAACAGAGAGCGGTAGGCACTCTGGCAGGCAGCAGGATCATGCCCCAGTGCCGCGTATAACGCATGCACGTCAATCACACTATCCAGTTGGCCGAGCGCATTGCGTCGATAGCTTGACCAACGGTATTCACCCGGTTGCTCGACCATACCTGCGCGCACTGGGTTCAGCTCGATATAGCGCATACAGGTCAATAGGTAGCGTTCAGACTCAATCACCGCCGACTTGAAACGTCCTTCCCACAGCGTCCCTGTTCGCTGATAGACGCCGTTAACATAACGCACATAGCGCCTACCGACACTTTGCATCAAACGAGCAAGACTGTTTTCAGTAGCGGGCGTAACCAGCAGATGCACATGATTGGTCATCATCACATAAGCATGCACTGCACATCCGCTACGTTCGGCGGCCAGTCGCAATGATTCAAGATACAGACGGTAATCACTCTCCGCGAAAAACACGGCTTGGCGATTATTGCCTCGTTGAATAACATGCAGGGGTAGCCCTGGAACCACATTCCTTGGTAAACGAGCCATATCGCAAATCCTTTTGCGAGGTTGATTGGTCGACGAGAGAGTGATGGGTTATACGGTAAGTTTCAAGTACTCTGACCCCTTGATCCCCTTGATCTCACCCAAGTTGTGCGATCAAAAACAACGTGCCGAGCAGTACTCTCGAGTATTTCAACATGGAGCATCTTGATAATAGCAAAGGCGATGCCCTATCACGCCACCGTGGTCTGTATCCACCTTGGCAATGATATTTAGGGTCAGGATATTTAGGGTCAGAGTAAAAACTTTCACCAGTCGATGAAAACTTTGCGTCATGGTCGCAAGTTCTACGCTCTGGTGAGAGTCGGCTTTGTCAGCCTGCAACAGACCCAACCAACGGACGATGCGGCGCATGCGTCGTTTCTCCCTGTTCATTATTATTCGTTGTTATTGGTACCACGCTCCCATAGATGAATTTAAGCAACCTCTGATTACTTCGTCATTCCGGCGGATGCCTGAATCGCATGGATTCCGGCATCCGCCGGAATGACAGTTGAGTGATTGATCAAAGGTTGCTTAATTCCATCATCCTGGCCTTCTCCCGGGGGGAGAAGAGATTCTTGTTGTTATATCAATGGCGATGCCGGTGGCGCTTGTTTGTTTTGCTTGGTTTGGAAAATACTCACCCGGTTGCTGTGCGGTCAAGGACTTTGTTGGTGTTTGTGCGGGAAGTCGATCAAATCGACGGTGGTATTTGGGCAGGCGGTGGTGTTCGCGGCCCAGGTCTCTACTACAGGGGCAATGATACTGAGCATCTATTGATAGGGTTTCCCTCTTTGAGCCTGTCGGACGCGCGGCTGGCGCCGCTGAAACAGGCTTTCGAATGGTCATCCTTACCGTAACAACTCGGCTTTGCTCATTCATCCGGCCTGCTGCAGTGGTACTGCCCCCTCTCCCTGGCCCTCTCCCGCGAGGGGAGAGGGGATGCACGGGGTGATATTGGTGGTGGGTTTTTATTTTGTACGCCTTAGTTGCCTTAGTGTTGGATGTTTTTGAATCTTTCTATGTCTGCTAAGCATTCATCCGGCTTGGTGCAGTGGTAGTGCCCCCTCTCCCTGGCCATCTCCCGCGAGGGGAGAGGGGATGCACGGGGATGCATTGTTGGCGTGTTTGTACGTCCTGCGCCTTGAACGCCTTTGCGTTGGATGTTTTTAAATCTTTCGTGCCTGCTCAGGGGCGTTGCCGATGTAGCTGGCCGCGGTCAGCGCACGCAGACGCTGCTTGGCATCGGTGGGGATATCTAATCCATCGATGAATACACGCATGGAGTCAGCGGTGATGCCTTTGCCGCGGGTGAGTTCCTTGAGTTTTTCGTAGGGCTTCTCGATGCCGTAACGACGCATCACGGTTTGTACGGCCTCAGCCAGGACTTCCCAGGTTGCATCCAGATCTTCTGCGGTGCGTGCCGGATTAGCTTCCAGTTTACCCATGCCGCGCTGCAGCGATTCCAGGCCGATGACGGTATGGGCGACGCCGACACCAAGGTTACGCAGCACGGTGGAATCACTCAGGTCACGCTGCCAACGCGAGATTGGCAGTTTGGCGGCGAGGTGATCGAACAACGCATTGGCGATACCGAAGTTGCCCTCGGCATTTTCAAAATCGATAGGGTTGACCTTATGCGGCATGGTCGAGGAGCCGACTTCGCCGGCGATAGTCTTTTGCTTGAAATAGCCTAGCGAAATATAGCCCCAAATGTCGCGCGAGAAATCAATCAGCACGGTGTTATAACGCGCGATGGCGTCGAACATCTCGGCGATGTAGTCATGCGGTTCGATCTGGGTGGTGTAGGGGTTCCAATCCAGACCCAGGTCTGTCACGAATTTTTCCGCAAAGGCCTGCCAGTCGACTTCCGGGTAGGCGATCATGTGCGCATTGTAGTTGCCGACCGCGCCGTTCATCTTGCCGAGCATGGGCACTTGAGTGAGCAGTTCGCGCTGGCGACGCAGGCGATAGGCGACATTGGCCATTTCCTTGCCGACGGTCGTGGGTGTGGCGGGCTGACCGTGTGTGCGCGACAGCAAGGGTAGATCGGCGTTGTTGTGTGCCAGCGAAACAATGGCGTTGATCACGTTATCCATCGTCGGCAACAACACCTGGCCGCGCGCCTCGCGCAGCATCAGTGCATAGGCGAGGTTATTGATATCCTCGGAGGTGCAGGCGAAGTGGATGAACTCGCTGACGGCCTCCAGTTCGGCATTGCCGGTGATCTTCTCTTTCAGGAAATACTCGACTGCCTTCACATCGTGATTGGTGGTGCGCTCGATGTTCTTGACGCGTTGTGCGTCTTCTACGCTGAAATTGTCGAAGATGGCATTGAGGACATTGGTTGCATGACCGCTCAGTGTCGGTACTTCGGGGATGCCTTCGTGCACGGCGAGTGCTTGCAGCCAGCGCACTTCAACCAGTACGCGATGACGAATCAAACCGTATTCGCTGAAGATCGGGCGCAGCGATTCGGTCTTACCGCCGTAGCGGCCATCGACGGGGGAAACGGCGGTGAGGGATGTCAGGTCCATAATCTTTCTCTTAGATCTTGTAATTTGAATCGCCAAGGACGCCAAGGAAGAATGTTCGAACCGCCAAGGACGCCAAGGACGCCAAGAATGATTAATTATAAAACCCGAACTACTAACTAACTGGCTTTTACATTCATTAACTTGGCGTCCTTGGCGTTCTTGACGGTTCAAAAGCTTTTCTTGATGTCCCCCTTAGCGTTGTGGTTCACAATAAAACTATCAAATTATCATGCCGCCAACTGTCGCAGCACGTATTGCAGGATGCCACCGTGGCGGTAGTACTCGATTTCCTGCGGGGTGTCGATACGCACGCGGGCTGTGAAGGTCTTTACCGTACCATCATCGCCAGTGGCGTTCACGGTGACGCTCTTGGCGGAGCCATCGCCGAGGCCGTCGATGTTAAACATTTCACGACCGGTCAAGCCCAAAGACTTGGCATTGTCGCCGTCGTTGAACTGCAACGGCAGGATGCCCATGCCGATCAAATTGGAACGATGGATGCGTTCGTAACTTTCGGCGATGACGGCACGAATGCCGAGCAGGCATGGACCTTTCGCGGCCCAATCACGCGAGGAGCCTGAGCCGTATTCCTTACCGGCGATGATGATCAACGGTGTCTCCTCGTCGCGGTATTGCATGGCCGCGTCGAAGATCGACATCGCTTTGCCTTCGGGCAGATGCAAGGTCACGCCGCCTTCGGTGCCGGGCGCGAGCAGGTTGCGCAGGCGGATGTTCGCAAACGTGCCGCGCATCATCACTTCATGATTACCGCGGCGTGAACCCAGCGAGTTGAAGTCGCCTTTCTGCACGCCATGTTCCAGCAAATATTTGCCGGCCGGGCTATCGGGTTTTATCGCGCCAGCGGGTGAGATGTGATCGGTGGTGACTGAATCGCCGAGCAGGGCGAGTGCTCGCGCTCCTTGAATATCCTTGATGGCAGCGGGCGTCTTGCTCATGCCATCGAAGTAGGGCGGATTCTTGATGTAGGTTGAATCATCACTCCAGTCGAACAGCTGACCTTCCGGTGAGGCGAGGCTGGTCCAGCGATTCTCACCTTCGAAGACGTTGGCGTAAACCTGAGTGAACTCTTCACGATTGACCGAACTGGCAACGATGTCGCTGACTTCTTTCTGTGTCGGCCAGACGTCTTTCAGGAATACCTGGTTGCCTTTGCTATCAACACCGATGGGATCGTTGTACATATCGATGTCCATGGTGCCGGCGATGGCGTAGGCGACGACCAGCGGCGGTGAGGCCAGGTAATTCATACGCACTTCGGCATGCACGCGACCTTCGAAGTTACGGTTGCCGGACAGCACGGCACAGGCGGACAGATTGCCTTCGGCAACAGCCTTGGAAACTGGTTCCGGCAACGGACCGGAGTTGCCGATGCACGTGGCGCAGCCATAACCGACAATATGGAAGCCGAGCATTTCCAAATCGCCGAGCAAACCAGCTTTTTGCAGATACTCGGTTACGACTTGTGAGCCGGGGGCGAGCGAGGTCTTCACCCAAGGTTTTACTTTCAAACCCAGTGCCGCGGCCTTTTTAGCAACGAGACCCGCGCCCAACATCACGGAAGGATTCGAGGTGTTGGTGCAAGACGTGATCGACGCAATGACGACCGCGCCATCGGTAATTTCATGCGCGCCGCCGGCAATATTCACGGTGGCCGGTTTGCTGGTGAGGCTGCGTTCTTTTTTCAGCGCAGCCAGTGCGTCACCAAACATGGCTTTGGATTTCTTCAACGGCACGCGATCCTGTGGACGTTTCGGTCCGGCAAGACTCGGTTCGATGTTTGTCATATCGAGTTCAACCGTGCTGCTGTAGATCGCATCAGGCTGACCTGGCTCGCGGAACATACCTTGATCGCGGGCATAGGCCTCGACCAGTGCGACCTGATCATCGAGACGACCGGACAGGCGTAGGTAATTGAGCGTCTCGTTGTCGATCGGGAAGATGCCGCAGGTCGCGCCGTATTCCGGTGCCATATTGGCGAGCGTGGCGCGATCGGCCAGCGAGAGATGATCCAGGCCATCGCCGAAAAACTCGACGAACTTACCCACCACGCCGTGCTTGCGCAGCATCTCAACGACCGTTAGCACTAAATCTGTCGCAGTCGCGCCTTCCGGCACCTTACCCGTGAGTTTGAACCCAACGACTTGCGGGATCAGCATCGACACCGGCTGACCGAGCATAGCCGCTTCCGCTTCTATGCCGCCCACGCCCCAGCCGAGCACGCCCAGGCCGTTGACCATGGTGGTGTGTGAATCGGTGCCAACCAAGGTATCCGGATAGGCTTGCAGCACGCCGTTGTTTTCTTGTGCGAACACGGTGCGCGCCAGGTATTCCAGATTGACCTGATGCACGATGCCGGTGTCCGGCGGCACAACTTTGAAATTTGAAAAGGCCTTCTGACCCCATTTCAGAAACGCGTAGCGTTCCTGGTTGCGCTGGTATTCAAGCTTGGCGTTCAGATCCATCGCGTCTTTCTGACCAAAGGCATCGATCTGTACGGAATGGTCGATGACCAGTTCCGCCGGCTGCAGCGGGTTGATTTTCTCCGGATCGCCACCGAGCGCCTTCATCGCATCGCGCATAGCCGCGAGATCAACCACGGCGGGAACACCGGTGAAATCCTGCATCAGCACACGCGCGGGGCGAAAGGCGATTTCGCGACCGCCAGTTACGTTAGGGTCTTCCTGTGCATCCCAGTTAGCGAGTGCGCGTATATCATCGGCGCTGACGGTCTTGCCATCTTCAAAGCGCAGTAGGTTTTCCAACAGCACCTTCATCGAAAACGGCAGGCGGGAAATATTGAATTCGGCTTCCAGGGCCGGCAAGCGAAAGATCTCGTAACTACGGCCTGCGACGCTCAGTGATGCGCGCGCGGAAAAGCTGTTGGTCATGCGAACTCCTGGGGAATAGGTGAGTAAAATCCGGGGTTTGGTTGGCTCGCCAGCCTCGGGGCATTATGCGGTATTTGGACAGCTGAATACAGCCCCGACGCTGCACCCTGTCAGTGCGCAGGATTACTGTCCGTGCTCTGTTTTAGCAACGCTTGAGCCGTCTCAAGGATGCGGCGTCGGCCAATGAGCAGCTGCAGGCGGTTGCCACCGAGCTGACGCCACAGTACTGCAGCGCGAATACCGGCCAACAGCAACGCGCGAATCAGGTTGGCGCGGGTTGTGTCGGCCAGATAGGTTGGCTCGCCTCCAACCATGATGCGAGGTTGCAATGTGCTGATAGTGGCCTGGTAGAGCTCACCGAGAGCTGCGATGACATTGCTGTGCGTGACCGAAAAAAAGTTGACCTGATTGTTGATGCGTTCGATGCCTATGCGCAGCGTTTCCAGCATGGTGCTATGGCGTACCAATTTACGTTCCAGATGCAGTAGGGCAATGACATACCGGGTGACCTCTAGATCTTCCGTTGTGCCACGGCTGCCTAGTCTTGTGCTCAGGGTGCGCAATCCTGTGGCTAGTTGTTGAGGTCCCCCGAAAATCGCCTCGGTGGAGGGTGCATCCAGGTGGAACAAGCTGCTGATACTGGTCTCAACATCACTGTCAGCCGCCTGTCCGCGACGCGCGACATGCTGAACCAGCTGTGTAGCCTGAAAGAGTGCCGCCAGGGCAAGGGTGCGATCGGCGATGCTGTGGGTCATAGATGTATGCTTTCAGCTTTTAGACCGGACATTGTAACGGCAGACAGGGTGCAGCGGTCACTCGGCGTGATGGATGGTGGCACCACCCAGGCAATGGTCGCCGTCATAGAAGACTACGGCCTGACCGGGTGTGATCGCGCGTTGTGGATAATCGAAGTCGACGAACAGGTTGCCGCCTGCTGCGACTGAGACGGTACAGGCCTGATCCGGCTGGCGATAACGGATTTTGGCTTGGCAACGCAGGGGAAAAGCGGGGATTGAGGTTTCGATCCAGTGGATCTGTTCAGCTACCAGGGCTGGGTGCAGCAAGGCGGGGTGGTCATTGCCTTGTGCGACAATGAGGCGATTGCCGATAAGGTCTTTGTCCACGACATACCAGGGTTCACCGCTATCGCCAGCTCGACCGCCAATACCGAGCCCCTGTCTTTGCCCCTGAGTGTGGAACATCAGTCCCTGATGTGTGCCGAGAATTTCGCCTTCGGTACTGACAATGTCGCCTGGTTGGGCGGGTAAGTACTGGGCGAGAAATTCACTGAATTTGCGTTCACCGATGAAGCAAATGCCGGTGCTGTCCTTTTTGGCGTGATTGACGAAGCCGGCCTGTTCGGCGATGCGGCGCACCTCGGTTTTATGCAGCTCACCGAGCGGAAATATTGCTCGTTGTAGTTGGGTTTGGTCGAGCAGGTGCAGAAAATAACTCTGGTCTTTATCGGGATCTTTGCCCTTGAAAAGATGTGCGCTGCTTGTGTCGCGCTCAATGCGGGCGTAATGGCCAGTGGCAATGAAATCGGCGCCGAGGTTCAGAGCGAAATCGAGAAAGGCGCGGAATTTTATTTCCTTATTGCACATGACGTCCGGGTTCGGAGTACGACCTGATCGATATTCATCGAGAAAATAGGCGAACACCCGATCCCAATATTCGGTCGAGAAGCTGATGCGGTGCAGCTTGATACCTAACTGGAGAGCGACGGCTTCGGCATCGGCAAGGTCTTGTTCGGCGGGGCAGTGACCGGCTTGGTCGTCTTCATCCCAGTTCTTCATAAACAGGGCTTCGACTGCGAAACCCTGTTCTAGCAGGCGCAAGGCCGCGACAGCGGAATCAACACCGCCGGATAATCCAACGATGACGCGCTGCTGGGTCATTGTGCCGCTGCCTCGGGGGCAGGTTTCCAACCGCGTTTCCAGATGGAGAGTTCGACGATATACGGCGGTTTCCCATTGTCATCAAACCAGGAGTCGACAACGTATTTGGTGCCCGTTGCGCGCTCGCGAATGATGGCGCTGGTGTGTGGCCACCAGCCGCGGGGGATCGGGAAACGCGTGGCAGGCGTCAGTATGTCATGCCAGCGCAGCATGCCGGCTTTATCGAGGAGATGCAGATAGGTTGTGGTATTGGTGGATTCATCTATGCAGTCCATCTGCCCACCTTGGAATGCACCCGGAAAGGTGCCGCCGATATCTCGATCTGTGCCGGTACGTGGGCCGACGATCTGTTCGAACCGGCTGATGGCGCGGGTGATCGCTGCACGTTCTTGCTCGGCTGTTGCTGCAGGCGTACCAAAAGCCTCTTGAATGGACAGGTCTTCTTCTACTGTGAGATGCACTGTCGCGTGTTCAGCACAACCCTGACGATGGCATACGTCGAATGCCGCTGCATGCATGGGAAAGGTGGAATCCACTGCGTTAGCCGCATTGGTAGTGACAATCAAAAGTGCGAGCGTTACTGCTCGAAGCCCGAAATTAGTCATGTCCAACCAAGCTAACCAGGAGGTCGAGCGGATAACGCTGACCAGCGAGATAATCGTCAATGCAGCGTAACACCAGAGGGCTACGCCATTGCTGCTCGCGCTGTAGAAGTTCATCACGGCGCAGCCAAAAGGCGCGTTCGATACCTAGATCGAGTTTCCGGTGTGGATCCGGGGTGCTCATCGCACCGCAAAAGGCTGCCCGCAGGTAAGTCTGATCCGAATCAGGCACTTTCCACAGATAGATGCCAACCAGTGCCTCCGGTACGAATGTACATGCGGTTTCTTCAAGGGCCTCGCGGATCACGGCCTGATGGAGTGATTCTCCGATTTCCAGATGTCCAGCGGGTTGGTTGATTTTGAGTTGTCCTGCGACCGATTCCTCGACCACAAGAAAGCGACCATTGTGTTCTGAAATTGCGGCGACGGTGACATGAATCGAGCAGTTCATTTCGGCGTAAGCGTTATTTTCAGCGTAGGTGCGAGGAGTTTAACTGAGTAGGCGAGTGATGATGATTTTTGGCTGTTATATAAAATATCTACATTAAATATGCTTCGTAACTATTTGAATATTAGTTTTTATTGTAAGATAGTCCATATGCTTAATAATCACGCCAACCAGTGTAGGTAGTGCTTTGTCAAGCTTGACATTATGCTGCCAGAAGGTAATAACTAAGCACATGACCTTAAGCCTTTTTGAGAGGTCAGGGTGGTTGATGCTGAAGCAGGCAGTTTATCCTCAACCACAGTGACACGAAAGGCAGGGCATATAATACGATCCCGGGCGTGATACGCGTCTGAGGAGATCACAATAATCGTTCGGAGGAGTAGCAAAATGTTGCCATCATTCAAGAAAGCCTGTCTGGCCGGCGCCATCATGATTGCCACGGCTGGCGTCGCCATTGCAGATGAGCCGATGAAGCCCTTCACGCTTGCATATACCACTTCTGGTGATATGACGCAGATTGCTGAAGATGTTAAGCAGAAGATAACTGGCGCAGGTTTTGAAATCGTGGGCAGCTATAGTCCCTACGACGGTGCCACCATTATCGCCATTACCAATGATGCCCTGAAAAAAGCGGCTGCCAGCACTGAATTTGGTGGCTATGCAGCAGGTCAGCGTGTAACCCTGACCAAGGTTGGTGATGAAATCCAGGTTTCCTATACCAATCCGACCTACTACGGTAATGCCTATCGTTTATCTGATGAAGCCGATCTGCAAACTGCTCAGGATGCTCTGAAAACCGCACTGGGTGACAAACAAACCTTTGGTACCGGTGACAAGCAGCTCAGCGAGGCCGATCTGCGTAAATACCACTACATGTTTGGCATGGAATTCTTTGATGATCCGAGCGATCTGGCGGAATACGACAGCCAGGAAGAGGCTATTGCTGCGGTTGAAGCCGGCCTGTCTGCCAACAAAGGCGGCGCCAGCAAGGTCTATCGCATCGATATCCCCGGCAAGAATGAAACCGTGTTCGGTGTCGCTCTGACGGATGGCTGCAGCGGCGACCAGTACATCATGAGCCGTGTGGACAAAGAAGAAATTCGTTCGACCGGTCATCTGCCGTACGAAATCCTAGTCTCTGACGGCAACGTGTATGCCCTGTATGCCCGTTTCCGTATCGCCATCAGTTGGCCGCATCTGCCGATGGTCGCTAGCGAGACCGGTGCTACGTTCTTCAACATCATGTGCGCGCCGAATGCCATCGAAGAGGCGCTCGTCAAGGCCGCAGGCGGGGAAGTCTAACTCTCCACCAATCTGTATAGAAAACCCCCGCCAAATGACGGGGGTTTTTTTTGCCTCAAAGAAACACCGTCGCATCTATGTGTCGTGGATGCTAGTATCACCGACGATTTTCTAGCTGGGAATTTCTAATGGCCTATCAACATATCCTGGTCCCGGGTGAGGGCGAGCGCATCCGTGTCAGTGCGGACAATAGTTTATCTGTTCCAAACCGGCCCATTATCCCTTTCATTGTGGGCGACGGCATTGGTATCGATGTGACACCGGTGATGCTGAAGGTCGTTGATGCAGCGGTCCAGCAGGCTTACAACGGATCGCGAAAAATTGCCTGGATGGAAATATATGCGGGTGAAAAGGCCAATAAATTATACGGTGGAGATACCTGGTTGCCACAGGAAACCATTGAGGCGATTCGTGACTATTCTGTTGCGATCAAAGGCCCATTGATGACCCCAGTGGGCGGTGGTATGCGTTCGCTGAACGTAACTATGCGCCAAGATTTGGATTTATATGTCTGTCTGCGGCCAGTCCGCTACTACGCGGGTACACCAAGCCCTCTTAAGGAACCGGAAAAGACCGATATGGTCATTTTTCGTGAGAATTCTGAAGATATCTACGCGGGTATCGAATGGGCCGCTGGTACGCCGGAAGTTAAAAAAGTTATTAAGTTCCTACAGGACGAAATGGGCGTGACCAAGATCCGCTTTCCGGAAACGTCCGGTATCGGCATCAAGCCGGTTTCAAAGGAAGGAACGGTACGGCTGGTACGCAAGGCAATTCAATACGCCATCGACCAGGACCGCGACTCGGTTACCCTGGTGCACAAAGGCAACATTATGAAATTCACCGAAGGTGGTTTCAAAAAGTGGGGTTACGAGCTAGCGCGTGATGAGTTTGGTGCTAAGGAGAGCGACGGTAAGGTCAGCATCATGAGCCCCAAGAGTGGGAGCGAAATCGCAATAAAGGATGTGATCGCCGATGCCTTCCTGCAGCAGATTTTGCTCAAGCCGGAAGCCTCTAGCGTCATCGCCACCCTCAATCTCAATGGTGATTACATCTCCGATGCCTTGGCTGCCCAGGTGGGTGGTATCGGTATCGCACCCGGTGCGAATCTTTCCGATACGGTTGCCGTTTTCGAGGCGACCCACGGTACAGCGCCCGATATCGCCGGTCAGGGCAAAGCTAATCCCGGGTCGATTATTCTTTCTGCGGAAATGATGCTGCGCCACTTAGATTGGCAGGAAGCAGCGGACTTAATTGTGAAGGGTGTATCACAGGCCATTTCTGCTAAGACAGTTACATCTGATCTGGCTGGAGCTATGCAGGGCGCAAAAGCATTAACGACGACCCAATTTGGTGACGCGATCATCGCGCAAATGGGGTGAAGAATAGGTTATGAAGGTGATAGCGACCATCCCCATGGGTAAACTGCCATGAGGGAGAGGGGGATGGGGCTTTCGCGCTGAATATACGTGAGAAGGGTCGTTACTCAGTTGAGGCGCGGATCCTAGAGGCCTGAAGCCCTTTTGGACCTTCGTTGACGTCGAATTCGACTTTTTGGCCCTCCTTCAATGTCCGATATCCCTCCGCTTCGATGGCGGAAAAATGCGCGAAGACATCTTCACCACCACCGTCAGGCGAAATGAACCCATATCCCTTAGCGTTGCTGAACCATTTGACCGTACCTGTTGACATAGCGACTACCTCACTCACAGCTGCGGATTATGTTGATCCGCTTGTTTTTGTGTGGATACCAGCATCCCTCTAACAGGGGATGTACCGATATCTCCTCCTTTTAGTGGCTTACTTATAACTCGCCAGTTACAACTTTTATCCAGCAGAGTAAAATAGTCAAGTATTCGTGGGCTTTAACAGCCAGATACCAATTAGCTTGGCCTGCTGGCCCTAGTGGGCGTTCAGGCGGCCCAACCTTCGCCCGATAACTATGTGCCGGGTATAGCTGTTAAACTGAAGCTGGTTATATCATCAGTTCACAGCGATGCAGATGCACGGATCAGTTAAGATTTGAGATATGACAGAGGAATATACCAAGCACGGTGATGATGGCGGGCTAGCCGTACAAGAAGCGAAACCCAAGCTTAAGCCACCGCCGCTCTACAAAGTTATCTTACTCAACGACGATTACACGCCGATGGAGTTTGTTGTGCAGGTTCTGGAAGCGATTTTCGGTTTGAATCGTGAGAAGGCGACACAAGTCATGCTACATGTGCATACTAGAGGTAAAGGGGTCTGTGGCGTTTTTACGCGCGATATTGCCGAGACCAAGGTTGCACAGGTCAACGAATACTCGCAGCGTAATCAGCATCCATTGCTTTGTACGTTGGAAGAAGCGTAATAATACGGTACAGAAGGAGTTGCTTTGTCCGGGCCGATATTTCGCAGTGAGGCCATTAGAGTTGTTTGCACGCTCTCCGAATACAGTTGTTTCAGTGTCCTCTATAGTGGGCATGTGAGGTAGATCCTATGTTGAGCAAGGAACTAGAATTCACCCTCAATCTCGCATTCAAGGAAGCGCGAGAAAAACGTCATGAGTTCATGACCGTTGAGCATTTGCTCTTGGCCCTGCTCGACAATCCGGCCGCGACCGAGGTTCTCCGTGCATGCGGTGCGGATTTGCAAGTACTGAAACGTGACCTCATCAGTTTCCTGGATGAAACTACGCCGATTCTTCCGGTTCAGGATTCGCGCGAAACACAGCCAACGCTGGGATTTCAGCGGGTTTTACAGCGAGCAGTATTCCATGTCCAATCCTCCGGAAAGAAGGAAGTTACCGGCGCGAATGTACTGGTTGCCATCTACAGTGAACAGGAATCGCAGGCAGTTTACTTCCTCAATAAATTGAATGTCTCCCGACTGGACGTCGTCAATTACATCTCTCATGGCATTTCTAAAATTGCGGGTGAGCAAAATGATGAGCTTTTAACGGGCTCCACGGAAGAAGGTGCTGAAGGCTCTGAAGCAGGCCCGCGTAAACCGCTAGAAAGTTTTGCGACCAATCTCAATGAAATGGCCAGGCGTGGCAAAATTGATCCGCTGGTTGGTCGGCGCGAAGAAATCGAGCGCACGGTGCAAATACTCTGCCGCCGCCGCAAGAACAATCCATTGTTTGTTGGTGAGGCCGGGGTAGGCAAAACTGCGCTTGCAGAAGGCTTGGCACGCATGATCGTCGATGGGGAAGTGCCAGAAATCCTACAAGATGCGACGATTTATTCATTAGATCTCGGTGCCCTTGTGGCTGGTACCAAGTACCGCGGTGATTTCGAGAAACGACTCAAGGGCGTGCTTTCCCAGTTACGTAAGGAAGCCGGTTCGATACTCTTCATCGATGAGATTCATACCATCATAGGTGCGGGTGCGGCATCAGGTGGCGTCATGGATGCCTCAAATCTTATTAAACCGATGTTAGCTTCTGGCGAGCTCAAATGCATAGGTTCGACGACCTACCAGGAGTACCGCGGCATATTTGAAAAAGACCGGGCGCTGGCGCGGCGTTTCCAGAAGATCGATGTGCGTGAACCCACGGTCGAAGAGACGGTGCAGATTCTTAGGGGACTCAAGTCTGTTTTCGAGGCTCATCACAATGTCCGTTATTCACCTAAGGCACTTCGCGCTGCTGCGGAATTGTCAGAACGCTATATTAATGATCGCCATCTACCCGATAAGGCCATCGACGTGATCGACGAGGCAGGTGCGAATCAGCGCATGCAGCCCCCATCCAAACGTAAAAAGACTATCGGTACTGGTGACATTGAGTCGATTGTGGCGAAGATTGCACGTATCCCGCCCAAGAGTATTTCCTCTTCGGATAAAGACAAACTACGTACCTTATCGCGTGACCTTAAGATGGTGGTCTTCGGTCAGGATGAGCCGATTGAAGCACTCGCCTCCGCGATCAAAATGGCTCGCTCCGGTTTAGGCAATGTACAGAAGCCGATAGGATCATTCTTGTTTTCTGGACCGACCGGTGTTGGTAAAACAGAAGTCAGCCGACAGTTATCACTCACGCTGGGTATTGAGCTGATCCGTTTTGACATGTCCGAGTATATGGAAAGGCATACAGTTTCCCGATTGATTGGTGCGCCACCGGGTTATGTAGGATTCGATCAGGGTGGATTACTCACCGATGCTGTTCTGAAGCATCCGCATTCCGTTCTTTTGCTCGACGAGGTTGAGAAGGCC
>JBGSOE010000471.1:0-3601 GCA_041739295.1 Thiohalobacterales bacterium | reverse complement strand
TACAGCTGATCGGCTGGGCTGCGCCACCCCATTATGACGGCAGCGAGAAGAAGCTCTACTGGGCGCGCGAGCTGAAGTTCGGCAATGAGGACGAAAACATTCTGAACTACAATATTCGTGTGTTGGGCCGAAAGGGTGTATTGGTGCTGAACGCTGTGGCCGGTATGTCGCAGCTTGCGACCGTCGAGACTGGCATGCAGCAAGTTTTGGCAATCACCGATTTCAATAGCGGGCACCGCTATGCGGAATTCGATCCCGATGTGGACAAGGTCGCCGCTTACGGTATCGGCGCGCTGGTCGCTGGCAAGCTGGCTGCCAATGCCGGGTTGTTTGCCAAGCTGGGTGTGCTGCTGTTGGTGTTGAAGAAATATATCGTGCTGATTGTGATTGCCATCGGCGCCGTGTTATCACGTTTGTTCAAACGTAAGTCAACGAAAACTGACTAGGATGGGTGGAGCGCAGCGCAACCCATCGTTGCGCCACGCTCCATAGCCATAACAATGATGGGTTTCGGCGTTACGCGCCTTCACCCATCCTCCCGGTGGCAAATTAGGTAATCACCGTCGGTTTATCGCGTCCAGTGTATTTGCGGATGCCGGCAATGTTGTCGGCGATGCGAATCAGATCCGCGAGTGCGACCTGACCGTCCAGCCCCTGTTTTTCCGAATCGGCCTCGTAACGTTCCAGATACACCCGCAGCGTGGCGCCTTCGGTGCCGGTACCGGACAGGCGGAACACGATGCGCGAGCCGTCGGTGAAGCCGATGCGAATGCCTTGTTGAGTGCTGACGCTGTGATCGATGGGGTCGGTATAGGCGAAGTCATCGCAGAAGGCGACGGTGTAGGCATCATAGGTTTTACCAGCGAGCGTCGCGAACTGCGCGCGTAGCGTGTCGATAAGTTTGTTCGCACCTTCGGTCGGGACGCCTTCGTAGTCGTGGCGTGAATAATAATTGCGGCCAAAGCGCTGCCAGTGTTCACGCGCGATTTCGGCGACCGACTGCTGACGTACCGCCAGCAGATTGAGCCAAAACAGCACGGCCCAGAGGCCATCTTTTTCGCGCACATGATCCGAACCCGTGCCGAAACTTTCTTCACCGCAGAGTGTAACCTTACCGGCATCTAGCAGATTGCCGAAGAATTTCCAGCCGGTCGGTGTTTCGTAGCAGGGGATGTTCAAGACCTCCGCTACACGGTCGGCGGCTTGACTGGTCGGCATAGAGCGGGCGATGCCGGCGATACCCTTGCGGTAACCGGGCACTTGCGTCGCATTAGCGGCGAGTATTGCGAGACTGTCGCTGGGTGTGACGAAGAAGTTGCCGCCGAGGATCATGTTGCGATCGCCGTCGCCATCTGACGCGGCCCCGAAATCCGGGGCGTTTGCGCCGAACAGGATCTCCACCAGTTCATGCGCGTAAGTAAGATTCGGATCGGGATGGCCGCCACCGAAATCTTCCAGTGGTTGTGCATTCATCAGGCTGTCGGCTGGTGCACCTAAACGCTTCACCAGAATTTCCTGCGCATAGGGTCCGGTGATGGCATGCATGGCATCGAAGCGCATGCGGAAGCGGCCGTTGCCGAGCAGGGTACGGATGGCATCGAAGTCGAACAGTGATTCCATCAGTTCTGCATAATCGCTAACTGGATCGATGACGTCGACAATCATGTCGCCGAGGCGTTGTGCGCCCAGCTGCTGTAGTGGTAGATCATCCGCCTGCAGAATGCGATAGTGGTCGATAGTGCGACTGCGTGCGTAAATCGCCTCGGTGACTTTCTCGGGTGCTGGGCCGCCGTTACCTATGTTGTACTTGATGCCAAAGTCTTCGGTGGGACCAGCCGGGTTGTGGCTGGCCGAAAGCACGATGCCACCATAGGCCTGGTATTTGCGTATTACGCAGGATGCCGCAGGTGTTGATAGCAGACCGGCGCGGCCGACCAGCACGCGTCCAATACCATTCGCTGCCGCCATTTTCAGGATGGTCTGAATGGCGGTGAGGTTGTAATAGCGGCCATCGCCACCCAATACTAGTGTGGCACCTTGCACTCCCGGCAGACAGTCCAGAATAGACTGCACAAAGTTTTCCAGATAGTGCGTCTGCTGAAAGACCGGTACTTTTTTACGCAATCCGGAGGTGCCGGGTTTCTGGTCGTTATAGGCTGTGGTACGAATGTTGGTGACCTGCATGAATGTCCCTTTAGCTGGCTGTTAATACGGGGTAGTGAAGGATATTGTACGCGCGCCGCTAACGCTGGTAACGGGTCGGGTATACGCACGGCCATTTATTTCGATTATGGTATGCTGCAGCTATGTTGTTACATGAACATACATCTGTCAGTCGCCGTCGCCAGGCTCATGACCTCGGTGAGCTCATGGCTATCTACGAGTGTAATTATATTCGTTTGCGGCAATTGATTCCCGATCTCACGGCAGTGGGTGCGGGCGCGTGTTCACTGACATCCGGCGCGCTGGATCTGCGACTGACGGTCTCCGAGCGCAACCGTTACACCACCACCCTGACCCTGACCTATCAGTTCGAGGATGAGCTGGGTAAGTTTCCGGCACCGGACATCCAGATCCGTATTTATCATGACGCGCGGCTGGCAGAGGTGCTTAGCTGCGGTCGCACACGCAGTCAACGCAACGCCGCCTATGACAGCTGGCGTCGCGACTACAATATCAACGATAAATGGCGCATCAACCGCTTCCTGCAGAAATGGTTGGGTTATTGTCTGCGCCAAGGTCATCGCTTCAAGACAGTTCACCCCGATGAACGCAGTCCTGCAGGGAACTGGCCTGACGTTCTCGCAGCGCTCTCCACTGAATCTCAGTAAACATTATAAAAACAATTAATTAGGCCTAACCTAATCGGTGGGCTTATCCCTTCTTTAATGTTGATCAAATTACTCAACTACTGTATAAATCGATTCCCGACCAATTTAGTCTGGTAAAGGCATAAGCCACACCGGAAAGGGCAGGAACCTCGATGAGACTTTCGACCAAAGGCCGTTACGCCGTTACCGCCATGCTCGACCTGGCCATTCATGATGGCAAAGGTCCTGTCACTCTGGCGGACATCTCTCAGTGCCAGGGCATATCACTTTCTTATCTGGAACAGCTGTTCGCCAAGCTGCGGCGAGATGGTTTAGTCGAGGGCGTGCGTGGTCCGGGCGGCGGTTATCGTCTGGCCAAGCCGGCGACGGATATCTCCATCGCTGACATCATCGGTGCTGTGGACGAGAAGGTGGAAGCGACGCTCTGCGATGGTAAAGAGAATTGCCAGGATGGCGAACGCTGCCTGACGCATGATCTGTGGAGCAGTCTCAGTGCGCAGATCTTCAGCTATCTCGACGGTATCAATCTCGCAAACTTTCTTGCACGGCCCTCGGTACGCGAGATCATCGATCGCCAGGCATCGACACAGGACAGTAAGGAAAAAATAATTCTTGCCGGTGGAAGCCGGTAACAAGGTGCATTGACCATGACGTTAAAGACGCCGATATATTTTGATTACAGCGCGACGACGCCGGTGGACGAGCGGGTTGCAGAAGCGATGTGCGCCTGTTTGACCCGTGAAGGCAACTTCGGCAACCCGGCCTCGCGC
>JBGSOE010000468.1:0-9869 GCA_041739295.1 Thiohalobacterales bacterium | reverse complement strand
TCCCGCGAGGGGAGAGGGGACTCTCCGTTTACGGTGTCAGGAAACCATTTACAAACGTTAAACCTATAAACCGCATTTGCCACGGAATCACACGGAAAACCCCCGGACCAGATCATAAGCTTCACGCCGGCACCGCCATCAGCCGCAAGGAGGTGAATCGTCGTTCCAGGAAGTCACTGTGTTTCAGTGTCTTCCGGGTGTTTCCGTGGCTGAAATGTTTATTTTTAGGATCATGCCTTCACTTGAGGACGTGATCGGACCTTCACTATGTCAGCAGTGCTGCGACGATACCCGTCATGAAGATGCCATCGAAGGTTCCGGCGCCACCGATGGCGGCAATCGGCGCCCCAAGTTTCCGCACATCCTTCAGACGCAGCAGATCGGCGCCAATCAGGACGCCGAGGGTGCCGCTGATATAGGCCAGTGGTGCGCTGTGTTCGGTGTTGATAGACAGCGCGGCGAGTGCGGCTGTTAGCGGGGCGATGAAGATCGGCATGGCGATGCCCAGGCGCGCGATGGGGCGACTGAAGCTGTAGCTGACGAGTGTGACGATGGCGACGGCCGGCAGCACTTCGGCGAGTGGCAGTGGTGTATTGCGCAGCAGATAGACTGAGAAGAACACCGGAATGACGCAGCCGCCGACGTTCACCGCGATCAGTGTGCTGCCGTCAAATTGCAATTGCGATCCGCGCAGCAGTCCTTCCCATATGACGGGGGGCGGTTCTGGAGGCGCCACGGCGCTGACCCGTGCGAGCGGCAGGTTGATCTGGCTGCCGAACAGCGCGCTGAACAATAGCAGTAGCCCGGAATTCGGTGACAAGCCGAGCCTCTCAAAGGCGATGGCCAGCAAGCCGATCTGGATCATGACCAGTATGATCCCAAATATCAGGATCAGCAGCAGCAGGCGCAGTGGCGAAAAGGGCATGTGGCGCGTTATTCCATTATCGATACGCGGTAACTTGGGTTGAACGCATGTTTCACGATATTCAATACAGATTATCAGTGCAGAAGCAAATGTAGGGTGCGGTGAGCGTAGCGAACCGCACCTTGTGAAATAAAAAAACCAAGTTCCGGTGCGGTTCGCTGCGCTCACCACACACACCCTACAGGATTTCTTTGCAGGCAGCCGCCAGTAGTTCCGCCAGTGCAATGCTGTTGCTGTGGTGGGTGATGCTATCGGTACTGTGCAGGCTGCGCAGACCGGCAGCTTGTAGATGTACCTCTGCATCGCCGGCAAACAGTGCGTGCGTGACCAGTGCATGTACCGCATGGGCTCCGCGTGCGTACAGGGCTTCTGCGGTGCGTGCCAGGGTGCGGCCGGTACTGGCGATATCGTCGATGAGAACAACATTGCGTCCATGCACAGTCAGGTCCGGCAGACTGATCTCCACACTGCGGTCATCACACCGCTGCTTGTGTGCAACGGCGCTGTCGAGTCCTCCGGCCTGGGCCGCCATCTTGACCCATGGCGTGGATTCTTCATCGGGCCCCAGCAGCAGCGGGTTGTCGAAATGTTCAGCAGCGTAGCGGCCGAGCAGTGGCGCTGCGGTTACCGTCAGGGTCTGCTGGGCGGGTATGGCCTCCGACAGCGAATGTACACGGTGCAGATGTGGGTCCACGCTGATGACGACATCGAAGTGTTGTGCCAGCCACTGGCCGACGATGCGTTGGCTGACCGCTTCGCCGGGGTGGAAGGCGATGTCCTGTCGCATGTAACACAGATAGGGTGCGACCAGGATCAGCTGGTGTGCGCCGAGTTCGCGCGCGGTGGCGGCGGCCAGCAGCAACTCGACGAGCTTGGCATTCGGATCATTGAGGCTGCGACAGATAATGACGCGTTCGGGCAGTTGTGCAGGCAATCGGATGCGGTTCTCGGCATCTGGAAACCGATGGATTGCCACTTCGGCATAGGGTGCATCGAGTGCAGTGGCGACGGCGCGCGCCTGGGGTGCATAGTCCGGGAAACCGAGCAGCAGGGTATTGTTTGTATCAGTCATTACACCGCCGAAATTGTTTGAACCACTAAGAAAAAAATATTTGAACCGCCAAGAACGCCAAGGACGCCAAGAAAAATATAATCCGTGTATAAGATTCGAAACATCGATCTCTTTCGAAACGGAGGATTTTAGGTTTTGCCTTTCACATAAAAACGCTTTTCTTGGCGTCCTTGGCGGTGAAAAAGCTTTTCAACTCTCCGCCGCGAATGGCACTCCGGCATCGTAGTCGTCTTCGATGCCGTAGCCGCTGTCGCGCTGCGAGAGGCAGTGCGCGAATTCGACCTCGGCGCGGACTTCGGCGTGGACACGATAGAGCGGTTCGCCGGCGCTGACCGCATCACCGAGTTTCTTTAGCAGATCCACACCGGCGCCTTTGCCCATCGGTGCGCCGGCCATGCGCGCGATGCGCGCGAGTTGGAAGTTGTCGATGGCGGCCACAACGCCGTCGCGTTCGGCATTGATCTCGAACTGCAATGGGCCGGGTGTTGCATGTTGAGATTGGCGACCTTGCGCGTCGATGATGGCGTTCATCTTGGTCAGTGCGCGACCGGATTCGAGGATGTCGCGGGCAATGGCGTAGCCATAACCGCCGCGCACATCCGGATCGAATTCCAGGATGCGTCCGGCCAGGTGCAAGGCCTTCTGCCGCAGATCAGCGGGTGCGTTGGGATCGTTGTCGAGCACCTGCATGACGTCGCGCACCTCCAGCACCGGGCCGATGCCGCGTCCGATCGGCTGGCGGCCGTCGGTGATGACCACTTCCAGATGCAGGCCCATGCGGTCGCCCACATATTCGAAGAGTTTGCGCAGCGCGAGTGCCTGCGACATCCGCCGCACCTTTGCCGTCGGTCCGACCGGGATATCGATGAGGAGATGTGTAGAGCCGGCAGCGAGTTTTTTGGACAGGATCGAGGCGACCATCTGGCCTTGCGAGTCGATACCCAGCGGGCGTTCAACGGCAATCAGGATGTCATCGACCGGCGCCAGTTTTGCCGTGCCGCCCCAGGCGAGACAGCCGCGGTGTTTGCGTACCAGTTCGTGCAGGCGATCGGGGCTCAATTCCACCTGCGCGAGTACTTCCATGGTGTCGGCGGTGCCAGCTGGTGAAGTGATCGCACGACTGGAGGTCTTGGGAATGAGCATTCCATGTGCGGCAACAATCGGCACGACCAGCATGGAGGTGCGGTTGGCGGGGATGCCGCCGATGCAGTGTTTGTCCGCGACCAGGGCTTCATCCCAGTTCAGACGCTCGCCGGATTCCAGCATGGCCTGCGTCAGATACAGGACTTCGTCACGATCCAATCCGGTTTGCCCGGACGCGACTAAAAAGGCCGCCAGCTCGGTTTTGGAATAGCGATTGTCGACGATGTCGTGGGTGATGGCCTGGTAGTCCTTCAAGGCCAGACGTTCGCCACCCATCTTGCGGCGTATCGCGTCCATCGACTGCGGCGGCTCGGCATGCGCCACCTGCACCTGCTCGCCTTCCGCGGCGCCGAACTGGTTGAAGGCTTGCTCCGACAGGCCAAGCTGGTCGGGGCCAACCAGATTGGGGTCGTCGACTACATTGAGCACAGCCAGGATGCGGTGGCCCTGATTGGTTATCTCGATTTTCGAGAGCGCTTGAAAGCCCTCGGCACGGTAGACGGCACAGTCGCGGTGCAGGTAGGCGACGTTCTCCCGATAGGTGTCGATGGCGACGCGTTTAAGGGCCAGATGCGAGACCAGGGCATTTTCAATGGTAATCAGGGTATCGGGCATGGGCTGCTTTGTGGGTATGGATCTTGCTCTGTCAGAGTTAACAGGGATCGCGAGGGCATTGTACGCGCCCCGCTACTCAAGCGGATTGAGGTGGCTCAAGAACCTCTTATGTGGCGTGTTTTTGAGAGTTGAGAATTTCATGGAAGTGTTTGTAATTCATTATGTTAAATATGATTTTTCGGTTCCCGGCCGCGCCAGCCGCCACGCTGACAGGGTGGCGTATTTCCTGCGTAAGTGAGGGTCGGATGGCAACCGTGAAGAATTGTCAAAATTTCGACGAAATCGTTCCCTTCCCGTCAAGGCTGTGTACCTGGGCCGATAACCTGTCATCGCTGTTGTTTCGGAGTCATACACTGTGGATTTAGCAACGCTCATCGGTATGGTCGGCGCCATGGGCGTCATCATTGCTGCCATTCTAGTGGGTGGCAACGCCCTGGTGTTTATTGACCCGGCCTCGGTGATTATTGTCGGCTTCGGCACGGTCATGGTGGTGTTGATCAAATTTCCGCTGGCGCACTTCCTGGCGGCCATGAAGATCGGCATGAAGGCCTTTTTATACAAACCGGAAAATCCCGATGATCTGATTCGCGAGGGTGTCGCACTCGCCAACGTCGCGCGCAAGGAAGGCGTGCTCGGTCTGGAAAACCAGGAAATCTCCAACACATTTCTGAAACGTGGCATCACTTTCTGCGTCGACGGCCATGAGCCGGAATTCGTGCGCGGCATGCTCAACAAGGACATCAATCTCACTATCGAACGTCATGAACGCGGTCAGGCCATCTTCAAGGCCATCGCCGACGTGGCACCCGCGATGGGCATGATCGGTACGCTGGTCGGTCTGGTGCAGATGCTCTCGGCCATGGACGATCCCAAAGCGATCGGGCCGGCCATGGCGGTTGCCTTGCTGACGACGCTGTACGGCGCAATCATCGCCAATGCGATTGCCATGCCAATTGCTGACAAACTCGCGCATCGCAGTAATGAAGAACGACTGAATAAAAGTCTGATACTGGAGGCCATCAACGGCATCCAGGAAGGCATTAATCCGCGCGTCATGGAAGAACTGTTGAAGACCTATCTGCCGCCGAGCCAGCGCGACAATGCCGACGACAAAGAGGCCGCCTGATCGGGCGGGCAGGGAGCGCTGAGACGTGAGCGACGACGCACCCAAAAAACCCGCCGCTGCCGGGGTACCCGCGTGGGTTATGACCTTCGCAGATCTGATGACGTTGCTGATGTGTTTCTTCGTGTTGCTGTTGTCGTTTTCGGAAATGGACGTCGCGAAATACAAACAGCTCGCGGGTTCGATGAAAGAGGCCTTTGGTGTGCAGCGTAAGGTCGAGGTTAAAGAGCCACCCAAGGGCGTGAACGTCATCGCTACCGAATTCAGTGCCGGCCGGCCTAATCCCACGCCCTTCAACGTGGTCGAGCAAATGACCTCGGATGAGTCGCGGCAGTTTCTGGATACCGGGGGCAAACAGCGTAAAGCCGGTGACGACGGCGAGCCGACCAAAGGTAAGAAGTCGACCATTGATGAGGGTAGCCTCAAAGAGTCTGCAACCCAGGATGGTTCCGGCGGACGGGATCAGAATCGAGGTCTCGGTTCTGAGGGCGAGACTGCCCAGGCCCAGCAGGCTAAGGCAGAGGCGCAATCGCAAGCTGAGGCTCTAGCCAAGGCCGAGTCGGCTAAGGCACAGCAAGCCCGCGATACGTTGGACGACCAGATGGTTATGGTGCCTAAGGAAGATGCGCTGCGCGGACTCAAGGCCAAGGAAGCACAGGAGCGCGAACAGAAATTACAGAAGAGTGCCAAGATGATCCGGGCGGCACTGCGTTGGGAGATCAAAGACGGTGCCGTGGATGTGGAGACGGAAGGTCAGAAGATTGTGATACGCATTCGTGAAAAGGCGTCATTCTCATCCGGTGGCGCGGATCTGCGGGAGGATTTCCGACCGATTCTTGATCGTGTCGGCCAGATACTTAAAGAGACTACAGGGCGTATCGTGGTGTCCGGGCACACCGATGAGCGACCGATCGCGACCAGTCATTATCGTTCCAACTGGGATCTATCGGCGAGCCGTGCGGTGTCGGTGGTGCATGAATTGATCGATGTATCTCGGATACCCTCGGCGCGTTTCAGTATTGAGGGTATGGCCGAAACTCAGCCGGTGGCTCCGAACGACAGCGCCGAGAATCGTGCCAAGAACCGTCGTGTGGAAATCAAATTACTGCAGGGTGATGATCTTGAAACCACAGGCACATTAGGTTCGACACGACAACCTGATGCAGCTACGCCTGCTGTTCAACCGGTCATCGTGCCAGCAAAGCCGGCGGCTGAGCCGCAGGTGCCTAAAAAGGATTCTAAGCCGGTCGTGACGCCGCCAGCACCTAAAGCTAAGCCCAAGGCAGAACCCGCGGCTGATGATCCATTCGTACGCAAGGCAGGATAATTCGGGTAGGGAGATAGGACGTGTCCGAGGAAGAAAGCAAGAATTGTGAGGGAGATCGCCGCGAATATTTCCGCATCGACGATCAGGTGCTGCTCAATCTGCGTCCGATCGATGAGGCCGCGATGGCCGATGTTGCCGAACGTATTCATGGGCGTGTGCCGGATCGGTTCACCGTAGCGGCAAATTTTGCCGTCAATTCGCGCGCCACGGCGCGGCTGCTGCACGGCTTTTCTGCCAGCTCGCCGGATGCGGCGCGCTACATGAAACTAATGGATCAGAAGCTCAACCAGCTGGCGCGGTTGTTTGTTGCCGAAGAGGTTGAGTCAGGTGAATACCCGCGCCTGAATGTTAATCTCAGCGCAGGTGGGCTGGTGTTTCCGGCACGTCAGGAATTCGCTAAGGGACAGCTGTTGGAAACCCGCATGGTGCTGTATCCGAACATGACCGGCATCCTGACCATTTCACGCGTGGTATATTGCGAGCGACTGGCGAGCCTGCCGGGTGACGTGCCTTGGCAGGTGGCGGTGGAATATGTGCATATCCGCGAATCGGATCGTGATCTGCTCTGTAGCCATATCATGAATCGCGAGACCGAGATGTTGCGTATTCAGCGTAGCGAAGACTAAGGAAGTTCTGATTCCTGGGTGATTGACAGCCGTGCAACCCACCAGATTCAGCTGTTCGCCAACCCGAAAAAAAAAGCCCCGCTGGGGGAGCGGGGCGAACCTGAAAAAGTCAGTGATGTTAATCGCTCACTTATCCAGGTGGAGGAGTCGTACTGATCAGACTACAAAACTTCACCTAAGTTAATTGATAGACCATATTGCATCCACTATCAAGTTTTAATCGGTTTCAGCGAACACATCTTTTTCCGTCAACGAAATGCCAGTCCCGGATCAGGCTGCGGTGTCCTTGCGGTCGCCCTTGTGGAAATTCAGGACATCACCCTCCAGATCGATTTCAATGACCTCCCCAGGCGCGAACTTTCCGGACAGGATTGCCTGAGCAAGCGGATTCTCCAACTGCTGCTGGATGGCGCGTTTGAGCGGTCGTGCGCCGTAGACCGGATCGAAGCCAGCCTCGCCGAGCTTGTCCAGGGCGGCCTCGCTGATGGTCAGATCCATATCGCGATCCTGTAGGCGTTTGCGCAGGTGCTCAAGCTGGATGACACTGATGGCGCGGATCTGGGCGCGGCCGAGAGGATGGAACACCACTACCTCATCAATACGATTGATGAACTCCGGCCGGAAGTGCCCGCTGACCACTTCCATCACAGCACCTTTCATGCGTGCGTAATTTTCCTCGCCAGCCAATTCCTGGATCTGCTGCGAACCCAGATTTGAGGTCATCACGATCACGGTGTTGCGGAAATCCACGGTACGTCCCTGACCATCGGTGAGGCGGCCATCATCGAGTACCTGCAGTAACACATTGAAGACATCCGGATGCGCCTTCTCGACTTCATCAAGCAGGATCACCGAATAGGGTTTACGGCGCACGGCCTCGGTCAAGTAACCGCCTTCCTCGTAGCCGACATAGCCGGGCGGGGCGCCGATCAGTCGTGCCACGGAATGCTTCTCCATGAACTCTGACATATCGATGCGCACCATGGCTTCATCCGTGTCGAATAAAAACGTCGCGAGCGCCTTGGTCAGTTCGGTCTTGCCGACACCGGTGGGGCCTAAGAACAGGAACGAACCACTCGGGCGGTTGGGATCAGACAGACCAGCGCGCGCGCGTCGGATGGCATCAGACACCGCCTTGACCGCCTCGACCTGGCCGATCACGCGTTTGCCAAGTTCCTTTTCCATGCGCAGTAACTTATCACGCTCACCTTCGAGCATTTTCGCTACCGGGATGCCGGTCCATTTAGAAACGACCTCGGCGATTTCCTCTTCAGTGACTTTATTGCGTAGGAGTTTCATATCCAGCATCTCGACCTGGGAGGCCATGTCGAGCTGCTTCTCCAGTTCCGGAATGCGGCCGTATTGCAGCTCCGACATGCGTGCGAGATCGCCGGCGCGGCGCGCGGTTTCGAGTTCCATGCGCGCACGTTCCAGTTCCTCTTTAACATGCGTCGTGCCTTGCAACGCGGCCTTCTCTGCCTTCCAGATCTCTTCCAGATCGGAGAACTCGCGCTCCAGTTTTTGGATCTCGCTTGCCAGAGCGTCGAGGCGTTTCTTGGAGGCCTCGTCGGTTTCCTTCTTCATGGCTTCGCGCTCGATTTTCAACTGAATCAGTCGGCGTTCGAGTTTATCCATCTCTTCCGGTTTGGAATCGATTTCCATGCGGATGCGTGAAGCGGCCTCATCGATGAGGTCGATGGCCTTATCCGGGAGCTGGCGGTCGGAGATATAACGGTGTGACAGCACGGCCGCCGAGACGATGGCAGGATCGGTGATGTCGACGCCATGATGCACCTCGTAGCGCTCTTTCAGGCCGCGCAAGATGGCGATGGTGTCTTCCACGCTGGGTTCATCGACCTGCACCTTCTGGAAGCGGCGCTCTAATGCGGCGTCCTTCTCGATATATTTACGATATTCATCCAGCGTGGTGGCGCCGATGCAGTGCAACTCACCGCGCGCCAGCGCCGGCTTCAACATATTGCCGGCATCCATGGCACCCTCGGCCTTGCCGGCGCCGACCATGGTGTGAATTTCATCAATGAACAGGATGATCTGACCTTCCTGTTTGGATAGATCATTCAATACGGCTTTCAAGCGTTCTTCGAACTCGCCACGGAATTTCGCACCGGCTATCAGCGCGCCCATGTCGAGCGATAACAGTCGTTTGCCCTTGAGGCCTTCCGGCACCTCGCCGTTGATGATGCGCTGTGCAAGACCCTCGACAATGGCAGTCTTGCCCACGCCAGGTTCGCCAATCAAAACGGGATTGTTCTTGGTGCGACGCTGCAATACTTGAATGGAGCGGCGGATTTCATCATCACGCCCGATCACCGGGTCGAGCTTGCCCTGCTCGGCGCGTTCGGTGAGATCGATGGTGTATTTTTCCAGCGCCTGGCGTTGTTCCTCGGCGTTGGGGTCGTCCATCTTCTGGCCGCCGCGCAGTTTCTCAATGGATTGTTCGATCAGACTCTTGGTGGCGCCGGCCTTGCGCAGCGCTTCGCCCGTGGCGCCTTTGTCTTCCAGCGCGGCCAGCACGAACAGTTCGGAGGAGATGTATTGATCCTTGCGCTGCTGTGCGAGCTTGTCGGTGACATTGAGCAGGCGATTGAGCTCGTTGGAGACATGCACGTCGCCGCTGGTGCCCTGCACCTGAGGCAGTTTTTCCAACGCCTCGCCCAGTTGCGAACGCAGCAGGTTCACATTGACGTCGGCCTGCGTCAACAGGTGACGCACGCTACCACCCTGCTGATCGAGCAGGGCGATCAAGACATGTATTGGCTCGATCATCTGATGATCACGCCCTAGCGCGAGGCTTTGGGCATCGGCGAGGGCGGATTGGAATTTACTGGTCAGTTTGTCCATGCGCATGGGTTTAGAGCTCCGAGAACGCCGAATTATTAGGGAACCTCTGATTAATTCGCTGAAGCGGCATCTGCCGCGTTGCAGCCGGGCTCAAAATACTCATTTACGCCGTGTAAACTCCGTTTTTTCGCCCGTCCGCGCCTTGCATCTGCTCGCTTGATCAAATTAATCAGAGG
>JBGSOE010000462.1:0-1781 GCA_041739295.1 Thiohalobacterales bacterium | reverse complement strand
TCCCTGGCGGGCCTACTCATCCTTGATTACCGACTACAAACCCATCCATTGGGTGCCGGTTAGGCTTGTTATTGGGCGGAATAGTAGTTCAGAGAAATTGTTTCTGGCAAGCAATAATTTATACCCGAAAACAGTGCCTGTAAGCCTTTTCCTACAGGGCGGGATGGGGTCGGGGCAATGACCGCTATGAATTGCATTCGGTCGCTTATCAAAGTTGCTATTGCGTATTGATGGACTACCGTTTCGCCGAAAACAGGCAAGCCAAGTTCAGTCTTTGATCCATATCAATCTCGCTGTAACACTATCGTAATGTGTGTGGTGTAAATAGTTATGCATGGAAACCAGCACCCTGCATGCCCTGAGCTTTGATGAGCGCCCCGGCCTCGACTCTCTCCTCAATCAGTTGCTGAAGCTGCGCGAGACTGCGCTGGTTCAGGCTGCCGAACGTCTGGATCGATTCGGTACAGATTTCCCGCATGGGCGGTTCAATCCCAGCGCAACCAATCTGACCCAGTATCTGGCACTGCGTCGCCAGGATTTGCGTGACATCCAGGACCAGCTTGCGGCATTGGGACTCTCGTCGTTAGGGCGTGGCGAGTCGCACATTCTCGATAACCTGAATCGGGTCATCGGGCTGCTCGCGCATAGCGAAGGCACTGACATCCGCTATCTCCCGTCCACACCCGAGGCTATCGATGCGATCACAGGGCGTCGTCTGCTGGATAATCATTGCGAACAGGTGTTTGGCCCAGCGCCGGTCGGACGTACGGTACGCTTGATGGTTACCCTGCCCAGCAGCGCCGCCGACGATGCGCTGCTGGTGCATACTTTAGTGACTGCGGGCATGAACTGCGCACGTATCAACTGCGCGCATGATGACAGCACTGCCTGGGAACGTATGATCGCGCATGTGCGCAGCGCGGAAAATGCGACCGGACGTGAATGTCGCGTACTCATGGACCTGGGTGGACAGAAGATCCGTACCGGTCCGGTCGAAACGCAGCCGGCGGTATTTCATTTGAACCCGGAGCGGGATCGGCTCGGCAATGTCGTCCAACCCGCCTGGGTGTTGTTGCAATCGGACGGATCTGTGGCGCAATCACAGACTGATGACCGGACACATCAGATGCTGCTGCGGATACCGGCCAGGATACATGCTGATCTGGCCCCCGGCGACCGAATCAGTTTTACGGATCTCCGCGGCAAACGTCGGCATCTGGACATTAACGATCGCACCTCGCAGGGCGACTTCATAGCACAGAGCTGGCAGACGGCCTATTTCAGCGATGACGCGGAGTTCACCTGTCAATTGCCCGGGCACGATGGCAAGTATCACCGTCGTACAAGTTTCAAAATCAAACCCTGCGCTGAAGTGCCAGTGGAGATTAGAGTCAAGACTGGCGACTCGGTCCGGTTGACCCTCGATGGCTCGCTCGGGAAGTCGGCGCAATACGATGCGCATGGCCACTTAATCGCACCCGCGCAAATTGGTTGTTCGCACTCCGACATCATTGCCGCATTACAACCAGGTCAACGGGTGTGGATCGACGATGGCCGTATCGGCGCACTGGTCGAGACGGTTTCCGAGCAAGGCATCTTGTTGCGGATCACCCATGCCGGCTCGCGGGGTGCGCACATCCGCCCGGATAAAGGCCTGAACTTCCCTGGCCTCAGTCTCGATCTGCCCGCGCTGACGGACCAGGATCGTGAGGATCTGGATTTCATTGTGCAGCACGCCGATGGCGTCAATTTCTCTTTCGTGCAGACCGCCGACGACATGC
>JBGSOE010000457.1:0-17823 GCA_041739295.1 Thiohalobacterales bacterium | reverse complement strand
CCTCTCCCACGAGGGGAGAGGGGGTATGTGAGAAGAGAATTGGTTATGACTGACACTGCCAAGATCAATCTGCTGGATTTTGATCGCCAGGGACTGGAAAACTTCTTCGCCGATCTGGGCGAGAAGCCATTCCGTGCGCGACAGATTCTGCAATGGGTCTATCAGCGCACGGTTGACGACTTCAGTGCCATGAGCGATCTCAGCAAGGCGATGCGCGCGCGTCTGCTGGATACCGCAGAGGTGCGCCTGCCCGAAGTCGCCCTGGATCAGAAATCCGATGATGGCTCGCGCAAATGGCTCATGCGGCTGGCCGATGGCAACTGTATTGAAGCCGTCTACATCCCCGAGCGCGACCGCGCCACGCTCTGTGTATCTTCACAGGTGGGTTGTGGATTGAATTGCACGTTTTGTTCGACCGCGCAGCAAGGCTTCAATCGCAATCTCAGCACCGGCGAGATTATTGGCCAAGTGCTGCAGGCCAGCCGTCTGCTGCAAGCCGATGGCATCAGTTGTCACGAGAACGGCCGCGCCATCAGCAATGTGGTGATGATGGGCATGGGCGAGCCGCTGCTCAACTTCGACAATGTCACTGCGGCCATGCGCCTGATGTTGGATGACTTGGCCTTTGGGCTGTCCAAGCGCCGCGTGACGTTGAGCACGTCCGGATTAGTGCCCGAGATGGATCGCCTGCGCGACGCCTGCGATGTGGCGCTGGCCGTGTCGTTACATGCGCCAGACGATGTGCTACGCGATGAACTGGTGCCGATCAACCGTAAATACCCCATCAAAGACCTGATGGATGCGTGCCGCCGCTATATCGGCGATGACACGCGCCGGCGCGTGACCTTCGAATACGTGATGCTGGATGGCGTCAATGATAGCGATGCCCATGCCCTTGCACTCGCCAAGGTGCTGCGCAACGTGCCGGCCAAGGTCAATCTGATCCCCTTCAATCCATTCCCGAACACGCGTTATCAGCGCAGCACAGCGGAGCGGATCGCGCGGTTTCAGCAGATCATCGTCGATGCTGGTCTGGTAACGATTACCCGCAGAACCCGTGGTGACGATATTGATGCGGCGTGTGGTCAACTTGCAGGACAGTTTCAAGATCGTACTAAACGACGGCTGCGCAATATTAGCGTGAACATACAGGATGTGGCTTCATGACTCTGCGAGTATTGATCGGTACGATAATTCTGGCGTTGACACTCAGCGCCTGTAATACGACCAACACACGGCCGGATCCGAATGCACACAGTCCCGCTGAGATCAATGTTGAACTTGGTCTGTTGTACATGAAGGAAGGTCAGAAGAACGTCGCGTTGGAAAAATTTCAAAAGGCCCTCGAACAGGACCCGGATCTTGCGGCAGCGCACAATGCCATCGCGGTGCTCTATGACAATCTCGGCGAGGCAGACAAGGCGGATCATCATTACCGTCGCGCCCTGTCACTTGATCCCGATGACTCTCAAGCGCGCAACAACTACGCCAGTTTCCTCTGCCAGAACAAACGTTGGGCTGACGCGGATGAGAATTACATGAAGGCCGCGGCTAACCCGCTCTATGAAACGCCGGAACTTTCTTATACCAATGCCGGCACCTGTGCCTATAGATCGGGTGATAAAGATAAAGCCGAAAAAAACTGGCGCAAGGCATTGGAGCTCAATCCACGTTATCCGCCGGCACTGATGCAAATGCTGCGACTGGACGTCGAACAGCAGAAATACATGGGTGCGCGTGCTTATCTGCAGCGTCTGCACGAAGTGATCCGGCCGACTGCAGATACCCTCTGGTTGGGAATCCAGACCGAGCGCGCCTTGGGCGACAAAAATGCTGTCGCGAGCTATTCCATGCTGCTGAAGAACGGTTACCCCGACTCGCCGCAGGCCAAATTGTTGCAAGAGTAATGGCTGGATGACTGATACACCGGAAACAGAACCCACCGTGATCCATCGTGCGCCAGGAGAAATCCTTAAGCAGGCACGCCTAGGTAAAGATCTTTCGATCGCCGCCATTGCTACCCAGATGAATTTGGATCTGCGTACTATCGAGTTGTTGGAGAAGGGCGATCTGAGCGCGCTGCCGGCGCCGATCTTCGTGCGTGGCTATCTGCGCGGTTACGCGCGTTTGGTCGGTGTGCGTGAAGAAGACGTGCTCGCGGCCTATCAGGCCTTGGCGCCACTGGAACCGACACCGCGTCCCGTGAGCATGGCACGCAAATCGATGCAGCCGACATTTCTCATTCCGGCCATCCCCTGGCGCGGCTTGCTGGGTGGCGTGGTGTTGATTGGACTCGGCCTGCTTGCGTTGGAGATTGGTCCGCAGCTGATGAACAAACTTAGCCTGGGTAATGCTCCGGAACCAACACCGATGACCGGGTTGGCACTTCCCGTTCCTGCTGGTGATGACTCGATGGCACAAGAACAGTTACCGATCTCACCAGTAATAACGAATAACATGGCGCTCACGCTGCCTGAGCCCATGCTCAGCGCGGCTGAAGACCTGCAGTCGCCGGCAGCCGAGGCAGTCGAACCGAGTACGCCTAGCGATCTCGATTTTGGTGTATCAGACACGCCGACAACCGAGGCCGCACCGGTCGCATCGGTTGTACCTGTGCCGTCGCCGGGTCAGGTGCAGCTTGATTTCAGTTTTATAGCTGACAGCTGGGTGGAAGTGCGAGCTGCAGATCGCAGCAAACTGCTGTTTGGACTACTGCGCAAAGGTGAGCAGCGCAGTGTTGCCGGTCAAACGCCAATCTCCGTGCTGATAGGTAATGCAGCTGCGGTAACACTGAAAGTGAATGGCGAGTCTTTTGATTATGCGCAGAATACCAACGGAAACATCGCGCGCTTCACTGTGCCCGCGAAGCCCTGACGTCTAGCCGGCAAACAGTTAAACAACGGGTCACTATGTCGCAGTCCACAAAAAGTTTGCAGGCCATCCGGGGTATGAATGACATCCTGCCCGGGGAAACCGGCGTGTGGCAGCAGGTCGAGGCCCGTGTGCGCGGCTTGCTCACCGCCTACGGCTATAGCGAAATCCGCATGCCGGTGCTGGAAAAGACCGAGCTGTTCAAGCGTTCGATTGGCGAAGTTACTGACATTGTCGAGAAAGAGATGTACAGCTTCGAGGATCGCAACGGTGACAGTCTGACGCTGCGTCCGGAAGGTACTGCCAGCTGTGTGCGCGCCTGCGTCGAACACGGCTTGCTGCACAATCAGCTACAACGGCTCTGGTACCTGGGGCCGATGTTCCGGCACGAACGACCACAGAAGGGACGTTATCGACAGTTTCATCAGATCGGTGTCGAGGCCTTCGGCATGCAAGGGCCGGACATCGACGCGGAACTCATCCTATTGACGGCGCGGCTGTGGCGGGAGCTGGGTCTCAGCGACGTACATCTGGAAATCAATTCGCTGGGGACCAGTGCGGCGCGTGCAACTTATCGTGACATTCTGGTTGCCTACTTCAGTGCGCATCTGGAGCAACTCGACGAAGACAGCCGGCGTCGATTGAATAGCAACCCGCTACGTATCCTCGATAGCAAGACGCCCGAGATGCAGGCACTGATCGAGGCGGCACCCAAGCTCGCCGATCATCTGGATCAGGCCTCGCGGGAGCACTTTGCCGGTCTGCGCGCCATTTTGGATGCGGCCGGTGTCGCTTATCGCATCAACCCACGCCTGGTACGTGGCCTGGATTATTACAGCCAGACGGTATTTGAGTGGGTCACTGACCGGCTCGGTGCGCAGGGCACGGTATGTGCTGGTGGCCGCTACGATGGCCTGGTGGAGTACCTGGGCGGTCGCGCGACCCCGGCAGTGGGTTTTGCCATGGGTTTGGAACGGCTGATCGCCTTGCTGGTCGATCTGGGAGTGCAACCTGACGTCGAAGCCGCGCATGCCTATCTGGTGTTGGTCGGCGAAACCGCACAACAGCAGGGCACGGTGCTGGGTGAGCGGTTGCGTGATGCTGTGCCTGGCCTGCGCCTGCAGGTAAACTGTGGTGGCGGCAGCGTCAAGAGTCAGTTCAAACGTGCTGACCGCAGTGGCGCTGAATGGGCACTGATCCTGGGCGATGAAGAAGTCAGTAACGGGCGTCTTGGCATCAAGGTGCTTCGTGGCGAACCATCGCAGGAGACCCTGGCCGAGGCCGACGTGATGGAACGCCTGCGTGTTCTGGTGCAGAGTTAGGAATGTCGGACACGGCCTTCGGCCTGAATCCGGCCTACATCAGGATTGCGGTGTAACGTAGGTCGGATTCAGCGGCATAAGCCGCGCGCCCGACAAGTTCAACGAGGGAAGCTCAATAATCAGGGCTACCCTGGGTAAATGATAAGTAGTGATACGTAGGCTGTGGTGCGCGCATGCGAACCGCACCGACCAACTTACGAACGGAGTGAGTCTGAGTGGACGTTTACAAGACCGACGAAGAACAAGCCGAGACAATCAAGCGCTGGTTGCGAGAAAACGGCGTATCAGTGGTAACCGGTTTGATGCTGGGCATGGCCGTGCTATTCGGTTTCAAGAGTTGGAATGAATATGGCCAACGCAAGTCCGAGTCGGCGTCGAATACTTTCGTGCAATTTACGATGGCGGCGACACAGGACACTGAAACCGCCGTCAAGGTCTACGATGAGCTGATCAGAAATTATTCTGATTCTGAATATGCCGTGCTCGCCTCGCTGCAAATGGGTAAGTTGCGTTTGGAAAAGGATGATGCGAAAGCCGCCCAGGCGCATCTGCAATGGGCGCTCGAGCATGCCAAGCTCGATGGTCTTAAACATACGGCACGTTTGCGCTTGGCCCGGCTGCAGTTGAGCGGCGGTGATGTGGATGGGGCTGACAAACTCATTGCCGGCATCAACGATCCAAGTTACACCGCCCTCTACGATGAGTTGCGCGGAGACATAGCTCGAGCGCGTGGTGATATGACGGCGGCGCATGCGGCCTACGAGCGCGCATTGGCGGCTATGCCCGCATCGCAGCCGGGCCGTGCCCTGATAGAAGCCAAACGTGACGATGCCGTTGGCCGCGCAACCGGGGAGACCTCATGAGCCTGGTGTATCGGCTATTACTGCTGATTGCCGCCACGGTCTGGTTATCCGGCTGTAGTTGGCTGCGCGGGGATGACAATGCCGATCCGCCAGCCGAACTCGCCGAGATCCAAACCAAGGTGAAGTTGCAGGAACTCTGGCATGCGGATGTCGGTGCCGGAATTGATGAACAATATCTGAAATTACGTCCTGGCATCGATGGCGGACGCGTGTTTGCCGCGGACGTCAAAGGTCGCGTAACCGCCTACGATGAAATCACCGGCAAGGAAATCTGGGAGATAAAGACCGATACCCCAATTGCTAGCGGTGTTGGCGTCGGCGAAGGCTTGGTGGTGGTAGGCAATAGCGAGGCGCAGGTTATTGCGCTGGACTGGCGTGATGGACATGAAGTCTGGCGTGCCGAAGTGAGTAGTGAAGTGCTCTCTATCCCTGGCGCGGATCAGGGCATCGTGGTGATCCAGTCGGTCGATGGCAAGCTAACGGGATTGAAGGCCAGTGACGGTGCGCGCGTTTGGGTCTATGAGCGTAGCGTGCCGGTGTTGTCGCTGCGCGGAACCAGTTCGCCGGTGTTGGTACAGGGCGCGGTCATTGCCGCGGGCGATAACGGCAAGTTGGCGGTTGTGGATCTGGCTCGCGGCCTGGTCGGTTGGGAAGCTAGCATTGCAGTACCGCATGGTCGCTCTGAACTGGAACGTATGGTCGATATCGATTCGTCACCACAGATCTGGGGTGGGACGATTTATGCCGTGACCTATCAGGGTCGTGTTGCCGCTGTCGAAGGTAATAGCGGGCGCGTGCTCTGGGCGCGCGATATGTCATCGGCGGTGGGCCTGGGGGTGGATTTCAGCAATGTCTACGTGACCGATGCAGACAGTGAAGTCTGGGCACTGGAGCGCGACAACAGCGGCTCGGTGTGGAAACAGGATAAGCTCAAGCGCCGTGCGTTGACCGCGCCGGTGGCCATCGGCAGCTATGTCGCGGTAGCCGACTTCGAAGGTTACGTACACGTGCTTTCACGCACTGACGGTGAGATCGTCGGCCGCGAACGTACCGACAGCAAGGGTGTGCTCGCCCCGCTGGTCGTCGAGGGTGATACCCTGTTCGTGTACGGCAATAGCGGTACGCTGAGCGCCTACAAGATCAGCGACTAGGGGAGAGGTTCTAGGGTCGAGGCGATGTATCTTCGCTTCGATCATAACCTGGAATCCCTAACCTAGATCCTCGTTCCTAGAACCTAGAGCCTGAATCAATGCTTCCCGTCATCGCACTGGTAGGTCGACCCAACGTCGGCAAGTCCACATTATTCAACTTCCTTACGCGTACCCGCGACGCTATTGTCGCGAATGTGCCGGGGCTGACGCGTGACCGTAAATACGGTGAGGGCAAACTGGGCTCGCGTCCCTGCTTGATCGTCGATACGGGTGGTCTGAGTGGCGAGGAAATTGGCATCGACGCGTTGATGGCCAAGCAATCCTGGTTGGCAGTCGAAGAGGCCGATGTGGTGTTGTTCCTGGTCGATGCGCGCGATGGACTGACCGCCACCGACGAGGCTATTGCCACACGCCTGCGCCGCGCCGGCAAATCAGTGCAACTGGTGGTGAACAAGATCGACGGCTTGAACAGCACCATTGTTACCGCCGATTTTCATCGCATGGGTTTGGGTGAGCCCGCGGCCATCGCCGCTGCGCACGGCCAAGGTGTGCGTGAACTTATTGAGCGCGTGCTGGCGACACTGCCACCGGAAGAAAAACTCGACCCCGCGCTGGTCGAGGAAGACAGTATTCGCATCGCGCTGATCGGTCGCCCTAACGTGGGCAAATCCACTTTGTTGAATCGTATTCTCGGCGAAGAGCGCGTTATCGCCTTTGATCAACCGGGAACTACACGCGACAGCATCTTCGTTCCATTTGAACGTGATGGCCAGCGCTATACCCTGATCGATACCGCAGGCGTACGGCGCCTCTCACGCGTCAACGAAGCCATCGAGAAATTCAGCATCATCAAGGCGCTGCAAGCCATGGAAGCGGCGCATGTAGTGATCCTGGTGCTGGATGCCCATGAAGGTATTTCCGAGCAGGATGCCACACTCGCCGGCTACGCAGCCGACTCCGGGCGTGCGTTGGTGGTGGCGGTCAACAAATGGGATGGCCTTGAATCGGATGCGCGTGACTGGGTGCGCCAGGAGTTCGATCGCAGATTACAGTTCATCTCCTTTGCGGAGACCTATTACATTTCTGCGCTGCACGGCAGTGGTGTCGGTGATCTGTTCAATGCCGTGCGGCGCTGTTATGCATCGGCCATTGCGCATTTTCCTACGCCGCACCTCACCCGTATCCTGGAGCAGGCCGTGTTCGCGCATCAGCCACCGCTGGTGCGGGGCCGGCGTATCAAACTGCGTTATGCGCATCAGGGTGGACAGAACCCGCCAACGATCATCATCCATGGCAATCAGACCGAGCGTGTACCAGAGGCCTATCAGCGCTATCTGTCAAACACCTTCCGTAAGGCTCTGGACCTGGTCGGTACACCGCTGCGCATCGAATTCCGCACCGGTGAGAACCCCTATAAAGACCGCCACAACAAACTCAATCCGCGTCAGATCCAGAAACGCAAACGGCTCATGCGGCATAAGAAGTAGGGCTCTGCATTAAGAACAATGTGCCATCCTGGCTAGGAATTCCAGCTTCATATAATACTGCAAACTGCGGATGAGAATGCAGACACGCCGGCTGTGTTGTATGCCCTTACCCGGAAACAGACCTGTTCTCCGGTCTGCAGGTTCAGGTCTTTAGATGATGTCGTGTAGGTGGTTGATGCGCCCGGTACAGTTGATGCAAAGTTGATAGCGGTACTTGCCGTAGCACCATAATAAACGTAGTAGCCCATTGCACCCCCCGCACCTGCATTCCAGGAGACGCTTAGACTTTTATTGCTCGCGCTGGTGCAGGTTGAGCAGCCAATTTTTATCGATACTGTGGCCGTAGCCATATCCCCATCGGCATCGATCACCCGATAAGTGAGGCTGTCAGTACCTGCTAGAGCGCTATTTGTCGAATACATTAATGTGTTGTTAGCCAGGACCTGCACCTGCCCACGGCTTGGGCCGTTGATTACACTCAGCGTGACCGGTGTATTGTTAAGACCGGAGTCATTGTTAAGAGGTGTAATGTAAACAAAACCATAATTAGCGATGGCATTGTCATTCGCCGCGACTGGGGCAGAGTCGACATTCGATGTCGTGGCTGGACTCGTCGTGGTTTTAATAGATGCATTACTACCCGCGGCATACGCCTGACTCACTTCGGTGATACTGAAAGCGCGATCATAGATGGCGAGCTGATGGAAAGTACCTAACCAGGGGCGGCCACCGTTCAGTTCATTGCCCAACGCCAGCCGATAGGCACTGTCCCAGTTGCTGAAATTTCCGCCAATGGTTTTCTGTTTCTGCTTAATGCCGTTTTGGTACAGCGTGATAGTGCCACTCGTATCGCGGCTGTAGACCACATGCATCAGGCTGGTATTGAGTGTGCCTGCAGGGCTGGAAATCTGCGGCTTCCCGTTGGTATTTGTCTTGGTAGTCCGCAGTCGACCAATGTAGCTGGTCTCCTCTTGGCCGAGGGTGAGGTTGCGCAGATTGGCATCCTGGGACAAGGTGAGGATGCGCGCGGGGCCAGTCTGCGTTGTATTGCCCGGCTGAATCCACGCCTCGATCGTAACCGCATTGCTGACCTTGAGCGCATTACTCACCTTGGTGGCGGCTGTGCTGGAGGCGATCAGTGTGGCGGCATTGATTTTCAAGCTGCCGCTGGTATTCCAGGTTACAGCTGCTGAGTCGGGAATGGTGAGATTCAGGGGCTGACCTGTTCCGCTGACGTCGTACACCGTGCTGCCACGCCCCTCGTTGAAGGTGTAGAGCACCAAGGGCGCGCTGCCTGCGACTGCAAGGTTAAAGAGACCGAGCGTTGCGAGGAGGCCACTCGCAAAAATGCAGAGTAAGATAAATCGCGAGAAAGTACCGCAGGTCGGGCTAGAAAATTTCGGCGGTTTTCCAGCGAATATTTCAGTAGTTCGCTGTAAATTAATAACATATAACATGACAGATATCTTCGTGTGGCATCGAGTTCGCGGTGCATGCTACCAACCTCGCACAGTTACTCCGTGACAGATGTCTCACTACAGGCTATTGCCGCGCATGCGTCACATTGCCCAATCGGTTTCTGCCATCCCATCGATATGCGCTGTGCGGAAATGATCCTATTAACCGCATTTGCCACGGAATCACACGGAAAAACACGGACAAGATCATAAGCTTCACGCAGGCACATCCATCACCCGCGAGGTGGGGAATAGTCGCCCCAGGAATGTACTGCGTTTCAGTGTCTTCCGTGTGTTTCCGTGGCTGAAATGATTTTTAGGATGATGGGTTGCGCTGCGTCCTACACACCCGTCAGGGGGATTTTGATCCGCTCAGAATGCCGCCCCATCTTGACGTCCCGCCGGCTTTTCGTTAAATAGTGCGCAACTATTTCGACTGGCCAGGCGAGGGCCAACCAATGCTGATCATTCCGACCTATCTCGAAAAAAGCGACATCCACGGGTTTGGCGTTTATGCCAAGGAAGCCATTCCGAAAGGAACCAAGGTGTGGTCCTACCATCCAGTCTTTGATATCCGCATTTCGCCGGAGGAGTTCGCCAAACTGCCGCCCTCCAGCCAGCAGGAAATCGAGATTCATATGTATGAGCCTGAGGCGGGAGGCGATCTCTATTACGAAACCACCATGGGCAAATACATGAACCACTCGCGTGAGCCGAACGTAGATTTCTCGGTGATCTATGAGGGATGGGCTACCCGCGATATCCAGGTTGGCGAGGAACTCACCTGTGACTATCGGCATTTCATGGCCGATGTCTCGGAAATACCCTATATCTAATGAGCCCCGTCATTTCGGCATTCGCCGGAATGACGATAGGTCAGTAATGAAAAAGGGGCGTGCATTCAGCACGCCCCTTTTTTTGTCCAGTTAGCTTAATGCGGCTTACTTGGCTTCTTCTATCACCTCAAAGGCCGAAAACTCGACCACCGTGCGGCGATTCGGTCCCAGGCACTGGATAAGTGCGTTGCCGGACTTGCCTTCGCAGTTCACCACCGGGTCTTTCGGGCCCATGGCCGTAGTTTCGATAATCTCGGCATCTATGCCTTTGTTGACTAGATAATCCTTCACGGCTTCGGCACGGCGTTGCGAAAGCTGCATATTGTAGGCCTCGGTACCTATTCTATCGGTATAGCCGGAGATCTGGAGACGCGGGTCGTTCTTGCCTTGAATGTTGAGCGCCATCTCGTCGAGCTTGGCCTTACCCTCGGGGCGCAGATCGGCCTTGTTGAAGGCGAAATAGGCGTCCGATGCCAGGTTGATACGCTGTACTGTGCGGCGAGGTTCGGCGACAGGGGTCGGTTCCGACACAGTAGCGACCAGATTCGGATCGCACTCGGCATTGGCGCTGTCTTTACTCCAGGATGAGGTTTGCCAGCACTCACCGAAATTGCTACGGACGACCGAGCTGGCGGAATCAATGGCATAGCCATCCATACCGGCGGCCGAGGCGGGTGTCGACAACAGCAGCCCGGCACTGATCAGGGTTGCCGCCAGGACACTGTTGAGTGAATGTGAAGTCTTTACTGTCTTCATGATGCGATCTCCTTCGCTGTAAAAAAATTAGTGTTCTTCGGCGTAACTCCCGCAAGTGGAGTCATGCTGAACAGGGCAAATGTCTCTGTTATGAAAAGCATAGGAGCTGTAGCGTAACTGTCAAATTTCTGGGATCGGCGCGCGGGCGAATTTGACTTAAGGAACCTCTGATTAATTTGGTCAAGCTAGCAGATGCAAGGCGCGGACGGGCGACTCGAAGCGAAGCGGAGAGAACGGCGCCAGCCGGCCCGGAGGGCGAGGTGCGTAGCACCGAGTAACAAATGGAGTTTACACGGCGTCTGCCGCTTCCCGGCCCCGTATGTTGAGCCCGGCTGCAACGCGGCAGATGCCGCTTCAGCGAATTAATCAGAGGTTCCTTAACGCAAGCCATCTCAAGGTTATCAGATAGTATTGGAGGCGCTTGAGGTAGACTGTTCCGCAGAATATAAAAACAGCGGTTTAGCGAGTGCTGGTCCAGCGTATCAGATATGACAACTTGAGGACTAATATGCCGATTACGCCTTTTCATCTGGCCTTCCCGGTGACCGATCTGGCGGCAACGCGTGCCTTTTACGAAGGTCTGCTGGGCTGTGTGGTGGGGCGTGAAGCTGCGCGTTGGATCGATTTCGATTTCTTTGGGCATCAGATATCGGCGCATCTGGTTGATGCAATGCCTGAGGCTGGTCCGACCAACGAGGTGGATGGCAAGGCGATCCCGGTGCGCCATTTTGGCGCGGTGCTTGATTGGGCGGATTGGCATGATCTGGCCGGGCGCCTGCGCGCGTCGGGCATCGTGTTCCTGATCGAACCACACATCCGGTTTGCAGGGCAGGTAGGCGAGCAGGCGACGCTGTTCATTCAAGACCCCAGTTGCAATGGGTTGGAATTCAAATCGTTCAAAGATCCGCAGCGATTATTTGCGCGCTGATCCGGAGCATCAGGTATGCACGACGAACGCAAGCTGCATTGGGAACGGATCTACCACGACAAGTCACCGCTGAAGGTCAGCTGGTATCAGACGGCACCGACCCTATCGTTAGACCTGATCCTGGCCAGTGGTGTCGATCGTAGTGCGCCGTTGATCGATGTTGGCGGCGGTGCCTCGACACTGGTGGATAATCTGCTGGTCGGTGGCTTTACGGCCATTTCCGTACTGGATATTTCGGCACAAGTGCTGGCGCACGCCCAGCAGCGACTCGGCGACCAGGCGCGGCAGGTGCAGTGGATCGAGAGCGATATCACGCAGTTTGAACCTAACGTAACTTATGCTCTCTGGCATGACCGTGCGGTATTTCATTTTCTCACCGAGGCCAATGATCGACTGTGTTAGCGGCAGTGACTGGAACAAGCCTTGGCGCCGAACGGGCAGATCATCATCGGCACCTTCGTGCCCGGTGGCCCGGAGCGCTGCAGCGATCTGCCGATTGTGCAATATGACGCAGCCCGCCTGCAGGCCGAACTCGGTGCTGCCTTCCAGTTGTTGGAAACCCACAGCGAAACCCATCGCACCCCCTCCGGCAATGAATGATCAGCTGATCAATTTCTTCCGTCTCGTGCATCGCCCCTGATATCACTATCACTACTAGCTTCGCCCCCCTTTCGTTCTCAGCGCATTCTGCTAGCATGCAGATCAGGACAAGCAATGGCACGCATGAGGAACGCAACGTGAAGGCATTTTCCATCAAGACACTGATGCTCATGGCCCTGACTATGCCGGTGTACGCGGCCCCGCCGGCCAAGGAAGAACCACCCCCACTGACCTATCAGATCGTCTCGGTCCAATTGACCGGTGGCGGTAGTGACACTACCGGTAGCGTGATGCTCGAGCAGCAGACCGGCCGCAGCTGGGTACTCGTGCAACGCGGTAGTGCGCCACCCTCCTGGCAGGCGCTGGCGTTTGATTCGGGCTTCACACTGAACCAGCAACTGGTCCCGCCGGATCTAACCACACCACGACCGGGTTCGAAGTAAATCGGAAGTTCATGTGAGCAAGAATAAAAACGCAAATAGCACGACACAGAAGCCGACCGAACTGACGAGTAGTGAAAACGCACCAAAAACTGTACGACACCGCAGCGTACTTATCATTATTTTAATCGTTTCCACTATCGTCGTCGCCTTGCTTAGTCTGTGGTGGAGTTCACTTGCGCCTGTGAACATGGAAATAAGCACCACGCAGCAACATGTTCCACCGCCAACCGTGCCGCCAGCAGCTGCGGCGCTACCTGCCACAGCATCAGCCAACTATGTCGGCCGCGCAGTGTGCGCTACTTGCCATGCCGAGGAAGACCGCCTGTGGCAAGGCTCGCATCACGATCTCGCCATGCAGGAGGCGAATGCCGCCACGATGCTGGGCGACTTTGCCGATCAGACCTTTACCTATCACGACATCGCCTCACATTTCTTCAAGCGTGATGATAAATTCGTCGTCAACACCGATGGTCCCGATGGCAAGCTGACCGATTACCCGATCAAATACACCTTTGGCGTTTGGCCACTACAGCAGTATCTGGTTGAGTTTCCCGGTGGGCGTTTACAGACATTGCCGCTGGCCTGGGATGCGCGTACCCAGGAGGAGGGCGGTCAGCGCTGGTTCCATCTCTATCCGAATGAACGCATCGACCATAAGGATCCGTTGCATTGGACTGGTCTGTATCAGAACTGGAATTTGCAATGTGCTGCGTGTCATTCGACCAATCTGAAGAAGGGCTATGACGAGGCCAGCAATAGCTACAAGACGACTTTCAGTGAAGTGAATGTTTCCTGTGAGGCCTGTCACGGACCTGGTTCACGGCATACCGACTGGGCCGCACAAGTCAAACCACCATATCAGGCGGATGACGATAGGGGGTTGGTCGTACAGTTGCACAGCCGTTGGAACGAGGCCTGGAAATTTGCGAGTGGCGCGAAGATCGCGCAGCGCGACCGGCCTGCCGATGCAGCAGTAATGAACGACTGTGCGGCCTGCCATGCACGTCGCTCGACATTGACGGAAACCGTGACACCGGGCGCGCCGCTGGCGGACTCGCATCGCCTCGCCGAACTGATGCCGCCGCTGTATCACGCCGACGGGCAACAGCGTGACGAGGTCTATGTGTGGGGTTCGTTCCTGCAAAGCCGCATGTACCAGAAGGGCGTCACCTGCCTGGATTGTCACGACGCGCACACGGCAAAACTGCGCGTGGAGGGCAATGCCTTGTGTGTACGTTGCCACGATGCCGCTCAGTTCGATACGCAGCAACACCATTTTCACAAGCTTGGCACGGCGGGCGCGCAATGCGTCGAATGTCACATGCCGGCGCAGAACTACATGGTGGTCGATGCGCGCCGCGATCACAGTATCCGCCTGCCACGCCCGGATCTGTCGCTGTCGCTCGGCAGTCCGAACGCCTGCACCCAGTGTCATACAGAGAAGAAATCGGAATGGGCCGCCGCGGCGCTGGATAAATGGTATGGCAAGACCTGGCGCGATCGACCGCATTACGGGACGACACTGCACGCCGGTGAAACACAAGGCATCGGGGCGGTCCCGGCGCTGCTGCAGCTTGCGCAGGATGAATCCAGCCCGGCCTTGGTGCGTGCGACGGCGGCAACCCTGCTGCAACCCTATATGAACCAGGACATGCTGATCGCCGCGCGGGCGCTGTTGCACGACGCCAATCCGGAGGTGCGCATTGCCGCGCTGGGACTCATCGAAGTCGCTGATCCAGTCAACCGGGTACTGGCAGCGGCGCCCTTGCTCGAAGATCCGGTACGTGGAGTGCGCATCGAGGCCGCGCGCATTCTCGCCGACATTCCTGATGATCAATTCCCCAATAATCGACGCGACGCGCGTGCGACGGCATTGAACGACTATATTGCCTCACTACAGCAAGACGCTGACTGGCCGACCGCGAACGTCAATCTCGGCAATCTGTATCTGCGCCAGGGCAACGCCGAAAAGGCCATTGCGGCCTATGAGCGCGCACTGGAACTGGATGCGCAATTTGCCGGTGCCTATGTCAACCTCGCCGATGTCTACCGTGCACTGGATCAGGATGACAAAGGCGAGCAGGTATTGCGCCGTGGCTTGGCGCAATTACCGCAGGCCGCTGACCTGCATCATGTGCTGGGTCTGTTGCTGATACGTAAAGGAGATACGGTCGCGGCTGTCACAGAGCTTGCTGAAGCAGCGCAGCTTGCACCAGACAGCGTCCGCTACACCTACGTCTATGCCGTTGCGTTGAATTCGACGGGGCGGAGCGACAAGGCGCTCAAGGTATTGCGCGAGGCCGATGCGCGTCTACCCAATACGCCGGACATACTCGGTACCTTAGTGTCGATCTACCGCGAGGCAGGTGATGTGCCGGCAGCGCTGATTTATGCGCGCAAGTTAGCGGTGGCATTGCCGGATGATCCCGGGGTGCAGAAGCTGGTGGACGAATTAAATCAGTCGAAATGATTCGTCATCGGTATATCTTAGGATTGTAATTACAGGTCGCTGCGCGTTTATATGCGCCGAATATAAAATACATTAAGTGCAACTCAACAGTTCGGAATGGAGGACAAGCTGCGATGTCCTGATTTCGACAACACGGCTACAGTCAGGCGGCGAGCCGATGTGATCGGTTTTGAGGTTTGGGCTATTCAGCTATAGACTGTCATCGGCACGGAGCTGTTTTTCGCGGATTGGTATCTGGCCCGAGCGTTAAGCCGCACGTGTGCCTTACAATCCAAATCAATAGAAACAGGTAGGACTATCGATGAGAAGTGGGTCGCGGGGTATTCTCACAACAAGCCTCTGTTTGTTGCTATGGGTGGGTTTCAATGCGGGCGTAGTGGCGCAAGAAGGCAGTCAGGCAACACCGCAGAGAGCCAAAATCGGCTTGGCACTCAGCGGCGGCGGTGCGCGCGGCGCCGCCCATGTCGGCGTGCTCAGAGTATTGGAAGAGATGCACATCCCCATCGACTACATCGCCGGCACCAGCATGGGTTCGATTATCGCGGGCTTGTATGCCTCGGGTATGTCGCCCGATGAGATTGAGACGGCACTCAAGACCATGGACTGGGAGCACATCTTCAATGACAAGCCGCCGCGCGAGGATCGTTCCTACCGCCGCAAGCGTGATGACGATCTGTATCTGGTTCAGTCCAAACCCGGTTACAGCGACGGCGAGATCAAACTCCCCTCCGGACTGATCCAGGGCCAGAAGTTCGATCTGGCCCTGCGCGAACTGGCCTTGCCGGTTTCGACCGTGGACGATTTCGACAAGCTGTCGATCCCGTATCGCGCCGTGGCCTCGGACATCGGTACCGGTGAGGCGGTGGTCTTAGCCAAGGGCGACATCGCCCTGGCGATGCGCGCGAGCATGGCCGTGCCCGGTGCGTTCTCCCCAGCGCAGATCGATGGCCGCACCCTGGTCGATGGCGGCATTACCAACAATCTCCCCATCAGCGTGGTGCGCGACATGGGTGCAGACATTGTCATCGCCGTCGATATCAGCACGCCCTTGCTGAAACCGGAGGAGGTACGCAATGTGCTCAAGATCACGGCGCAGCTGACCGGGATCATGACGCGCACCAACACCGAACAGCAGATCGCCAGTCTCACGGAGCGCGATGTTCTGATTGTCCCCGATTTGGGTGATATCACCAGCGGCGATTTTACCCGTGCCGATGAGGCGATACCCGCCGGATACAAGGCCGCCGAGGCAGCGCGCGCGCAATTGGCGCGACTGTCGCTGCCGGAAGCGGACTATCGGGCACATCTCGCTGCACGTAACGCGCGCCCGGACAGCAAGCCGCCGATTGTGCACTTCGTGCGTATTAAAAATAATTCAAATGTCGGCGACGGCATGATTCGCGACCGGCTGCATATCAAAGAAGGTGAACCGCTCGATCGCAAACAGGTCGAGCAAGACATCAGCACCATCTACGGTCTTGAGTTGTTCCAAAATGTACGTTACGACGTCGTCGAGGAAAATGGCCAGACCGGCGTGGTGGTCGACGCCGAGGCGCGCAGCTGGGGGCCGGACTATCTGCAATTCGGTGTGGAATTGAGCAGCGACTCGCGCGGCGAGAACAGCTTCAATCTGGGGTTGGCCTATCAGCGCATGGCGATCAATTCGCTGGGTGGGGAGCTGCGTGGCGCGCTGCAGGTCGGCGCCGAGCCTATGATCGGCGCTGAGTGGTATCAACCGTTGGATAATCTGTCACGCTATTTCATCACGCCCAAGGTGTCTTATGGGCGGCAAGACTTCAGCATCTACAATGGTACGGGCGATGCGCTGGCCGAATACAGTGTGACCAGACTGGAAGGGGATTTAGCCGTCGGGCGCGAGGTCAGCGTGTACGGTGAGGGCCGAATCGGTTATCGCTTCCGCAGCGGTGAAATCGATCTGAATATCGGTACACTGAGTCAGCCGGAGACCGAATACGACACCGGGCAAGTCTACGCGCGCGCGTCCGTGGATCGTCTGGACGATTTCAATTGGCCATCGCACGGTGTGCGTGGCTTTGTGGAATATGCCACCGCCCGCGAGGATCTGGGAGGGGATAGCGATTTCGATCAGGCTGCGGCCAGATACACCCAGTTCTCAACTATTGGTCACACTACCCTGGGCCTGTATGGGCAAGTGTATTCCACGGTCGATGGCACCGCGCCCGTGCAGGCTCGTTACCGCTTGGGTGGGTTCCTGCAATTGTCCGGCTACGCTCCGAATTCCCTGAGTGGTCAGCAGGTGGCCTCGGTGGCGGTGCTGGCTTACCGCCGCTATGAAGCGCTGCCTATATTGTCCTGGTACATCGGCGCATCGCTGGAATATGGCGGCGCCTGGGAGGATCGCGACGACATCGGCAGTAATGGCATCGCCGCCGGCAGTCTGTTCGTCGGTGCAGATACACCCATCGGCCCGCTATATATAGGTTATGGGCAAGCCGAGCAGGGACGCAATGCGGCGTTCTTCTATCTGGGCCGGCCGTTCCAGTGAGCGCATAGGCAGCTTATGTGTATACCATCGGTTTCTTTTTACCCGATCGCCAAGTGACAGAGCGATTACTTCTGTTTGCTCCCTTTCATATGGCCAGCGACACCGCCGGCAA
>JBGSOE010000455.1:0-14869 GCA_041739295.1 Thiohalobacterales bacterium | reverse complement strand
CGGCGGATTATTCAAGCTAAGCGCAAAGTGCATGTTTCTGAGATAACCCGCGTTATGGATAAGCGGATAATCCCGGAGCGACGGCCTGGTAAAGTATTAGCTACTAAATATAATGGTCTGTCATCGACAGTAATTGACAATCGTAATAATGGATCTGCTACAGATACTTTGAGTTTTAATAAAAATTACTTTAAATATCTTCGAAAGCGCAGTGTTACTGGCTTGATGTATAGAAATTATTGGCTTTATCCTAAATTGGTTCGTCAATTATACGGACGCATACTTGATGTTGGTTGTGGAATAGGCGACTTCCTAGCATACTGCTATGGCGCGGTAGGTGTTGACATAAATACCTTTTCTGTTGATTGGTGCTTGAAGCGCGGGCTTGATGCGCGCTTGATGCAGATAGATAGTCTTCCTTTTGAAGATGCCAGTTTCGACTGTGTTGTGCTGGATAATGTTCTCGAGCATTTGTCAGATCCGCGCAGGCTATTGCCTGAGATTTACCGTGTAATGCATCCTGGTGGACGTCTGCTTGTTGGTGTTCCGGGTAGTCATGGATATGCGTGTGACCAGGATCATAAAGTGTTCTACGATGAGGGAAAGTTAGAGGGCACAATGCGTGATGCTAACTTTACAAAATCGATGGTGTTTTATACGCCTTTTAAAAGCGATTGGCTCGATAAGCGTCTGCCGCAGTATTGCCTTTACGCCGTTTTCATGCGTGATTAGTAATATCTAAATATGGCTGAAATCACAGTGTCTATAGTTAGTCACGGGCATGGCTCGTTACTCCCTGACTTACTGACGGATTTGTCCTTATGCCCTGAAGTAGATGAAGTAATTCTTATTCGGAACATCCCCGAGCCTAGTATTGCCATTTCAATACCTATTCGATTATCTATTATTGAGAACCCGAAACCGATAGGCTTCGGTGCCAACCATAACGCAGCCTTTCAAATGGTCAGGACACCGTATTTTGTAGTGCTAAATCCTGATATACGAATCGATGAAAATCCATTTCCAACACTGCTGAAATGTATGCTGTCTGATGACAGCGCGCTATGTGCGCCGGCTGTGGTAAATCCTGCTGGTGGATTAGAGGATAGTGCGCGACATTTCCCAACGTCCTTTGGATTGGCAAAGAAGGCTCTGTTTCGATGCAAGGGAGGGTTGCTCTATGATCTAGGTAGCCCGCCGATGCCTGTCCCGTGGGTTGCAGGTATGTTTATGCTTATTCGTAGCTCAGATTATATCGCGCTGAATGGCTTTGATGAGAAGTACTTTTTATATTACGAAGATGTCGATTTATGTGCGCGTCTATGGGAGTCAGGACGGAAGGTGATGCTCTGCCCCTCAGTGCATGTTATACATGATGCACGCAGGGAAAGTCATCGCAACCCTAGATACATGCTATGGCATATGACTAGTATGGCCCGCTATTTTTTCAAACATGCCGCGTATGCGTTCAATCTGCGTAATATAAGCTAGTCAATAAGTTCATCCGGAATACAATTCAATAAAGTCATATGGATATGTCTGAAACTGCAAAAATGAAAATCCTCGTAACAGGTGGTGCAGGCTTCATCGGAAGTGCACTTGTAAATAGTCTGCTTGATTCCGAGAAGCATCAACCACTGGCCAGTGTAAGACGAATTACGCCATCTTTACCGCCATTAATTCAATCAATTGACGAGGTGGGTCCTAATACTGACTGGAGGGATGTGCTCGAGAACGTTGATGTCGTAGTGCACAACGCCGCTCTTGTGCATGTTACCAGTGATGGTTCGAATGAAGCATTGGAAGCTTATCGCGAGTTGAATACTCTGGGCACATTGAATCTGGCACATCAGGCTTTATCGTCTGGTGTAAAACGTTTTGTGTTTATTAGTTCGATTAAGGTTAATGGCGAAAGCACGCATTTGAACAGGCCTTTTGAGGCGGGCGATACGCCAAAACCTATTGGCCCATATGCTGTTTCTAAATATGAGGCTGAAAACGGATTATATGATTTATCGGCTAAAACCGGCATGGATGTGGTGATCATTCGGCCGCCGCTGGTCTATGGTCCCGGGGTGAAAGCTAACTTTCTTACCATGATGCGCTGGCTGATGCGTGGCATACCGTTACCGCTTGCTGCGGTTAATAACAAGCGCAGTCTGCTAGCCCTTGATAACCTAATAAGCCTCATTGCAACCTGCATTGACCATCCAGCTGCGGCAAATCAGGTATTTTTAGTCTCGGACGGAGAAGATCTTTCAACGCCAGAGCTACTGAGACGGCTTGGTGCGGTATTGGGTAAACCGGCAAGATTGTTTCCAGTAACACATAAATTACTCGATACCGGCCTGAGGTTGCTTGGTAAGGGTGATATGGCTGCGAGTCTCTGTGGCTCGCTACAGGTAGATATGAGTAAGACCAATAGAATATTGAACTGGACGCCGCCTTTGACAGTCGATCAGGGGTTGTTGATCACGGCACAAGATTTCCTGAAATCGCGTGAATCGGATAATTAATCAGGATTAATAAATTGCCAATATTGACGCATGGCATTCCATTTGTGAATTCAACCGTGCCAAGTTTAATAGGCTATCGGGGATAACGGCCTGGTGAAGAAGTATATATCTTCGATATTCTCGGGCAACACACCGACTCAGCTCATGGCGCGTGGCTCTCTAGTCTCGTTTGTAATCCAAGGCAGTGGCGCAGGTTTAATATTTCTCGCTGAGATCATTTTGGCGCGCAAATTAGGCGCGGAAGGATATGGTCTTTTTGCGACAGTCATGGCTTGGCTGCAGGTATTGGTTATCGTGGTGTTACTGGGTAGTAACAATCTATTGCTACGTTTCGTACCAATCTATTCTGGCGCTGCTGACTGGTCACATTTGCGGGGATTGGTGCGTCATTGCAATCGTATAAGTTTAATGTTTGGTATTGGTATTGCTAGTGCTGCCTCGCTACTGCTGATGACGATCGGTCAACGGATATCCACCGATACACGCTGGTCTTTTCTAATTGGTATGGCAATCTTACCCGTTGCAGCACTTTCCTTGCAGAGGCAGTCGATTCTGCGTGGTATGCACCATATCGCTGCGGCCTTATCACCAGAGCTTATAGTGCGGCCATTGGTACTCATGTCATTGGTTGCGGGATTGACTTGGGGCCTAGGAAAATCGATCTCGGCACCGGTAGCGCTTACAGTGAACGGTTTGGCCGTATTGACTGCTTTCCTATTGGGTAATTACTGGCTGCGGCGTGCCATGCCTGCCAATGTGATAGCATCGCCGCCCTCAGTGCGAACTCATGAGTGGTTGCGGATTGCCGCCCCATTGTCTCTTATTGCAGGATTGCAATTATTGATTGTGCGTTTGGATATCATGCTACTTGGTGTACTGTCGGGCCATGAACAGGCTGGGCACTATGCCGCAGCCAGTCGAATCGGCGATCTGATTGTATTTGCACTCGCTTCGGCCAATGTCATTGTCGGGCCGCTTATCGCCGGCCTGCATGCTCGCAATGATATTGTAGGAATGCAGCACATGTTAGCCACGCTTTCCAAGGGAGTAATGCTGCTCACGGTGCCTCTGGTGCTTGTAATCGTATTATTCGGTCGCTCTATCCTCGGCTTCTTTGGTGAAGACTATTTGTCAGCATATATTCCGCTGCTTATTCTGGTATGCGGCCAGCTGGCCAATGCATTGTCAGGACCAGTGGATTTCGTCATGGCTATGACCGGGCAACAGGTGAAAATGTTGCAGATCCTTGTTCTCGCGGCTGGATTGAATCTAGCATTGAATTTAGCCCTTATTCCGCAGTTTGGCTTGATCGGTGCAGCCAGCGCAACGGCAATCACAACGGCCTTCTGGAATCTGTACATGCGCTATATTGTGCGCCAGCGCCTGGGTGTGGATGCCTCCGTGCTGATATTGTTAGACAGGCGCGTATGAGACAGTATCCTGTATCAGCTGTACTGAGTTCGGGTTCCGCATTGCTCATACAGGGTGACTGATTAAGGTATGCCTTCTAGTGCACTATTTTTTACAGATTTGGCGGGATCAGACTGATGCCAGTCGCAGTTGTCATTCTATTGGTAGGATTGACCTCCTTGGTATTGACGTGGTGGCTGGCTCGTCCAGACGCGACAATCTGTATCCTTGACCAGCCGAATGAGCGCTCCTTGCATTCTGTACCGATGCCTCGTACCGGTGGAATCGCAATATGTGCAGCATTGTTTTTAGGCTGGCTACTACATATGATATTTTCACCCGCACAAATTCCAATGCAGATTCTTATGGGTGTAGCACTGGTTTTTTGTGTCTCGATTCTGGATGACCGATATGGGTTGCCTCATTACCTGCGACTGATCATTCAATTCGGTGCTGCATTGATCCTGATCCGTAGCGGTTTTGTCATTGATGGAGATATTATTCCGGGCATGACGCTCTCCCCGGGGCCTGTGGCCACTCTATTGACGGTAGTAATGTCGCTTTGGTTGATCAACCTCTACAACTTCATGGATGGCATGGATGGCTTTGCAGGCGGTATGGCCGTGATTGGTTTCGGCACCCTGGCCATCCTCGGGTGGCAGCAGGGAGATGCCCTATTTGCCAGTGCAGCGATGGCGGTGTGCTCGGCCACGGCAGGTTTTCTATGGTTCAACTTCCCACCAGCCCGGATATTTATGGGCGACTCCGGTTCGACTACACTCGGTTTCCTGGTTGCAGCGTTTGCTATTTGGGCTAGCAGGCGTGGAATCGCCTGGGTTTGGGTGACACTTGTGGTCTTTTCGCCCTTCGTGGTCGATGCAACTGTGACCTTACTACGTCGAGCGTTGCGTGGTGAACGGGTATGGCACGCGCATCGCAGTCATTATTATCAGCGCCTTGTACAACTTGGTTGGGGACATCGTCGTACTGTATTAGCGGAGTATGTTGTAATGCTAATATGCGCGGTGGCGGCGCTTGCCATTAACGGTGAAAGCGAGCGCATTCAGTGGTTCGTATTATTGGCACTGGCTGCCGGCTATCTTTGTGTCGCCGTCGCGATCCATATTATGGAAATAAAACGCAATGCAAGCATTCAAAGGTAATCACTGGCTGCGTAACCCCTCGGTTGCCTTCCTGCACGATTTAGCGATGATCCCTGTGGCTTGGTTTGGCGCCTATTGGTTGCGATTCAACCTGGGAGTGATTCCGCCAGAGTTTATGAGTTCGGCGTTGAAATGGATTCCGCTAGTCGTTATCGCACAGGCAGGGGCATTCTTATATTTTCAATTATATCGCGGCCATTGGCGATTCGCCTCCATACCTGATCTGGTACGCATCATAAAGGCGGTCGTCGCCGGTACATTTAGTGTGATGGTCGTTATTTTTGTAACTACCCGTCTGGAGCTGATGCCGCGGTCGATTTTTCCACTCTATTCGGTACTCCTGGTAGGCCTCCTGGGTTTTCCACGCCTACTATATCGCTGGATCAAAGACCGACGTTTATATATAGGTGAGGGTAAGCGTGTGCTGATCGTCGGCGCCGGGCGAGCGGGGGATATGTTGGTGCGTGACATGTTCAGAGATTCCGCGCGCACACTGATACCCGTTGGTTTCGTTGATGATAAGGCGCGCAAGGTAGGCATGGATATCCAGGGTGTGCGCGTCCTGGGGCAATCTGAACAGATACCTCAACTGGTCGAGCAGTATGATATCGATCTGATCATTCTGGCGATCCCCTCCGCACAGAGCAAAGAAATGCAGCGTATCGTAGCGGTCTGCGAACGCGCCGGCGTACCTTTCCGGACGTTGCCGCGATTCCAGGATCTGGTGGCCGGGCGGGTTGCAGTAGACTCCTTGCGTGAAGTCGGTATTGACGATCTGCTTGGGCGTGAACCAGTATCGCTGGATTGGAAGAGTATCCGCAATGAACTCCATGGTAAGCGAGTACTCGTGACCGGCGGCGGTGGCTCGATTGGTTCAGAGCTCTGCCGTCAGGTAGCAAACATCGGGCCTGCATCACTGGTGGTATTCGAGCAAAGCGAATTTAATCTGTTCGAGATTGAGCGCGAGCTGCGCAGGGTCTTTCCTAAACTTGATTTACATGTTTGTCTTGGTGATGTGACAGACGTTACGCTGGTCGACAAGGTACTTGAGCAGCATCAACCGCAGGTGATCTTTCACGCCGCGGCCTACAAGCATGTACCGATGCTGGAGCATCAGGTTCGTCAGGCGGGTCGTAACAATATATTAGGCACCCGCACGATGGCGTTGGCGGCAGATCGCCACGGCGTTGATGCGTTTGTAATGATTTCGACGGATAAGGCCGTCAACCCGGCCAATGTCATGGGTGCCAGCAAGCGCGTCGCTGAAATCTTTTGTCAGAATCTGGATCGTCGTTCGGCTACACGTTTTATAACAGTACGTTTCGGCAATGTATTGGGTTCGGCGGGTAGCGTCGTGCCGCTGTTCCGTGAGCAGATTCGAGCAGGTGGCCCTCTGACCGTCACGCACCCGGAAATGATCCGCTATTTCATGACCATCCCGGAGGCCTGTCAGTTGATCCTTCAGGCGGGAGCTATGGGTAAGGGTGGCGAGATCTTTGTGCTCGATATGGGGGAGCCGGTAAAGATCACCTATTTGGCCGAGCAGATGATCCGCCTCTCCGGGCGTGAGCCGGGCAAGGATATTGAAATCAAGTTCACGGGCCTGCGTCCAGGTGAAAAGCTTTTCGAGGAGCTATTTCACGAAAAGGAACTGTCAGGCACGTCGCATGAGAAAATCCTGCTGGCCCAGGCGCGACCGGTCGATGGGGATTACCTCGACCAGCGCATGCACCGCCTGGAAGAGGCTTGCCAGTGCTATGATGAACCTGCGATTATGAAGCTGATTCGTGAGTTGGTGCCCGAGATGCAAGCCCCGGCTCAGGCACAGGGAAATAACGTCATTCCGTTCGAGGTTAAGTCAAAGGCATGAAAAACAAAATTAAAAAGGCAGTATTTCCGGTTGCAGGCATGGGTACCCGATTCCTGCCTGCCACTAAGGCCAACCCCAAGGAAATGCTGCCAATTGTTGATAAGCCGCTGATCCAATACGCTGCTGAAGAGGCGATCGCCGCTGGTTGTGATGAATTGATCTTTGTCACCAGCAGCAGCAAGCGTGCAATCGAGGACCATTTCGACAAAAACTACGAAATGGAAACCGAGCTGGAGAAACGTGGCAAGAAGCATCTGCTGAAGATTGTCCGCGAGGTAGTGCCACGTGGGGTGTCCTGCGTCTATGTCCGCCAGCCAGAGGCCCTGGGCCTCGGGCATGCGGTTCTCTGCGCCAAACCCGTTGTCGGTGATGAACCCTTCATGGTGATTTTGGCAGATGACCTGATTGATGGCGAAGACAAGAATTGCCTGCAGCAGATGGCCTCGGTCTTCAGGTATCACCGTACCAGCGTGCTAGGTGTGGAAGAAGTCCCGCATACGGATACCGACAAATACGGCATCGTCAAGGCCGAGTTGTTCAAGGACCGCCTGCATCGCGTCAATGGCATCGTTGAAAAGCCGAATCCCAAGGATGCGCCGTCTAATCTCGCTGTGGTTGGTCGGTATATTCTTACGCCGCGAATCTTCGAATTGCTCGAAACGACAGATCGCGGTGCTGGCGGTGAAATTCAGCTGACCGATGCGATTGCGCGTTTGTTGGAGGAAGAGCAGGTCTTGGCGTATCAGTTCAAGGGCACCCGCTATGATTGCGGCAGCAAGCTTGGTTATCTGATGGCAACGGTCGAGTACGCACTCAAACACAAAGAACTCAGTGACGATTTCAGAAGCTATCTCACCAGTCGCTTTGGCGAAACGTCTGATGCGCGTAAGAAGGCGTGACGCTGACTATCTAAATGTCGTACAAAAGCGCGAAGCGCGTTGAACGCCGATTAGGCGGCCCGCAGGGCGAGCGTAGCGAGTAATCCAGCGCCTGCAATGCCATGGATTCCGGCATTCGCCGGAATGACATCATTCAAATAAATCCGAAGTAATACGTGTCACATGCTGTTAGTGCGTGACTTGTGTGTGTTGTTTTGTCTGGATTGGAAGGGAGAGTAGTGGCTCCCCGAGCGCTCCGTGCTGGGAACCAAGTTGCTCCACGTGGGGTTGCCGGATAGGTTTACTATTGCGGCTCGCAAACGTGTCCTAACTATCTCTTGATCGACTACCTTCCCTTGATGACTCCAGGCGCGACCATCGCAGGCTCTGAGTGCCCGTGTTTGTGATTTCCATGCTTTCCCTGGTGCTCCGGGGGAACCGAGGCCTCCTGGTTCCGTCCTGGGCTCCACGGGGTACCGCCTGGTCAATCACAGCGATCCGTGGTGGTATCAACCCACGCCCGGCTCGGTATTAGTGCCTTCTGACCACCCTATGTGCCCTCGCCACCTGATATCTCTTCTGGAGTTACTCCTCGTTTCTCGCTAATCGTCTGGGTCTGAACTGCACCCCTGATATCAGGGGTGCATGTACCCCATCGACCAGCATATTTGTTGCTGCCTTCTAGCGCCTTAAAGCTCGAGCGGAGCCGGACCGGGCTATCCAGAGCACGTTCCTCATATCGCCCGGTCATAGTGGCCGTCCGACCACGGATTTCCACGGCCCACCGCCGCTTGGTGTTGTTTTGTCTTGAGCCGTGCGTGATCCTCAGTAGTACTCGATTACTAGAAAATTCGGAGCTAAAACGATGGCAGATATGCACTCTTTGTCGGTAGAGAAAGCCTTTTTGACGGAAATCGAGGTCGCCGAGTATCTGAAAATGAGCCGCAACTTCCTGCGTCTCGCGCGGCAACGACTCAAGGCAAACGGCAAAAGTGCGGGGCCGCCGTTCGTAAAGATGGGTCGCTCGGTGCGCTACATGCGCGCCGATTTGGACGCGTGGATCGATCAAAACAAAAAGGCAAAGTAACTAAATACTCTTTCGAAAGGTAAAACGTGGCCGACGATTTTGTCAGCAAAGCGAGAAACCGAAGCTGCCATCCGCGATGGGTGGTGTGGAGGTCTTACACATGCAATCCCAAAAATGCCGTTGCGTACCACCGTCCGTCGTCATTGTTAATTTCGAGAGAGAAAAATTACTTGCGCACAGAATTCTCAATTGGATGGGCCTCCCAGGACGACCGGGAACGTGGGAGTCTCAATGGTTTGCAGTCGGCCATTTCGTCTCTTTTTTGCCAGGCTCCGAGGAGGAAATTGAATCGGCGATCGAGCGGCTTATTGACGAAGAGCGGGTGGTCGTACATCCAGTCCTGCGATTCATTGCCCTGCCTTCCCCACATACACGGAGAATTGCGGAAGGGACTGGCCATGAATGAGATCTCACCGCCTCATAGCGACAATCCACACCGTTCACGATTCGATAATGCCACCTTCAATTCTCAGCTCAGTTGGACCGCGCGTGGTGTGTACGCCTACCTGAGTGGCCATCCTTATCGCCACCGATTTCGTACCGCCGAACTCATTTCTAACGGACGGATCGGCGTCGACAGTCCATGGAGCACACGCCAGGCGCTAATGGAATTGCAAACCTTCGGGTACGTCGAAATTAAACGTGGAATCGTGCAGGTTAAAAATGGCTACTATTGAAGAGTTGAAGGACCGCATCGATCTGCACGAGCTGGCCGAAAAGCTGGATCTGCAGCGACCGAAGAAGAACAGCAACTATCGCAGCCCGCATCATGCGGACAAGGCGCCGTCGCTGTCGATCTACCGCCAGGGTACGCGCTGGAAGGATCATTCGACGGGCGAGGGCGGTACCTGCGTCGACCTGGTGATGTATATCGAGGGCATCGATGCCGGTGCGGCCATTAAACGGTTGCATGAGTTGTTCGGCATTCCGTTATCACGTCCCGATCAGTCGCCGCAGGAACGACAGGAAAAATCACGCGCTGAATTCATTGCTGATCGGTGTCTGGCGGAGGCGGGGCAGGTCACTGAGTACCTGGTCGGGCGTGGCATCGATGAGGGTGTCATTCAGCAGGCAATCACGCGCAAGTCGGTTGGGTTCAATACGTGGATCTCTGACAAGGTGGCCTCGGGCCAGCATGGCCACGGTGGCCCGGCCGCGGCGTTCATTGTGCGCACGATGAATCCTGGGCATGTGGTGGCGGTGGATCTGCGCTATCTCGATCCGGATCTGAACGGCGGCACCAAGACGCAATGCCAGGGTGAGAAACAGGGCTATCCCTGGTTTATGGATCTGCACAAGTTGAAAACGGCGCACACGGTGTATCTGGTCGAGTCGCCGATCAATGCGCTGTCGATTGAATCCTGCGGGATGAAGGGTGTTTCGGCGGTCGCGATTCGCGGTGTCGGCAATGCGGACAATCTCGATGTGCGGTTCCTGCAGGGCAAAAAGGTATTGCTCTGCATGGACAACGATGAGCCGTTTCCGGTCGGTCATCCGATGGCCGGGCGTTGCCCCGGCGCCTGGGCTGCCTGGCGGCTGCATGAGCAGATGGTCGGGCTGAATATCAGCGCGCACCTGGTGGACCAGGGCGAGTGGGAATGGAACGATGTGAACGATGCCCTGCAGGATCTCGGGCCGGAGGAACTGAAACACATTTTGAAGCGGCTGGACCCCTATGTGATTCCCGGTGTGCGTGGTGATGACAAGGGCAAGGGCAAGCCGCGTGTGTTTATGCCAGGGCATGACTGGTCCCAATATTGGCGCTATCGGGCCAAGGAAGATTTCACCTCGTTCGTGAAGAGAGAGATTGACAAGAAAAAGAAGCGGAATGTTAGTGAGGATGACTCGCACAATGTTACGACGGATGACGAAAGTAAGCCTCAATACGAGTTCGGCGACCTTTGCGGTTTTCGGGTGGCAGCTTTATCGCGCGTAACGGTCGCTAGCGCAACAAGCACAATGACGGGTGAATCGGATAACCAGCCGCGAATACTCTTCGCAGCAACTGCACAGGTCCCCCGTCACGGGTTGAAGCTAGTAAGATCTGTGTTTGAAGATAAGAAGTTATACAAGTTAGATCGCTGGGAAGAATTTGGCCCGATCTTTAACCGGACGGAATTTCAGCGACTGGTCAGTATCCTCGAGCGTGGTGCGGATCTCGGTGCTCGGCACGCGGTGAACTTTGTCGGGATCGCCTGGCGTGACGGCAAGCCGATTGTGAATGAAGGTCCGGACTGCTATTTCACGGATCCAGATCAACAATGTCCCTATTCGAATCTGATTTTCCCCTCTGGCACCAAGCAAGACGCACGTAAGGTCATTGAAGCCTACCAGCAGACGTTCAAGAACAACGCAGCGACCATCCCTTTGATATGGGGTCTGGGTGCGCACTTAAAGGCGTTCCTGGGCTTCTGGCCGCACTTGATCATGCAGGCGGGCAAGGGGCACGGTAAATCGACGCTGGTGAAGCGGTTGGAGCGCACGATCTCCTTCAGTATGTTTTCCGGGCAGAGTTTGCAAACTGAGTTTCGTGTGTTGACATCGATCTCGCACACCTCGCATCCGGTGGGCTGGGAAGAGTTGTCAGCCCGCCGCCAGGATGTAATCGATAAGGCGGTCAGTTTGCTGCAGGAGGCCTATCAATACTCGCCGACGAAGCGTGGCTCGGCCATGACGGAATATCTTGTGTGTGCCCCGGTGCTGCTGGCTGGCGAGGACGTGCCGGTACGCTCGCTGCTTGGCAAAGTGGTACGGACAGACTTAACGAATCGCAAGGGCCCGCTGATGCCCGAGGAGCTGCCACGCTTCCCAGTCCGTGAGTGGCTGCAGTTTTTGGTTCAGCATTCACGGCAGCAGGTGATGAGCACGTACAACCGGGCGCGGCAGTATTGCCTGGACAATTCGCGCGCATCTGCCACCGATGAAGGCGCCAAGCGCATGGCCGGGAACTATGCGGCAATCATGACGGCCTGGCGTCTGCTATGCGACTTTGCGGAGATCGATCGCGATCAGGGTGAGTTCATTCCGGATGTGCTGGCGGAAATGAATGGCCACATTGCCGAGACGGATGCCGATCGTGAGCCGTGGGTCTGGATCATCGAGATCCTGCTCAGCGAGCTGTCTGCGGGCGTATTCAGACACCCGTATATCTTTACCGAGGTTAATGATGAAGAGTGCCTGTGCGTCCGCACCAGCCACATCATGGACCATATCTCGCACACCATGGCGCTGCGCGATAAGTGGAACGCCTTACCCGTTAAATCAGACCGGGTACTGAAACGGCAATTGGTTGATGCCGGAGTGGTCCTGGATGGAAACTATGAGCGTACGATCTCGGGCCGCCGCGAGCAGCACATGGTCGCTCTTAGTCTTGAGGTGCTGAAGCGTTTCGGGCTCTACGCATCACCACCCAAAGTCCCGGAGCCCCCAAGCCTCGAGGCGTGATCATCTCCCCCCACACCCCCACAACAATTTGGCTGCGCCAACGTCATATTTCCGTCGAAGGGATGGGGTGATTTTTCTATGGGAAGGGACAGGGCAAGCGTAGGACCTGAGGGTTTTAGGGTGTTTTCATCTTATCTTTATGATCGTGGAGCAGTTTTTATGTCGAGTCTCACATTAAATCTACTCGGATTCTGTTCAAATCTACTCAGGTTATTAGTATTTTCACTCATCGGTGTTTTAGCAACACCAAGCCCTTATTCTTCTTCTTTTCTTTTAAAAACAAAGAGAGAGAGAATAAGGGCAGGTAATTATGGGAAAGGTCAAACCCTCAAGTCAGAATCACTGGTGTTTTTTTGCCCCTCAAGTTATCTGGCATCCTCAAGTCAACTTGAGGGGAGAGTATTACTTTATAAACAATCATTTACGCGTAAAATAGGGGCAATCCTCAAGTCCTCATGTTTTTCTCCCTGTGCCCCCCAGATTTGTCCGTTCGAACTGCCTAGATATCGCGTTCTGCTTGCGTTGGGGGGGCTTATGCCCCCCTCTAAGACTACGCGGTGTGGCTGTTTCGCAGATGGTGAAGCATGTCTACGGTGAATCCTTTCGGCTTCTGCGTGCCGGTTGAGGGTGGTAGATACCTGGTTGGTCGGGATGTGCTCACAGTAATCGCCATTGGTAAGTACTGCGGACGGACAGCGGTCGTTTCCCGAGTCAACGAGGGCAACCGGTTGACCTTCTGGCCATGTGAGCTCTGGGCTATCGAATACGCAAACGGGCTTCTCATTGGTATTGATGCAACAGTAGCGAAAAGCCCAGTGCGCGGTTTCGGTCATTGGCTTGGATATGGGTGTTTGGTTAGCCAATTAGACGGTGAATTGTTCATAGGTGACCTGGAGGCGTTGAATTGCAATGAATGATCTGCGCTCAAATAAAACCCGTCCAATTGAGGGATCTTCATATTTATTGATTAATAAAGAGACAAAACTCCACGTTACACTCACAGTAATTGCAGAAGGATTCTTGGGAAATAATGAGTTTGTTTTCTATACCATTGACAGACTGCCAGGTGAACTTGGTTTTCTGCCAATAGAATGCTGGGGCGATTTTGGGCCTTATGAGATTTTGGGGCGATTGTCATCGATTAACGACGAAATTCTCACTCGTGATTATCGAGGAAGGTATTTATATAGAGACATACAGGTTAGCGTGTTCAAGCGTGGGACGGATGTGTTTCTAAACGATCCCAATGGGAAGGCTTTATTATGCATAGTGACGACGAGTTAGTTTCAAAATTTCTGTCTCACAAAGAGGTAAGCCAGGGCAGATCAATAGGGACCATCGGAACGTATCGGCATAGATTGAAGGCCCTGTCTGCTTTCCTTATCGATCGAGGCAAAAGGTTAGTGTCTGCAGAGCCTGATGATCTTGCTGAGTTTGCCGGGATTTATCTTCACCAGAGAGGTGTGGCGCCACGTAGCCGCAGGCCTGCCGTTGCTGCGGTTAGAGGGTTTTACCGTTGGATGGAACAGCGAGGCCTAATTGATGATGATCCGTCGATTCGATTGGAATATCCAAAAATCGGTCGAAAGCTGCCGCATGTTCTACCGATCCGATATGCTGAGAGCCTATTCATGCAGCCCGATCTGGAAACACTCCGAGGCCTCCGAGACGCTGCGATATTGGGTGTACTCTTAGGGTCTGGTATACGTGTATCTGGATTGGTTGCACTCAATCAGGAAGACCTGACGGTCGATCGCGATGAGGAAAGCGGCCGCGAAATCATCTCAATAAGGGTATCGGAGAAGGGCGGGCATGATCGACTTGTGCCGCTGCCGGTGGAAAGCTATTTGATGGTTAGGGCCTACCTTGGACATCAGGATATGCAGAAAATCGATCGGACACTCCAGGACGGGAAAACAGTTCTTTTCGTCAGCACTCAGAATCGAGCGGTATCACCTGCAGATTATTACGGCGCGGCGCGCAGGCTTAGAACCGGTTCTATTCGCCGCATGATCTTGCATTATGGTGAACAGGCAAAGGTTCCACGTGAATACCTGCACCCGCATAGCTTCCGGCATCTATTTGGTACAGAGCTAGCGGAGGGCGGGATCGATGTCCACGTGCGAAAAGCCCTTATGGGCCATATAAGCATCGAATCCACGTTACTCTATGACAAACTGTCTATCAGGCGACTTAATGCCGCAGTGATCAAGGCAAACCCTCTGGTTCGAATTAAAACGCCGGTGTCTGGTCTTGTCGATGAGTTGAGGAGGCGCGGGGTAGCTGGGGTGTGAACGTATAGACAAGATTCACAGGTGTGAACAAGTTGCCGCGGTTCACACATAAGGGATATGACCATGCATAATTTCACTCTCATAGATCCGCCGGTAAGCCCCTATTCTTCGATCGAGGAGCTGCAGGCCTGGCTGACAGAATTGAGGGCTATGGAGCCTGCTGAGGAAGTGCGCGAGGCCATTGAACAAGCTGAGCGATGGTTAGAT
>JBGSOE010000446.1:0-2370 GCA_041739295.1 Thiohalobacterales bacterium | reverse complement strand
GGGTTCCGCACCTTCCGCAACCTGCGCACCATTGTCTACTTGCTCAAGGGGCATCTCGACCTGCCCGTTTCACCCTATCGCCGCCGGCCAGTGCCCGCGAGGTGAAGCCGGGTTTCCACACGAAACGCGGTAGACCCGAGCAACCCCGTCATTTACACTCGACGGAATTGCGAGCAATGAATTAAATTCGTTGCCAACCTTCGTAATCTCGAGGTACCGGAGCAAATCGATATCACCATGAACAGGGTGGACCTCGACAAGCAGCCTCTTGGTTTCATCAAAAACTGCTTCGCAAAATACCCCACGAACCACTTGGTCGGATAGGAACCAGGGCAGAGACGATAACCCCTCAAGATGTGCACCTAACTGGCCTGAATCAAGATCACCTGCGCATCCCAATGCGACGCAGATATGTTGAGGAATTGCCACGGTCAGATCCTTGACGCGGCAATTTCCCAGCACTCACGCATTGAACGCAAGCCTCCTGAAAAAAATTGCTCTTGGAATGCCCCGAAGACTAGCTCGCGAGTTGCAGAGCCAACATTTATTTTGCTTACGTCAAAACCTGTTCTCAGCGAGCTGAAAGCATCGACCGCCAGCACATCAGCAGCGGCGCCAGCCTTTGCCTCTACGAGGAGCACATCCAGAGCGGGCCATACACGTTCCGAGATTTTCTGATGCCTCTCCGACCCACCAACTGCGGCGGCGAAACCTTGGAGCACCGTTTCGTTTCCGAAAAAGTGTAAATAATCCACGCCAAGCAGACGATCCATATCAACTACCCATGCGATCAGACGCTTGAATCCAGAGCCTTCATCAGAGGTACCTGGCCCTCCAACGGAACTTCCCAATGTTTCGACAGCCCCTTCAGCCAACAGTTCTTCCATGACAATATTCCGCACATCGACATTGGGCTGCCCCTGCAACCACGCCTGAAATCCCTGCGAAAGCTTGGCCAGTTGATACTGCCCAGGTCTAGTTCGCCGTCGCACGTCGCCAACCGTAAAAATCTCGATTCCTGGCACATCAGTCAATGCGTGGCGCAGGCGCGAACTCAGTACTTCGATCTGGTGTTTCATCGACATCGGTCTTTGACCGGCATTCAGCAACAACATTCTGTAGGCGATAGCTCCAAACGTAGCACCCAGCCAAATCTCAATCCTAAGCTTGCGAGAAAGAAATAACTCTCGATCATCACCCTCTAGCTCTGCGACTGTTTGCCTAATGGCGTTGGTCCGTTGCAGACCATCAATGATATAAACCGAGTCACCGCTAATTGTTCGCAACTCATCGGATAACTGACCGATGCTCTTTGGAACCCCGTCAACCTGCCCGGATACGTTCCCTCCGGCCTCAGCAAGAACAATTGGTGGAAGCACACAGCCTCGCTTAAGGTCCTCACGCAAAGTTGCGTAAGCCTTACGCCCCTTAATAACGGCTCGTTGGATCTCAAGATTTTCCTCGGTTCCACTTACCGCATTAAGAAACCACGCGTAGGTGCACTGCGAGGTTATGCACCATGAATTCAATCTGCCATCAAAATCAATTCCAATTGCTTTGAACATGTCCCGCTCCTGACTACTCACATATTCTAAAAAATGACCTGATTAACGACGAATCTCAGTCAATCCTTCGGCTGGAACTGTGCGGCGATGGTCAGGCCCAGCTTTGCAGCATCACCTTGTTTCGGTGACCAGTCATTGATTGTACGCAAGGCCCAAACCCATCGGGCCTGCCGCTGTACCGTACCCGACAATTCGCCAGCCATGCCAACACCTCCGCCGGCCACGCCAGCACACGTGCCAGCACCACGTTTACACCCCTAAGCTTGCCAATCACCGCCCTTCACGCCAGCCTCCGAGACTCTACTAATTTCGCCACTCGTTCAATGGGCTCAACGCAACGAGCCAGTAGAGCGCGAAAGCGCCAGCGGTGATGAGGGTTGCGAACTTGCCCAGTCTATAGCCCGGCGCCTCCGATCTGCGCTTCGAAACGCGCGTCACGAACTGCGCGCTGACCAGGAGTGCCGTCACCGTCACGGTGAAGGTCGCGGCGGTACGCAAACTCAGGGTGATGATGCCCTTTGTCGGGTATCCATAAAACTTGTACCACTGCCACAGCGCTGCAACGGCTCGCTCCGCCACGAGCAGGAAGGCCAGCGATGAGGCGAGCAGCAGGACTACGGAAGCCAGTCTCAGTGTTGCATCGCCCACATTCACCACGATGTGTTCTCCTGAGCCACCGGCTGGCGTTTCCTTGTTCGGCACGCACGTTGCGATCAGTCCAAGTGTTGCCACAGGCTGTCGGCAATTTGCGCATTACCTGCATAGTGCGGTGGCCGCGCGTCGCGTGCAATAGCAGCGCGCGATG
>JBGSOE010000444.1:0-2055 GCA_041739295.1 Thiohalobacterales bacterium | reverse complement strand
GTCCACCCAAACGCATGCTGCCACCCAGATCGGTCTCGGCACTGCGGCGCTCGACATGACCATCCTCGGTCTGCCATTCAGTGATCAACGCGATTACCGGATGCGGCGTGTCCGGACGGAATTCGGTACTGTGAGCGCCGGCGAGACCCGCGACATGACGCGCATATTCGATCACCGCCACTTGCATACCCAGACAAATGCCGAGATAGGGAATCTTGTTTTCGCGTGCATAGCGCACCGCGGAAATCTTGCCTTCGATACCGCGCTCGCCGAAACCGCCCGGCACCAGAATCGCATCAACGCCCTCAAAGTCGACGCCTTCCTGTTCGAGGCGTTCGGAATCGATATAGCGGATGTTGACCTTGGTGCGCGCGCGCAGTCCGGCATGGATCAGCGCCTCTGACAACGACTTGTAGGATTCAGTCAGGTTGACGTATTTACCAACCATGGCCACGGTCACTTCTGACCGAGGATGCATCAGATCATCGACGACCTTTTCCCAATCAGAAAGATCTGCGGGCTTGACGTCGATTTTCATCTTCTCGACCACGATGTCGTCGAGATGCTGCGCATGCAGCAACAAGGGAATTTTGTAAATGCTGTCGGTATCGACCGCGGAAATCACCGCGCGCTCTTCGACATTGGTGAACAGCGCGATTTTACGGCGTTCGTCATTCGGCAACGGCCGATCAGCGCGGCACATCAGGATGTCCGGCTGGATACCGATGGAGCGCAGTTCTTTCACTGAATGCTGGGTTGGCTTGGTCTTGATCTCACCCGAGGCAGCGATATAGGGCACCAGGGTCAGGTGCATGAACAGGGTCTTTTCATGCCCGAGTTCCACACCCATCTGGCGAATCGCCTCCAGGAACGGCAGTGATTCGATATCGCCCACTGTGCCACCAATCTCGACCATCGCGATGTCGGCACCTTCAGCACCGGCGCGGATACAGCGTTTGATCTCGTCGGTGATGTGTGGAATCACCTGCACGGTACCGCCGAGATATTCGCCGCGGCGTTCCTTGCGGATCACATTCTCGTAGATCTTGCCAGTGGTGAAGTTGTTGCGCTTGCCCATAGTGGTACGGACAAAGCGCTCGTAATGCCCCAGATCCAGATCGGTCTCGGCGCCGTCGGCGGTGACAAATACCTCGCCGTGCTGGAACGGGCTCATGGTCCCGGGATCCACGTTGATATAGGGATCCAGCTTGAGCATGGTGACTTTTAAGCCGCGCGCTTCGAGAATGGTGCCAAGAGATGCGGAGGCGATGCCTTTGCCCAACGAGGACACTACACCACCAGTGATGAAAATATATCGAGTCATTGAAATCCGAACGGCTAGGGACGTGGATAAAGTCAAAGACCGCGTCTAAAAAGCTGGTTGACGCGCGACTTGAATAGCACCACAAGACGGGGTTGAACCTTACCAGATTGACCCGTCTGGCACAATCGCGCGGCTCCAGTCAAAGCGCACCCCGGGCTCTTGTTCTGCGGCCTGAAATCCCTCGCAAACCCAGTAACCTGCAACAGCAATCAGCGTATCGTCGAGATACAGCAGTGGGACTCGCTCACGCTCCCAGGGCGGTACGCCGGCATCCTGGAACAAATGCTTGAGGGTATGGTGCTCGCGGCGTCCCACCGGCTGCAGTCGCTCACCTCCCTGACGGAAACGCACCTGTATGCGGCTGTCCGCCAAATACCGCATCGCGACACCCTCACCCTGTGTACGGTATGCGCTCAGTGTGCCGCCCACCAAGGACAAGGTTTGATCCAGCGACCAATCAAGACAGCGACTTGGATCGCCCTCCTCAAGCACATCATCGAGATACAGTGCATCGCGGTAACGACGCAAATTGACCCCGCCCCAATGCACCAGTGGCTGGGCATCGGTGGCGGCGTGCAACACATCTGCCTCGATCCGCGCCAACACGGCAGCGCTCGGCATTGATGCCCGTCGTTGCCGCAACCAATAGCGCAACAGATTGGCGCGCCGCAGCGCTGTCAGGCGTAACAAGCCCGCGACCGACAGACTCATCGGCGCACTTCCAGCGGCGG
>JBGSOE010000434.1:0-3682 GCA_041739295.1 Thiohalobacterales bacterium | reverse complement strand
CCCCTCGCGGGAGAGGGCCAGGGTGAGGGGGGAAATCTTCTATCAATCCACCATTCGGTTATTTGTGCGGATCAATAAGCCCCACACTTTTAGTTTCGCATCTTATAGCTCGACGTCAATTAGAAATTTGCGTCGAACACCGAATATCAAAATGCCATAGACAACCCAAAACAACAACAACACCATCAAGTGAGCTCCAATATTTCCGTAGTTTACGTACATCGCGTTGAGAAACGAAAAAAATATCGGCAGTACAGCGAATGCGATTAACGCGATGCTTTTGTATTGCCGTACGTGCCAAAGCAGTCCCACGCTTATCAGCTAAATGACGATTTGTGCTATAACTAAATGCCGATATTCTTCACTGTCTGATATGAGAAGAGCTATATGTAGGGCCGCGCTCAGCAGTAGACCGCCCATTAGTACGGTAGTGAAGATTCTGAACGTTTTTTCCATTGTCATCGGGCCAAGATGCCTAATATGAGATAAGGTCATTGAGGTGTTCAAGGCGTTTTGGTACTTAGGGTTTACATTGTTGCGCAGCTCTTGGGTAGATGTCAGACACGGCCTTCGGCCTGAATCCGACCTACGATACTACGCATACCTAAGGTAGGTCGGATTCAGCGGCGCTAGCTGCGCGTCCGACAGGGAGTCGCAAACATCCCAAGGTATAGAGTATTTCAAGCTGACGCCCCCTCACCCTGGCCCTCTCCCGCGAGGGGAGAGGGGATGCATGGTATTACAGATGTAGAGGTTTTCTTCCGCGCCTTTGCGTCTTCGCGCGAAACACGATTTACAAATTATTCGACGCGTAATCCGCCAATCTCGACCGCTCGCCCTGACGCAGGATGATGTGGCCGCTGTAATCCCAGCTCTTGAAACGATCCACTACATACGTGAGACCGGAACTGGTTTCGGTCAGGTAGGGCGTGTCGATCTGGGCGACGTTGCCCAGACAGATCACCTTGGTGCCGGGGCCGGCGCGGGTGATCAGGGTCTTCATTTGTTTCGAGGTCAGGTTCTGCGCCTCGTCGATGATGAGATATTTGTTCAGGAAAGTGCGGCCGCGCATGAAATTCAGTGAACGGATCTTGATGCGGCTGTGCAGCAGATCGTTGGTTGCGGCGCGGCCCCAGTCACCGCCCACTTCGGATTTGGTCAGCACTTCCAGGTTGTCCATCAGTGCGCCCATCCAGGGTGTCATCTTCTCTTCCTCGGTACCCGGTAGGAAGCCGATGTCTTCGCCGACCGGGATGGTGACGCGGGTCATGATGATTTCGCTGTAGCGTTTTTCATCCAGCGTTTGCACTAATCCTGCCGCGAGTGCGAGCAGGGTCTTGCCGGTACCGGCCTGGCCGACCAGGCTGACGAAATCCACATCTGGGTCCATCAGAATATTAAGTGCGAAATTCTGATCGCGGTTACGGGCGTTGATGCCCCACACGGCGTGGCTGGGTTTGCGGAAATCGGCGGCCACTTCCAATACGGCGCTGTCGCCCTCGCGTTGACGTACCAGGACCTCCATTTGCCGACTGCCTTCTACCGACAGACACTGATTGGGATGCCACTGCTCCACCAACGGTCCGCGCACGCGATAGAAGGTGTGGCCCTCTTCCTGCCAGGACTCCATGTTGTCGCCATGCGTGTCCCAGAAATCTTCCGGGAGTTCCGCGCTGCCCTTGTAGAGCAGATTGACGTCTTCCAAGACCTGATCGTTGAAATAATCCTCGACATGCACACCCAGCACGGTGGCCTTGATACGCAGGTTGATATCTTTGGTGACCAGTGTGACGGTGACGTCCGGGCGTTCGTCGTGCAGCGCCAGTGCCGTGGACAGGATGCTGTTGTCTTTTTTGTTGCCTGGCATGCCCTCGGGCAAATCAGCCTTGAGGGTGTGCGTCTGAATGAACAGCGTGCCGGAGGCCTGACCTTTACCATTGCTGTTGGCGATGCGGTTGCTCAGCGGGACGCCAGCGGTAATGTCGCGTACGCCGCTTTGGGTGATGAGTTCGTCGAGGAAGCGGTTGACCTGGCGTACGTTGCGCGCCACTTCGGTCATGCCGACCTTGGAGTTGTCCAACTCCTCCAACACGTCCATGGGTAAAAAGACATCGTGTTCATGAAAACGAAACAAGGCGGTGGGGTCGTGCATCAGGACATTAGTGTCCAATACGAAAAGCCGTTTTCCAGCGTTGTTTGCGTTGCTCAATTCGCCCCCTTATTACTTGGTGAGTGCCTTGACGGCGTTCAATACTTCGTCGACATGGCCTTTGACCTTCACCTTGCGCCATTCCGCGCGCAAGACACCGGTTGCGTCAATCAGAAAGGTGCTGCGTTCTATGCCCATGTGCTTTTTGCCGTACAGGTTCTTTTCTTTGATGACGTCGAACAGGGAGCAGAGTGCCTCCTCACTGTCGGATAGAAGATCGAAGGGAAAGTTCTGTCTAGCTTTGAATTTTTCATGCGACGTCAGGCTGTCGCGGGACACGCCGAAGATCAGCGTCTTCTGGAGTTTGAGTTTGCTGTATTGATCGCGGAAATCCTGACCCTCAAGCGTACAGCCCGGTGTGCTGTCCTTGGGGTAGAAATACAGGATGACGGGGTTGCCTTTGAGCTCGGCCAAGCGGATGTTTTTGTCGCCGGTGGCTGGGCAATGGAAGTCGGGAATTTTTTTGCCGACGGTGATTTTGCTCATGCTATCCCTCTAAAACCTATATCGGCTCCACTAATAAGTTCTGTTGGGTTCCTAGCCTTTGACCGGTTCGATGATGGCATCGAGATTGAGCTGATCACAGAAATCCATGAACTCATCGCGCAGCGTGGCGATGTGTATCTGGGCCGGGATATCCACCAGGATGTGTACCGAGAACATCTCGGTGCCAGTGTGCGCCGCGGCATAGTTGTTCGTGGTGAGATCCTGAATATTGATATTCCGGCTGGAAAAGAAACTCGCCAGATTGTGCACGATGCCGGGATTGTCCAGCGCGACCACATCCACCGCATAGGGCAGTAGATCACGGCGCGGCTCACGGTAGGCTGTGCGGCGGCAGGTGATGGTCATCTCCATGCGCTCCGCCAGCGGCGGCAACTGATCTTCCAGCTTGGCGACAGCGTTCCAGTTGCCGGTGACCAGCAGGATAATGGCGAACTCACCGCCCAATACAGTCATGCGGCTGTCGGCGATGTTGCAGCCGTTTTCCAGGACGCAGCGTGAAAGCTCGTTGACGAGACCCGGCCGGTCTGCACCGAGAGCGGAGATGACGAGAAAGTTTTGTTTTGGAGAGTTCATGGCGACTCTGAAGAGCGCGTAATTGGGAGAATCCACTCGGATTCCGGTGCGATTGAGTGTATCACTTTTTTGTGTGCCTGCATGGTCGTCTCAGGAGGTACGTCACACGGGCGGATTGTCTAAATCGATGGCACGCAGGCGTTCAGCGGCGTCTTCGGGGCTGGTGGTGCTGACGAACAACCCTGATCCCAGCTCGAAACCAGTGGGGATGCTGGTACGCGGGCAGATTTCCAGATGCCAGTGATAGCTGGCGTCGCAATCAGCGAATTCGTCGCCGCGCGGTTTGGAATGCAGAAAGAAATTGTACTGTGCACCACCGATCACGGCGTCCAGGCGCGCCATGGTGCGGTGCAGCACCCGGGCAAAATCGGCGCGATCCTCGGCGGTGATGTT
>JBGSOE010000393.1:0-17026 GCA_041739295.1 Thiohalobacterales bacterium | reverse complement strand
CGGTTGGCACTGAATGTGGCCTCCACCCGCGTAGTGCTGATGGAGGGACATACCGGAACGGCCGCTGCCGGCAAGGTGATCGAGTCGTTCGGTGAATTCGTGATCGGTGGTAACTATGCCGTCGGTCTGGTGGTGTTCGGCATCCTGGTGATCATTAACTTCGTGGTGGTGACCAAGGGCGCCGGACGTGTGTCCGAAGTGAGCGCGCGTTTCACCCTGGATGCCATGCCGGGTAAACAGATGGCCATCGACGCCGATTTGAACGCCGGCCTGATCACGCAGGACGAGGCGCGTACCCGCCGCGCCGATGTGACCAATGAAGCTGATTTCTACGGGTCTATGGACGGTGCCAGCAAATTCGTCCGCGGTGATGCCGTTGCCGGCATTCTGATCTTGTTCATCAATATATTTGGTGGCCTGGGCATCGGCATGGGCCAGCACGACCTGGATTTCGCTACCGCAATTCATAATTACACCCTGCTGACTATCGGCGATGGCCTGGTCGCGCAGATCCCATCTCTGGTCCTGTCGACTGCCACCGCTATTATTGTCACCCGCGTCTCCAGTTCGCAGAACATGGGCAATGAGATGCTCAAACAGATGCTCAGTCGTCCCAGTGCGCTGGGTGTGACGGCGGGCATCATCGGCATGCTCGGGCTGATCCCTGGTATGCCCAATCTGGTCTTCCTGACCTTGGCAGGCATCGGCGGTTACGGTGCCTGGTGGTTGAGCCAGCGCCAACAACAGCAGGCGCTCGTCGACGAGCAAGCAATTGAAGCCCCCAAGGCTGTCAGTACTGAGCCGCGTGATCTTAATTGGGACGATGTCGGACCGGTCGACATCATTGGTCTGGAAGTAGGTTATCGCCTTATCCCCTTGGTCGATCGCAGTCGCGGTGGACCGTTGATGGATCGCATCAAGGGTGTACGTAAGAAGCTGTCGCAGGAACTTGGTTTCCTGGTTCAGCCGGTGCATATCCGCGACAACCTGGATCTGGCGCCGAATGCCTATCGTATTGCGTTGCTGGGTGTGCCGGTTGGAGAGGCCGAGGTGTATCCGGATCGTGAGATGGCCATTAACCCCGGTCAGGTATACGGCAGCGTGCCAGGCATTAAGACCCAGGATCCGGCCTTCGGTCTGGAGGCAGTCTGGATCGAATCGGATCAGCACGATAATGCTCAGTCGCTAGGTTACACCGTGGTCGACGCGAGCACCGTGGTGGCGACCCATCTGAGCAGCCTGTTGCAAGAACACGCCAATGAGCTGCTTGGTCATGAAGAGGTTCAGCAGCTGTTTGAGACCCTCAAGAAGAGTCAGCCCAAGCTGGTTGAAGATCTGGTTCCGAAGGCGTTGTCATTGGGCGTGGTTGTCAAGGTACTGCAGAACCTTCTTGGCGAACGCATCCCGATCCGCGATATGCGCACGATTGCCGAGGCTTTGGCGGAACACGCCGCCCGCACTCAAGATGCCGGCAATTTGACAGCCGCAGCACGAGTCGCTCTAGGTCGATCGATCGTACAGCATATCAATGGGATGGCTCCTGAACTTCCAGTGATTGCACTCGAACCAGCGCTGGAACAGATATTGCTACAGTCACTTCAGGGTGGTTCTGAAGGTGGCGCAGGCTTCGAACCAGGGCTAGCGGATCAGATGCATCGCGCGCTCACCGAACGCACCCAGCAGCAGGAAATGCAGGGCAAACCGGCCGTGTTGTTAGTCGCACCGCCGATCCGCCAATGGCTGGCGAGGCTGGTACGACACAGCATCCCAGCACTGCATGTACTGGCCTACAACGAAGTGCCGGACAACAAACAGATCAAGGTGGTTTCGACCGTAGGTCAGAGACTACCGGGATTGGGACAGGCCGCGACGGCCTGACCGAGAAAAATGACAAGGGGATGGGTCGTGGGGACCCGGACACCTGAACGCAAGTGTGAATTGAGGTGTAGGCCATGAAGATCAAACGTTACTTCGCCGCGGATATGCGCCAAGCGATTCGTAAGGTCCGTGAGGAACAGGGCCCGGATGCAGTGATCCTGTCAAACCGCAAGGTCGATGGTGGGATAGAAATTATTGCCGCGCTCGACTACGACGAGGCGCTGGTTCATCAGGCCATGGGCCAGGCTACCCCCAATAGCCCATCCGGTAGTACACCAAATACGGCGGTGACTGAGTTACCACCGGCGGGTGCTACCACCACACCCAAGACTGCCGCCAACGCGCCCATGACGGGGATAGCCGGCTCCGCAGCATCCCGTTACGAACGTCCGGCCGCGGAACCTGCAACGGCCCGCGGCGAATCCAAGAAATCTTCCATCTACTGGGCACAGGATCCGGCCCTGGTAGAAATGCGTAAAGAAATCCACGAACTGCGCGGCCTGCTCGAAAACCAGCTCGCACATCTGGCTTGGGGTGACCTGCAGCGCCGTCAGCCACATCAGACTGAACTGCTGCGTCGTCTGTCCGATCTCAGCCTGACGACTGAACTCTGCCGTACGTTGGTCGAACAGGTCGGTCCGGTTGAGGATGAGGATCAGGCCTGGCGCCGTGCGCTGGGATTGCTCGCTCACCAGTTGCCCGTGACCGACGATGACATCCTCAGCACCGGTGGCGTGATTGCACTGGTCGGTTCCACCGGCGTTGGTAAAACTACCACGGTAGCCAAACTCGCCGCGCGCTATGCGTTACGACATGGTCAGCGTAGCGTCGCCCTGGTGACCACCGATTGCTACCGCATTGGTGCCCAGGAACAACTGTTCACCTACGGGCGCATTCTCGGCGTGCCGGTACAGGTCGCCTCCAGCCACGAAGAATTACAGACCGCCTTACGCAGTCTGGTCGACAAACGCCTGGTACTGATCGACACCGCCGGTATGAGTCAGCGCGATGTGCGCTTGTCCGAACAGTTTTCTACTTTGCGTGACAGTGGTTTCCCTCTGCGCACCTATATGGTCATGAATGCCACCACCCAGTCGAGCGTGCTGGAAGAGACGGTGCGTGCCTTCGGTAACGCCGCGCTGGATGGCTGCATTCTGACCAAGATCGACGAGGCTGCCAGTCTGGGCGGCGCACTCTCGGTGGTCGCCAAACACAAATTACCGCTGGCCTACGTAGGCGATGGTCAGCGGGTACCCGAAGACTTACACCCGGCGCGTGCCCATAACCTGGTCAATCGCGCCGTTTCTCTAATGCAGCAAGCTGGACAGGATTCCAATGACGAGACCCTCGCAGAACGGTTTGGTGGGATGGCGGCCAATGTACATGTCTAACGCAGGAGTAGATCAGGCCGCGGGGCTGCGTCATATGACCGCACCTCGGCCGGTCAGGGTGATTGCAGTGACAAGTGGCAAAGGCGGCGTAGGCAAGACCAACGTATCGGTCAATCTGGGCGTGGCGCTGGCCGAGGAAGGTCAGCAAGTGATGCTGATGGATGCCGACCTTGGGTTGGGTAACGTCGACATCATGTTGGGTCTGCACCCTGAATATGATTTGTCACATGTGATCTCGGGTGAACGCACCCTGGAAGAAATTATTGTCACTGGCCCGGCGGGATTACAGATTGTGCCGGCCTCGAGTGGCACCAAGGCGATGGCGGAATTGAGTCCCATGGAACACGCCGGGATGATCCGTGCCTTCAGTGAGTTGAGCCAACAACTGGATGTGCTGATTATTGACACCGCGGCCGGTATCTCCGACAGCGTGGTCAGTTTCTCGCGCGCCGCGCAAGAGGTCATTGTCGTGGTGTGTGATGAACCCGCATCCATCACCGATGCCTATGCCTTGATCAAGTTGCTCAGCCGCGAATACGGCATCCAACGCTTCCGTGTGTTGGCCAATATGGCCCACAGCGCGCAGGAAGGTCGTGAGTTGTTTGCCAAAATCTCGCGAGTGACCGAACGCTATCTGGACGTGACGCTGGATTTCATCGGCGCCATTCCCTATGACGACTATCTCCGCAAGGCGATCAAACGCCAGAAGCCAGTGGTCGAGGCTTACCCGCGAGCGCGCGCCTCAATGGCATTTAAAACACTGGCGCAAAAAGCCGAGAAATGGCCGATACCGAATGGGGCCGCCGGTCATCTGGAGTTCTTTGTTGAACGTTTGATTCAGTCCTCTACCGGCCATCTGGAGGTGCTGCCATGAAGGGTGCTGCCGTATACGCTGCTACTCAAGATAAATCGCAAGATGAACTGGTCGTTCGGCATGCGCCATTGGTTAAGCGCATCGCCTATCACCTGATGAGCCGACTACCGCCGAGTGTGCAGGCCGATGATCTCATTCAGGCCGGCATGATCGGCCTGCTGGAGGCTTCGCGCAATTACGATCCCAGTCAGGGTGCGAGTTTCGAGACGTACGCCGGCATCCGTATTCGCGGTGCCATGCTCGATGAGATTCGCCGTACCGATTGGACGCCGCGTTCAGTACACCGCAAGGCCCGTCAGGTTGCCGAAGCGGTACGTACCATCGAGAACAAGAACGGTCGTGATGCGCGCGATAACGAAGTCGCGGCATTGATGGGCATCAGTCTCAACGAATATCACAAGATCCTGCAGGACGCGACCGGTTGCCGCGTGTTCAGTTTCGAAGACCCCGCTGCCTTGGGTGGTGTTGGTGAAGATGGCGATGGCGCGAGTATCGAAGCGCCTAATCAGCCGCTGGAAAATTTGCAGGTTGAAGACTTCCAGAAATCTCTCGCCGAAGCGATTGCCGGGTTGCCTGAACGTGAACGCTTAGTAATGGCGCTGTATTACGACGAGGATCTGAATCTGCGTGAGATCGGCGAGGTATTGGGTGTGAGCGAATCACGCGTTTGTCAGATTCACGGGCAGGCGCTAATCCGTTTACGTGCTCGTATGGGTGAATGGTTGTCCGAGTGAAGATAGTCAGATAAGGGCCGCTACTGCAAAGCAGGTTCTAGGGCCGAGGTGCTACGGCTCAGGCAATGGAAGCAGGTTTTCCCTAGTTCCTAGTCCCTGATATTAGGAGGTTGAGTTGGACAAGAACATGAAAATTCTCATTGTGGATGATTTCTCCACGATGCGACGGATTATCAAGAATCTCCTGCGCGACCTGGGTTTCAACAACACCCAAGAGGCGGACGATGGGAATACTGCATTGCCGATGTTGCAGTCGGGGAACTTCGATTTTCTGGTGACCGACTGGAATATGCCCGGTATGACCGGTATCGATCTGTTAAAGGCGGTGCGTGCCGACGCGAAGCTGGCAAGTATGCCGGTGTTGTTGGTGACAGCGGAGGCTAAAAAGGATCAGATCATCGAGGCAGCGCAGGCCGGCGTGAATGGTTATATCGTAAAACCATTTACTGCTGTCACTTTGAAAGAGAAGATCGAGAAGATCTTCGAACGTCTGCAAGCCGCAGCCGGATAACGGAGATCTCATGAGCCTACCTAAACAAGTCATGGATGATGAATCCCTGGCCCAGGCGCGCCAACTGGTCGCAGAACTGGAATCCGGGAATTCAGATAATGCATCACAGCTATTGGATGATCTAGCGCGGCGACGCGATTCCGGGCTGTTTCAGGAACTCGGCAAGATCACCCGAGAACTGCATAACACGCTAAACGGATTCCAGTTGGATTCGCGTATAGCTTCGTTGACCGAGAATGACATTCCGGATGCCAAGGAGCGTCTGAACTATGTCATTACCATGACTGAGCAGGCGGCCCATCGTACCCTCAACGCCGTGGAAGAGAGTCTGCCGATCTCTGAAGAATTGAAGAGTCGCTCGGAAGAGCTACATGACAAGTGGCGGCGTTTCCGTCAGAAAGATATGGATGTAAATGAATTCCGCGCTCTGGTGCCTGAGCTCGATAGCTTTCTGGATATGACTAGCGGACATGCGATCAAACTGCACGCAAGTCTTTCTGATGTGATGATGGCGCAGGATTTTCAGGACATCACCGGTCAGATCATCCGTCGGGTGATCAATCTGGTGAAGGATGTCGAAGATAATCTGGTGGGTTTGATCAGGATTTCTGGGCAGCGCATGGCGCTGACGGAAAAAATCGCAGTAAAGTCGAGCGCATTGTCCGATGATCTATCGCGTGGTGTTGGGCCTCAGGTACCGGGCTTGGACCATGCAGACGTTGCGAAAAACCAAGACGATGTTGACGATTTATTGTCCAGTTTGGGGTTCTGAACGGACTATTGGAGTATTGAAGGACGGATGCCATGAGTTTTGACCCCAATGACGAAATCCTACAGGACTTTCTGGTCGAGGCCGGCGAGCTGCTGGAGCACCTGGGTGAGCAGTTGCTGGACTTGGAACAGTCACCGCAGGACAGTAATCTGCTGAATGCGGTATTCCGCAGTTTTCATACCATCAAAGGTGGTGCCAGCTTCCTGAGCCTGACGCATCTGGTTGCTATTTGCCATCGTGCCGAAGACGTGTTCAACGTACTGCGCAATGGTGAACGTATAGTCGATGCAGGCCTGATGGACGTAGTGCTGCGCGTGGTGGACGTCGTCAACAGCATGTTTGCTGAGATTCATTCCGGCGTTGAACCGAGCCCTTCAGATCCTGCGCTCCTGGAAGAGTTACAGAGTTATACGACAGCCGGTAGTGCGGCGCCGGTGGCTGCGCCGGAACCTGCTACACCTGCTGCAGCGAGCAGTGATGATGTCACGGACGATGAATTTGAAGCGATGCTGGACGCTGCGCAGGCAAAAAAACCTGCTGCGGATGCACCGGTCGCTGCAGCGCCCAAGGTGGGCGGCGATGAAATGTCTGACGATGATTTCGAGGCCTTGCTGGACCAGCTGCATGGCAATGGTGCATCACCGTCTGCAACACCTGCAGCGGCACCGGTCGTACCCAGCGCGCCGGTAAAAAAACCAACCGCGGATAGTGGTGATGGCATCTCGGACGATGAATTTGAGGCCCTGCTGGATGAATTACATGGCAAGGCTACGCCCGCACCGGCCAAGGCTGCGGCGCCTGCACCAAAATCCACACCTAAGCCTGTTGAGCAGACTGCACCGGCGCCTGCCGCTGCTGCCGCTGCCGCCGTTGCTGCGGTGCAGGTGGCTCCTGCCGAAACCACCGTGCGCGTGGATACCAAGCGACTCGACGACATTATGAATCTGGTGGGCGAACTGGTACTGGTGCGTAACCGTTTAGCGACCTTGAAGGCTAGCATGGGCGAAAGCGATGTCGCCAAGGCCGTCGCTAATCTGGATGTGGTTACCGGTGATTTGCAGATGGCAGTGATGAAGACTCGCATGCAGCCCATCAAGAAAGTATTTGGGCGTTTCCCGCGCGTGGTCCGCGATCTGGCGCGTGCGCTGAACAAGGAAGTCAATCTGGAAATGCAGGGCGAAGAGACCGATCTCGACAAGAATCTGGTCGAGGCGTTGGCCGATCCGCTGGTGCATTTGGTGCGCAATGCCGTGGATCACGGCATCGAAAGTCCCGAGGAACGTGAACAGGCCGGTAAGTCGCGCATTGGTACAGTGATCCTCGCGGCCGAGCAGGAAGGTGATCACATCCTGTTGTCCATCGAGGACGATGGTAAAGGTATGGACCCGGATGTGCTGCGCCGCAAAGCGGTGGAAAAAGGCCTTATGGACGAAGAGGCCGCCGCGCGTCTGGATGATAAAGAATGTTACAACCTGATTTTCGCTGCCGGGTTTTCGACTAAAACGGAAATCTCCGATATCTCGGGGCGCGGTGTGGGTATGGACGTGGTCAAGACTCGCATTGCGCAGCTCAATGGCAGTGTCGATATTGATTCAAGGAAGGGTAAGGGTTCGCGACTTTCTATCCGTGTACCACTGACACTCGCGATCATGCCGACTCTGATGGTCGTGCTGGGGGATCAGCCGTTCGCTCTGCCATTGGCCAGTGTCAGCGAGATCTTCGACATGGATCATGACCGCACCAATGTCATTGATGGTCAGTTGACCGTGCTGGTGCGCAATAAAGCATTGCCCTTGTTCTATCTCCGCAAGTGGCTGGTGCGGAATCCCAAGGCCAGCGAGAGCGGTCATGTTGGACATGTTGTGATGGTGCAGGTTGGTAGTCAGAAAGTCGGTTTCGTGGTTGATCAGCTGATCGGCCAGGAAGAGGTGGTGATCAAACCGCTGGGTGCCATGCTCCAGGGTATGCCGGGTTTTGCTGGCGCTACCATAACCGGTGACGGCCGCATTGCGCTGATCCTCGATGTGCCGAGTCTGATGAAAAAATATGCACGACGCATGTAGTTGCGCTTAACCGTATCTGGTGATGCACTCTGAATGGGTGTCATTTGAAGCAAATATCATGAAGGGAATGTGACGTGATCCGGGTATTGGTAGTCGACGATTCTGGATTTTTTCGCCGTCGTATTGTGGAGATCCTGGAAGCGGACCCGAGTCTGCAGGTGGTCGGCACAGCGGCAAATGGCAGGGAGGCCATTCAGAAAGTCATGGAGCTTAAGCCAGACATTGTGACCATGGATATTGAGATGCCGGTGATGGACGGTATCACTGCTGTGCGCCGCATCATGAAGATTCAGCCAACACCGATCTTGATGTTTTCCTCGTTGTCCTATGACGGCGCTCAGGCGACACTGGATGCCTTGGATGCCGGTGCTCTGGATTTCCTCCCTAAACGTTTCGACGAATTTTCGAAAGATCGCGAAGAAGCCAAGCGCATTCTGCGTGGGCGTGTGCGGCAGATCGGTGCGCGCGGTTTCGGCACGAAGCCTACAGCATCGACAGCCGCGTCAGTAACAGTGGGTGCGCATCCTGCCATTCCGCCGCGGCGTGCTGCCGCAGCTGCGCCACAGCGGCGTGGTGATTTTCGTTTGGTTGCGATTGGGAGCTCCACGGGTGGACCGGTTGCTCTGCAGAAAGTATTGATGCAACTGCCGGCAGCATTCCCCTTACCAATTCTGCTAATCCAACATATGCCCGCTACCTTCACGCCGGCCTTTGCGCAACGTCTGGATCAACAATGCCAGATTCACGTGAAGGAAGCCGAGGATGGCGAGATGTTGGTGAAAGGTACGGCCTATCTGGCACCTGGCGGCCGCCAGCTTGGATTGGTCGATCGCGGTGGCAAAGTATTGGTGCGCATCTATGACGGCGATGCCAGTCAGCATTACCGTCCCAGTGTCGACCTGGCCTTCGGGTCCGCCGCGGAAATCTTTCCGGGTAAGGTGCTTTCAGTGGTCATGACCGGTATGGGTGCCGATGGTCGTGAAGGTGCGCGCGCGTTAAAGAAAGGTGGCTCAACCGTGTGGGCACAGGATGAAGACAGCTGTGTTATCTACGGTATGCCGGCCGCCATTGTAGAGGCCAACCTCGCGGATCAAATCCTCTCTTTGGGCGATATCGGGCACGAACTGGCGAAGAGTGTCTAGATGGATATCCTGTCGATACTCGGTGTCATTGTTGCCCTTGGCGCCATCATTGGCGGCAACCTTCTTGAAGGTGGGCACACCGATTCATTAATTCAGCTGACGGCCTTTTTGATTGTCGGCGGCGGTACCGTCGGTGCCATAATGATCCAGGTACCGCTCAACACGTTCATGCGCGCCATGCAGATTTCCTCCTGGGTGTTCAAGCCGCCCATTAATGCGCCTTCGGAGGCGATTGAAAAAATTGTCAGCTGGAGCAATATCGCCCGTCGCGAAGGCTTGCTTGGGTTGGAAAATATTGCCGAACAAGAAGCCAATCTGTTTGCCCGTAAAGGGCTGCAATTGCTGGTTGATGGCAATGAGCCGGAGATCATCCGCGGCATCCTGGAGGTGGATATGGACAGTCAGGAATATCGCGATATCCAAGCCGCCAAAGTTTTTGAAGGCATGGGCGGTTATTCCCCAACCATTGGCATCATTGGCGCTGTCATGGGCCTTATCCATGTGATGAATAATCTCGCCGACCCGAGTCTATTGGGTGCCGGTATCGCCGTGGCCTTTGTGGCAACCATCTACGGTGTCGGTTTAGCGAATCTTTTTCTATTGCCCATGGCCAGCAAACTCAAGTCGCATATCCACAAACATACCCGTTATCGCGAGATGCTGCTGGAAGGCGTGGTGTCGATTGCCGAAGGTGAGAATCCGCGCAATATCGAAACTAAGCTCAACGGTTATTTACATTAATCGCTATGGCGCGCAGGAAGAAACACGAAGAGCACGAGAATCATGAGCGTTGGCTGGTATCCTACGCCGACTTCATTACGCTGTTGTTTGCGTTTTTTGTCGTCATGTATTCCGTCTCATCGGTCAATGAAGGAAAATATCGCGTATTGTCCGATTCACTGACGGCGGCATTTCGTTCGCCGCCACACAGTGCTGATCTGGTGTCGTTGGGTGAGCGTGTAGACGGCGTCGGTAGCGCCGTGCCGATGCAAGGCATACCGAGTTTGATCGCCTTGCCGATTCCGCAGCAACCCGAGCCGCAGAAGGATATTACTCGCCAGGACGATGCGTACGATCCGGACGCGGAACGCGTCAATGAGACGAATAAGGCGCCGCCAATAGAGGGCGTAGACACACATATTCAGCAAATTGCGGATGAAATTGTTGCGGCCATGGGTAGTCTCATCGAGGATGATCTGATTAATGTCCGGCGCGACAAGCGTTGGCTGGAAGTTGAAATCAAGTCCAGCATCCTGTTCCCGAGCGGTAGTTCGCGATTGGCACCGGCCGCATTTAGCATGCTGCAACCCTTGGCAGAGATCCTGGCGAAATTTCCCAACCCGGTCCATGTCGAAGGTTTCACCGACAATGTGCCAATCCACACAGTCCAGTTCCTGTCTAACTGGGAATTGTCGGCGGCGCGCGCCGCGAGTGTTGTTCATTTGTTCACTGACTATGGTGTAACACCGGATCGGATGGCTGCCATTGGCTACGGCGAGTACAAGCCAATGAGTGACAATGAAACGCCGGAAGGGCGCGCCAGAAATCGTCGAGTGGTGCTGGTGGTCATGCCGGGTGTCGATCCGCGTTGGACGCGCGATGTCGATCAGGCTGGCACTATCGTCACCGAGGAAAATGCCCGAGGAAAACCTGCCGGAGCGACGCAGCCATGAAGATTTGGGCGATCGCCAATCAAAAGGGTGGGGTGGGTAAAACCACTACGGCAGTGACCTTGGCTGGTTTGTTGGCGGCCGAGGGTCAGCGTACGCTGATGGTTGATCTCGATCCGCATGGTTCATTGACGACCTATTTCGGACTGGACCCCGACAGCATCGAGATCTCGGTCTACACCCTGTTCAAAGATCGCGCCGACCGTCGCCCGCGCACGCACTATCGAGACGTGCTGCATGCCACGAAATTCGAAAATCTCAGTCTGTTGCCGGCCTCAACGGCACTGGCAACACTAGATCGGCAATTAGGAACGCAGGATGGCATGGGTTTGGTGTTGTCGCAGACGCTGACTGATCTGCAAGCGCATTACGATCATGTGTTGATCGATTGTCCGCCAATGCTGGGTGTGTTGATGGTGAATGCGTTGGCGGCCTGCCACAAACTTCTTATTCCGGTGCAATGTGAATTCCTCGCTCTCAAAGGTTTGGAACGTATGCTGCATACCCTCAAGATGATCAGTCGTGCGCGCGGAGGTGAAGTGCCGAAACTGATTGTGCCGACCATGTATGACCGGCGTACCCGTGCCTCCAGCGACGCATTGCAGGTATTGCGCGAGCGTTACGACCAGGAAATCTGGCCTGAACTGATTCCGGTGGATACTCAGTTCCGCGAGGCCAGCAAGGCCGGCCGGCCGCTGTCGCTGTGGCAGCCGCGTTCGCGTGGTGCGCTGGCGTATCTGAATCTGTTAGACAAGCTGCTGGATAGGCCGTCCCATTTGATGGAGCCCGACGTGGCTGATGAGGGACAGGTGCGGGCATGAACGATAAGGCTGTCAAAACTGAGGCGCGCTCCGCGCAGTTGGTAATTCTCGATCAACAGTTGGCCTTGGGTGCCTACCTGCAAGCCTTACTGCGGCCCGTAGCGTTGGATGTGACAGAGCCGGTGGTCGAAACGGCGGCGACCCCGCCAGTTGAAATCTCCCGGATTGTGCGAGCTATCCTGCCGGAATCAATTCCGGCACCCATTGCAGATCGGGAACCCGCTGTGGAAGTGGCCCCTAAACCGGTTGTTGCGGCTTACCCGGAATGGGCCCAGGGACAATTCCAATGCCTGATGTTCCAGGTCGCGGGGCTGACTCTGGCACTGCCGCTGGCCAAGCTGTATGGGGTGTTGCCCTGGGATGCCGAGGCCGTGACGGAATTACCTAACCATCAGCCCTGGTTTCTAGGTCTGCGGACGCATCTGGACCATAAGGTAAAGCTGATTGATGTCGCTAACGTGGTATTGCCGGTGGAACGTCGCGCCGGTCTTCCGGCGGTCGATAGCGGTCGTCTCGGCAAGATTATTCTGATCGACGAGGGTCGCTGGGGCCTAGCCTGTGACGATGTGGCCGAGGTGATTACTTTGTCGAGTAGCGACGTTAAATGGCGTAGCCAAGCGGGTAGTCGGCCCTGGCTGGCCGGTACCGTGATTGAACAGATGTGCGTCCTGATCGACACGGAAGCCTTTGCTGCCATGCTACTGAATAGCGGGCCTGCGTCAGGCTAGCATTTACTGGCCAAGGACTGGCTACTGGCACAGTTAATGCCTTTAGACATGTATACGGAGATGAGGGTGTCTGTAATTTGACAACCCTTCCCGAATTCCCGGTCGCGAGTGCCGGGTTCTGAATCATAGAGGCGAGCCATGAACCTAGCCGCGCAAGTGAATAACGATTCCGTACTGCAGTGTGTGACCTTCCGTTTGGACGAGGAAATCTATGGTATCAACGTGATGCAGGTGCAGGAAGTTCTGCGCGTCACGGAAATCGCACCGGTCCCAGGCGCGCCGGACTATGTTCTGGGCATCATTAATCTGCGCGGCAATGTCGTGACTGTGATTGATACCCGGGAACGGCTGGGATTGGGTTCCAAGGAACGGGACGAATCGACACGCATCGTGATTATCGAGGCGGACAAATTAGTGGTCGGTATCCTGGTGGATGCCGTTGCTGAGGTCGTTGACCTGCGCACCTCCGAGATCGAGTCGCCGCCAAGCGTCGGCAACGACGAGAGTTCCAAGTACATCCAGGGCGTGGCCACCCGCGACGGCGAGCTGTTGATCCTGGTTGATCTGAACAAATTACTGAATGACGGAGAATGGGCGGATATCGGTTCCATGTAGCGCCCTAAACGCGATGGTTGAATCCTGGAATATCAAATTTCCACCACCCATCTTCCCGGTTCGGCCAGGGGATGCACTCCAGGATCGCAAGCAGCCGCCACGGCGGCCGCGCAAAAAATCGGAGCGGCAGTCGGAAACGGAACAACCGCAGGACGACGACCAGCATCACATTGATGATTACGCCTGATGACTGAGGCATGACGAGCAGCCCATGATGATCGATCCGACAACAGGAATACTGAGCGCGCTGGTGATTTTTCTCGTACTGGTGCAGGTCTATCAGCTGTTCGCCATGCGCCGCCTGCGCAAACAGATGCACTCCCGCGAAGATTTGAATCTGCGTCATCGTGATGATTTTGCGGCCTTATGCAAAGCGTCTGTCGGTGCTGGTGATCATTTGGTACGCTTGGAGCAGCAAGTGCATCGACTCATAGAACGTCAGGATCAGATCGAGATGCGTACTGCTGGCGATCGTCCCTATACCCAGGCTATTCAGATGGTTCAGCGGGGTGCTGACGTTTCAGAACTCATCGCTCAATGCGGTCTCACCCGCGGTGAGGCTGAATTGATTGCCATGCTGCATGGTGGGGTCGCGAAAGCGAGCTGATATATAGAACGAGGTTCTAGGTTCTAGGCTCTAGGTACTAGAGTTAAAACTCGAACCTCGAACCTCGAACCTAGTACCTAGTACCTAGTACCTAGTACCTATCCGGTACCTTCCCCGACAAGTAATACGCAAAGGCAATAATCTCAGCGACGCTGAGATACAACGCCGGCGGGATCTCTGCGTTCAAATCCAACTGCGCCAAGGTATTCGCCAGGAGTGCATTTTCCTGCATAGGAATATTGTGTTCGATGGCCAGGGCGACGATCTGCTCGGCAAGATCGCCGCTGCCCTTGGCCGTGACGCGCGGGGTGTTTTCACCATCGTATTTCAGCGCCACCGCCAATTCGCGACGTGGTTGCTGCTGCGTGCGGTCTTTGTCGTTCATGCACGTTCGTCCAGGATACGGGTTTTGGGTGGGCGTGCAGGCGTGGGGATTTGGCCGTGATGACAGCTCAAGTCGTCGACCCGTAGACCGGCCTGTTGCAAACGCGCCTGTAGCAGCGGTAGGTGTTCTGAAATCACTGGCAGTATGCCTTGAGTCTGACTAAAAAAATGCGCCGTGACGCGGTCGCCGCGCAGGCTCACGCGCGTCTGCATGGGGCCCAGGCCGGGGAGATCAAACGCCAGCATTACGGTCCAGTCCGGAGTCGCATTCGGTGCGGCATTTTTTTCCTTCTCTTGATCACGACTGATGCGCAGACTCCAGATGTCTGTCTCACTGTCGCGGCGTACCGGTAATTCAATCAGCCATTCCGGTGCCAGCTGACGATCCAATGGCAGTGAGGAGAGCTGATTGAGTTGTACCCGTGCGAGTGCGCCTTCCACATGCCGCAGCAGTTCTTGCGGGGTTAGAGGCTGGCCGGACTTGGCAAGTTGCGCCAATGCGGCCAGCGGTGGTGGCAGGGGTGGCTGGCCACGCTGTAGCGGTGCACTGGGATCGCTGACTACACCTGGTGATAAGCGAGTGCTGGCTGTGGCGGCGAGCGTGCTGGCCAATTGGCTGGATAGTGCAGCAGCTGTGGTCTGTACTGTGGCCTGTGCAGCGACCGGGGCGGTTGCTGCACTACGCCCGGCGGTGGGCGCGGAATTTGCAACGTTTTCACGCAGGACTTGAACCAAGCGCAATAGGTTCGCCTTGAAATCTTGCGCCATCGTCTCGCCCTTGGGTATCGGCTGTTGTGGTGCGGTGGATTGTGCAAGTTTGGATTCGAGAAACATGCCACTGTCACGCAAGGCCTGTTGCAGACTATTGGGGCGGGAGACACTGGTCGTATCCGGAAGCCGCGCGAAAAGTTCGCGCGCAAGACGGGAGATGGCCGGGTCGAGTGGTGTACCTGATGCGGCGGTGTTTGCAATCCGCGCCAGCGCTGTGAACAGGGGCGACAATGGCTCTTGACGTGGCAGTACGCTACGCAGCGCTTGGGCAACCGGATTATGCTGCTGTAGCAGGCTGAGCAGTTTCAGGACCGGAAGTTCTTTGAGGCTGGCGACTTCCAGCCGCAGTGTTTGGCCTGCAGTGAGATTGAGTGTGCCAGTCTGAGCCTTCACCAGCAGATTGCCGATGCGGAGTTCAGACTGACCGGGCTGCGGATTGGAAACAACGGTTGCGGCCAATACCTGGCCGACCCGCCAAGTGGCGAGTGTTGTGTCACTGCGCGTCACCGGCGTTGTTACGGCGGGTGGCAGAATGGGGCCAGTGGGTGGTGTGCTCATGAGTGGGTTATCGGCCAGAGGCCGTTCCTGCAAGTGAGGTCATGCGCTGACCTAAGCTTCAATAAGACCTTTGTACCGCAAAAGCCACTACCGGGGCAAAATCGTAAGAATTATCGGCACAGGCCACAAAGAGAAGAGCATGACAGAGGCACAGGACCATCTCTGGTACACACGGCGATACGGCCACGTGCGCGGCCCGTTTCCGCAACAGCAGATTACCCATTACATCCTGTTGGGACGCATCCGTGAGGATGATCAACTCAGCATGGATCGGGAACTCTGGACGCCGATGCAAGAGCTGCAGCACCTGATTCCTGAGGTAATGCGGCATGTCGATTCCGAGGAAGATCGTCAGCGTCTGCACCTGGCACGGCTGCGTGTCGATGAACGTCGTGGTGGCGATCGGCGGCTGGGCTCGGAGCGCATGTCGGCAGAGCCGACAGAACAACGCCGTGAAAACGACCGTCGACAAGATGAGGACGTGGAAACGCTACGGCATCGTGAATTGCGCCGCAGCGTGTTGGATGAGGGACGTGCCGTCAAAACTGGCCCCTGTGGCCCGCAGTGCCGACGTCTGTTGGGTGTGGTTGCTGTACTCGTTATCATCTTCGCGTTATTTACTCCCGATGCACCACCGCCCGCATCCGACTGCAGCGCCGCCGCAGGCCCGCAGGTGAATTGGAGTAATTGCCAGATGCCGGGGCTGATGGCAGAACAGGTCAACTTGCACGGTGTGCAGGCACGCAATATGGATCTCACAGGTGCGCGACTGGTTGGTGCGAATCTGATCAGCGCGGATCTGGCTTATACGCAGCTGGATCTCGCCGATTTACGCCGTGCCGATCTCAGCAATGCCCGTTTAACCGGCGCCAGTCTGCGCGGTGCGGATTTGCGCGGCGCACGCCTAGCCGGTGCGGATCTGTCTTATGCAAACCTCAGTGATGCACGCTTGGAAGGTGCGGTACTTAGTGAAACTCGCTTCGACAATACCATTTGGATCGATGGCCGCGTCTGTCAACCTGGATCGGTTGCGCAGTGTCTTGTTGCGGGTGAATGAGCCTATAAACCGCATTTGCCACGGAATCAGGAAAAACACGGACAAGATCATAAGCTTCATACCAGTACCGCCATCAACCGCAAGGGGAGTGAATAGTCGTTCCAGGAATGCACTGTGTTTCAGTGTCTTCCATGTGTTTCCGTGGCTGAAATGATTTTTTTAGGATGAATCGCGATAGGTAGCTATTGATAGGGGCTGTTTGGTTTCCCCATATAATCAGCTGCTCTTGGTAGGAGTTACCGTGGCCGCGAACAGATTGATATACCAGCTGCCAATGATTTCACGGCACGTCTGATATGGTTATTAGTATTAAGGAACCTCTGATTAATTCGCTGAAGCGGCATCTGCCGCGTTGCAGCCGGGCTCAAAATACTCATTTACGCCGTGTAAACTCCGTTTTTTCGCCCGTCCGCGCCTTGCATCTGCTCGCTTGATCAAATTAATCAGAGG
>JBGSOE010000384.1:0-2360 GCA_041739295.1 Thiohalobacterales bacterium | reverse complement strand
CCACCACTGTGACACGCATCGAGATACACGGTCTTGCGAAACCCATCAAATTGCCTAAGCATAGCTGCAAGTTCGTTATCGGACAGGTAGTCACCAACTCTAATTACATCATCGCCCTCACCCGTGTCGTTATACACATAGATAACACCTCCATCAGTTGTGCCAAAGAGGGGAGTACCTATCCTTCCGCCCCCATGACCATTGATATAGAGGGTCAACGTATCGCCAGGCTCCATTTTCCAACGAATATCGGTCAATGCAGCGCGAATATCGTCGACTGTGATTGGTTTCATTGGCATGCCGCCGCTATCAAGGGTGAGATCACCAGTTAATATCGTTATATCGGTGTTCTTGTTCCCACTTGCAAATGCTGCGGCCATCACTTGCGCATTATTGTCGAAATTAATATCCCCTAATAAGCCGCCATGGTCTTTTGCACCAATGAATAGCCCGTAATTACTCACCAGTCGCCAATATAGGCGACAGAAGGCGCGCCGAAAAATGAACGAACGAGTTGCGGCATCTGCTGGAGTTTTGCGAGTTGCTCTTCGATTTTCTCGCGCAGGCTTTCACCCTTCCGCAATGGGCGTCGAGCCGTACCGGTGCGTTTGACGTGACTCCATACCAATTCATCAGGATTCAAGTCCGGCGCATACCCGGGCAGGAAATGCAGCGTGAGACGACCATCGGTCGTGGCGACGAACTCTTTCACGCAAGCCTTCTTGTGTGCTGGCAATCCATCGACCACCAGGTGAACAGGTTTCTTGCGGGATGCCATCATTTGTTGCAGCAGTTCGACAAACAGTTCGGCGTTGAGTGCGCCTTGGTAGGTACAGAACCAGAAGGCACCCCTGGAATTGACTGCCGAAGCGGCGCTGATCGTTTGGCGCTGGCCCGGGCGCTCTACGACCGGCGTCTGGCCTCGCACACCCCACGTCTTGCCATGAACGGTATCAGCCCGGAAACCGGACTCGTCCCAGAAAAACACCTCGGCACCTTGCTTCCTGGCCTGCTTGGCAATAGCAGGATAGGTCTCACGTTGCCAGCGTTCTATCGCTTCAGGATCACGCTGGTAGGCGCGTTGCAAAGGTTTCTGCGGCGTCAGGCCCAGCTTCGCCAGCAATTCACCAACAGCGGTCACGCCCAGCTTTACACCGAATTTCTGCTCGATCAGTTCCGATACCACGGCGCGTGTCCACAAGCCAAAGTCCAATCCGTACTGGCGCGGGTCACGCCCGTTGACCCATCGGAAGACTTGCCTCTCCTGCGCTGGTGTCAGGCTACGCGGACGTCCTGTCGCTTTCGTCGAGCGCAATGCCCTGATGCCAACACCCGGACGCATGGCCGCATTCAACCACTTGTAAATCGTTGTCCGGTTGAACCCGTATGCCTCAATGACTTTCGCTGCCGGCTCGCCTTCGCGTACCCGCTCGACCGCCATAAGCCGAATTTCTTCCAGCGTCTTGTGATCAAATGATCGACCATCTCTCTTCATGCAAGATGCGATCGTCAGTGGCGGCGGAAGTTCCATTTATGTCGACTTATTTACCGACTAGTGAGTAATGAGCAGCGACTCGTCAATTCGCAAGAGACAATGTCGAGACTTGGCGTGGTTGCCGAGCTTGGCTCAAGGCTGACGCACAACATTCATGCGTGCCTGCGGCTATAAATCAGGGAGCGATTCGGTCAACCGGATACAGGGCGTATGTCTAGAGTTTGCCAGAGGCGTTTCGAATGAAAAAAGTAATCCTGACTTATGGCACTTTCGACCTGTTCCACACGGGTCACCTCAGCCTCCTGAACCGTCTGAAGGCTCTGGGAGATGAGCTCGTCGTTGGCGTCACCACCGACGAATTCAACGCACTACGGGGCAAGCAAACCATTTTCGGCTTCGAGGACCGCATACAGATCGTCCGTAACCTGAAGTGTGTCGATCTGGCGATCTCCCTGCAGAACGGGGAACAGAAGGCGGACGACATCCGCAGCTACGGCGTTTCGATTTTTGGCATGGGTGACGACTGGGAGGGACGATTCGACGATCTCAGGGTTCAGTGCGAGGTGATATATCTGCCACGGACCGGGAACATATCGAGCACCCACATCAGGAAGCTGCTCGAAGGCTTGGGCCGCACCTACGTCAGCGATCCCGGGAAGGCACTTGAGCCGGCCGCATCCATCGTCGGGCCTTTCGACGGTAAAGTCGCGCGCAAAGACGAACGGTAACCGGGCGAATCGTGTCCGCGCTTTCCGCCAGGTTTCAGCACGGAGACGGCAGCGGCGATATGCGACCAAGGCCAGCCGCCGTATTCGCAACGCTCACGCACTTCCTGCACGGGATTCGATCGCATGCCGCCACTGCG
>JBGSOE010000372.1:0-2923 GCA_041739295.1 Thiohalobacterales bacterium | reverse complement strand
CGGCGCTCCGGGCAGCGGCCGCAGCAGACCTTCGATCTGCGCGCCGATGCGGTCGAGCTCGCGCAGATCCGGGCCTGCGACTTTCACGCCGAGCGGCGTCTTGATGCCGGTGGCCAACATGTCGATGCGTGTCGCGATGGGCATCTGCCAGGAATTGGTGAGTCCGGGAATGCGCACGCGTTCATCCAGTTCCGCGATAAGTTTTTCCAGCGTCATCCCTTCACGCCATTGCTCGCGCGGCTTCAAGCGGATGGTGGTTTCCAACATCGTCAAGGGCGCGGGATCGGTAGCGGTTTCGGCCTGGCCGGCCTTGCCGAACACGCGTTCGACCTCGGGCACGGTTTTGATCAGCCGGTCGGTCTGTTGCAGCAGTTGTTGCGCCTTGCCGGCGGAGATGCCCGGCAATGTGGTCGGCATGTATAGGAGATCGCCTTCGTCTAGGCGCGGCATAAATTCCGAACCCAGGTGCATCAGCGGCCACAGGCAGCTGGCGATCAACAGCACGGCGATCAGCAATACACCACGCGGGCTGCGCAAAGTCTTCGCGATCGCGACGCGATACGCATCGATCAATATACGGTTGAGCGGGTTCGCGCGTTCCTCGCGGATGCGACCGCGCACCAGCGAGACGATCAACGCCGGCACCAAGGTCACGGACAAGCCTGCCGCGGCCGCCATTGCATAGGTTTTGGTGTAGGCGAGCGGTGCGAACAAACGGCCTTCCTGTGCCTGCAACGCGAATACCGGCAGGAACGACAGCGTGATGATCAACAGCGAGAAGAACAACGGCGGACCAACCTCGACCATGGCCTGCTGCATGGCGTCTAATCGCGCGACGCCATCACCGCCCAGGGAAGGTTGTTGCTCCAGGCGCTTGTGCACGTTCTCGATCATGACGATCGCGGCGTCCACCATGGCGCCGAGCGCGATGGCGATGCCGCCCAAGGACATGATGTTGGCATTGATGCCTTGCAGATGCATGACGATGAAGGCCGCGAGAATACCGACCGGCAAGGTGAACACCACCACAAGCGAGGAGCGCAGATGAAACAAAAACGCGGCACAGACCGCCGCCACTAAAATGAATTCTTCGATCAGACGTGATTTGAGTGTACTCACCGCGCGCGTGATCAAGGCCGAGCGGTCGTAGGTCTCGACGATCTCCACGCCGGCCGGCAGGCCCTTCTTCAATTCCTCCAGCTTGGCCTTAACGTGTTCGATGGTGGTCAGTGCATTGCCGCCCCAGCGCATCACCACAATGCCGCCGGCGACTTCGCCTTCGCCGTCCAGATCGGCGATACCGCGGCGCATCTGTGGACCGATGCGGATATCGGCAAAGTCCTGCATCAGCAACGCGGCCCCCGCCTCGCGACGGCCGATGTAAGGAATCCGCGCCAAATCGGTGAGGTTGCGGATATAACCCTTGCCGCGAATCAGATACTCCGCCTCGCCCATCTCGATCACCGAGCCGCTCACTTCCTGATTGGCGTCGAGGATCATCTGTCGAATCATCGACAATGACAGCGAGTGCGCGCGCATGCGGCCCGGATCGAGCACCACTTGATATTGCTTGACCATGCCGCCCAGGCTGGCCACCTCGGCGACGCCGGGCACGGTCTGCAATTCGAATTTGAGGAACCAATCCTGGATGCTGCGCAGTTGCGCGAGATCGTGCTGGCCGGTGCGATCGACCAATGCGTATTCGTATACCCAACCCACACCGCTGGCATCGGGACCGAGCTGCGTCTTGGCGCCGGCCGGCAACTGATCGCGCGCCTGACTCAGGTATTCGAGCACGCGCGTGCGCGCCCAATACGGATCGGTGCCGTCCGCGAAGATGACATAGACATAGGATTCGCCGAAGAACGAATAGCCGCGCACATGCTCAGCGCCGGGCACGGCCAACATGGCACTGGTGAGCGGATAGGTGACCTGATCTTCCATGACCTGCGGCGCCTGGCCGGGGAAGGTGGTCTTAATGATGACCTGCACGTCGGATAGATCGGGGATCGCATCGAGCGGTGTGTGGCGAACTGAATAGATACCCCAGCCCACCAGCAGCAATGTAACCAGCAGTACCAGCGGTCGGTTGACGGTGGACCAGCGGATCAGGCTTGCGATCATTTAGGAACCTCTGATTAATTCACTGAAGCCGTCATTGCGAGCGCAGCGAAGCAATCTCCAAGCATTGACTCTACTGTTGGGAGATTGCTTCGCTGCGCTCGCAATGACAGACTAAAAAGTGATTTCTTAGCTTATTGTCCCGACATACGCAGGAAACTCGCCTGCAGACTGCTTTCGGAGTCGATGAGGAACTGCGCGGAAACGACCACCTCGTCGCCTTCTGCAAGACCGCTCAGGATCTCAACCTGGCCGCCGGTCTCTATGCCGACGCGCACCGGCACGGGTTTGAAGCGCCCGCCACCTTGCGCGACGATGACACGGTCTTCCGCTTCGGTGCGGATAAGCGCCTCCTGCGGCACGGCCAACACGCCTTCACGGAAATCGCCATGAATCGTGGCCACGACATACATGGCGCTCTTGAGCAGTTGTGTGGGCGCGGAGAAGGACAAGCGCACACCGATGTTCTGCGAATCCGGGTCGATGGACACCGCGCCCTGATTGACCACGCCGGTCCACACTTCACCGGAGACATGCGGCAACCGCACCTCGACTGGTTGCCCGGTTTGAATCCATGCGGCATCTCGCTGGAAGGCATTGGCCAGCACCGAGGCGCGCGCCATGCCGGTCAATTCGAACAGGAACGCGCCGCTGTCAACCGTATCGCCCGCCGCAATCTGCGCGTTGGACACCAGCGCGGGATAGGGCGTGGACACGGTCAGCTGTGCGGAGGCTTCGCGCGTTTGTTCCAGACGTTGAATGTCCGCGGTAGATAAGCCGAGGTCGGACAGCGTGCGGCGCG
>JBGSOE010000366.1:0-6492 GCA_041739295.1 Thiohalobacterales bacterium | reverse complement strand
GCGGTGGCGGGCGTGAACATGCCTTTGCCTGGAAGGTCGCGCAATCGGCGCGCGTGCAGAAGGTCTATGTCGCGCCAGGCAATGCCGGCACGGCACGTGAAGCCAAGGTGGAGAACATCGCCATCGGTGCCGAGGATATCCCCGCGCTGCTGACCTTCGCCAAGGACAATGCCATCGGTCTGACTATTGTTGGCCCTGAGGCGCCGTTGGTGGCGGGTGTGGTCGATGCCTTCGAACAGGCGGGGCTGCGTTGTTTCGGGCCGCGCAAGGCGGCCGCTGAACTGGAAGGTTCCAAGGCCTTTACCAAAGATTTTCTTGCCCGCCACAAAATCCCGACGGCCGCCTATGGCAACTTTACGGATATTGATGCCGCTGTCGCCTATATCCGTCAGCAGGGAGCGCCGATTGTCGTCAAGGCTGACGGTTTGGCGGCGGGTAAGGGCGTAATTCTGGCGCAGACCGAAGACGAAGCCATCGCCGCGGTGCGCGACATGCTCGCCGGCAATGCCTTTGGCAGTGCGGGGCATCGCGTCGTCGTCGAAGAATTTCTAGTCGGCGAGGAAGCGAGTTTCATCGTCATGGTCGATGGCGAGCATGTGCTGGCGCTGGCCAGTTCCCAGGACCATAAGGCTGCGGGAGACGGCGATACCGGCCCGAACACGGGCGGTATGGGTGCTTATTCACCCGCGCCAGTGGTTACGCCCGAGATGCATGCGCGTGCCCTGCAGGAAGTCATTATGCCGACGGTGCGTGGTATGGCCGCCGAAGGGCGAACCTATACGGGGTTTCTCTATGCAGGTCTGATGATCGGCGCCGACGGCACACCCAAGGTACTCGAGTACAACGTACGCTTCGGCGATCCCGAGACCCAGCCGATCCTGCTGCGGTTACAGTCCGATCTGGTCGAACTTTGCGAAGCTGCCTTGGATAAGCGTCTGGATAAAATCCAGGCACAATGGGATCCGCGCGCCTCTCTGGGCGTGGTGATGGCCGCTGGCGGCTACCCAGGCGATTATCGTAAGGGCGATGTCATTGAAGGTTTGCCGACCACGGAAACCCTTGGCGTGAAGGTCTTTCATGCCGGCACCGCTGAGCGCGACGGACAGGTGTTTACCAGCGGTGGTCGCGTACTCTGTGTCTGTGCACTGGGCGACAGCGTCGCCGCCGCGCAGGCGCGCGCCTATGAGCAGGTGCGCGCTATTAAATGGAACGGCGTCTATTACCGCAACGACATCGGCTACCGCGCTATCGCACGCGAGCGCGCGTAACGACCCACTACTGTGGGGACAGACCTTTAGTTCTGCCCCGTCCGTGCGTGCCACGAACATGATTCTTTCAGCTGTGTGGAGCCACAACGGGGACAGAGCTGAAGATTTGTCCCCACGGCGGTGGTGTGTCAGCCATTCACCCTGGCATACCCCTTGCTAACCACTACACTTAATCCGCTGGCAACCGCCGGCGGTTCATAGGGTGGTGATCCATGACCCCGATCAATCCGGGCGCATTCCGCTTCGACCCTTTAGGCCTTGACGAGGTCTCCTTCAAACGTTCCATTGCCAATCGCTTAGTGTATTCCGTGGGTAAGGATGCCTACACCGCCAAGCCGCGTGACTGGTATTTCTGTCTAGCCTATTCGCTACGCGACCGGCTGATGGAGCGCTGGATGGAGACCATGCGCAGCTATTACCGGCAGGATGCCAAGCGCGTGTATTACCTGTCACTGGAATTCCTGATCGGGCGCACGCTGGTCAACAGTGTGCTCAACATGGATGTCGAAGCAGAGACCCGCAAGGCCTTAATCTCGATGGGTCTGGATCTGGAAGAGTTACGCGAACTGGAACCAGATGCGGCGTTGGGCAATGGTGGCCTTGGGCGATTGGCGGCCTGCTTTCTGGATTCCATGGCGACACTGCGGCTGCCCGGTTATGGCTATGGCATTCGTTACGAATACGGCATGTTTAATCAGACCATCAAAAACGGCAAACAGATCGAAACGCCGGAGAACTGGTTGCGCTATGGCAATCCCTGGGAGTTTCCGCGGCCAGAGATTCTCTACCCGGTGCATTTCAACGGGCGGGTAGTGGAGTATCCCGGTGAAGATGGGCGGGTGCATTATCATTGGGTCGATACCGATGATGTCATGGCGATGGCCTATGACACACCGGTGCCAGGCTATCACGTCAATACTGTGAACAATATGCGTCTGTGGTCGGCCAAATCGTCGCGTGAATTCGATCTTAAATATTTCAACGAAGGCAATTACATCAAGGCCGTCGAGGACAAGAATCACACCGAGAATATATCGCGCGTGCTGTATCCGGATGACACCACCACGATGGGCCGCGAACTGCGTCTGAAGCAGCAGTATTTCTTCGTCAGTGCATCGTTGCAGGATATCCTGCATCGCTATGTGCGACACCGCACAAACTTCGATGATCTGCCCGAAAAGGTTGCCATTCAGCTTAACGATACGCACCCGTCGATTTCCGTTGCCGAACTGATGCGGCTACTGGTGGATATCCATCATCTGGAATGGAATTCGGCCTGGGCACTGACGCGCCGAGTGTTTGCCTACACCAATCACACCCTCATGCCAGAGGCGCTGGAAACCTGGGAGGTAGACCTTATAGGGCAGTTGTTACCGCGGCATATGCAGATCATTTACGAAATCAACAGTCGTTTTCTGGAAGAAGTGCGGCATAAATATCCGGGCGATAGCGACCGTCTGCAGCGCATGTCCCTAATCGATGATCGCGGCACACGGCGGGTACGCATGTCGCATCTGGCTATTGTCGGCAGTCATAAGGTCAACGGCGTATCGCAGATCCATACCGATCTGATGCGTGAAACCATCTTTAAGGATTTCGATGAATGCTACCCGGATCGAATTATCAACATCACCAACGGTGTGACGCCACGACGTTGGGTAAATCAGGCCAATCCCGGCCTCACCAAGCTCATTACGTCGCGTATTCGCCATGATTGGCTGAGTGACCTGCGCGGTATCGAAAAGCTGGTTCCCTTCGCGGACGATGCAACTTTCCGTGCCGAGTTTCGTGCCATCAAGCGCGAAAATAAACAGCATCTCGCTCGAAGTATCGAGTCGCGTGTTGGTATACAGGTGAATGTGGACTCGCTGTTTGATGTGCAGATCAAGCGTATTCATGAGTACAAGCGCCAGTTGCTCAACGTCCTGCACATCGTGACGCTGTATAACGAATTGCGCAGTGGAAATGGTGGTGAACGCGTGCCGCGTACGGTGATCTTCGGCGGTAAGGCGGCGCCCGGTTATGCCATAGCAAAACTTATTATCCGGCTGGTTCACGATGTCGGTGATGTGGTTAACAATGACCCGGCAGTACGTGATCAGCTCAAAGTGGTGTTTATTCCTAACTATAATGTGACTGCGGCAGGCGACATCATTCCTGCGGCGGATCTCTCCGAACAGATATCTACCGTGGGTACGGAGGCCTCCGGCACCGGCAATATGAAACTCAGTCTGAATGGTGCGTTAACCATTGGCACGCTGGATGGCGCCAATGTAGAAATGCGCGAGGCGGTCGGTGCTGAGAATTTCTTCCTGTTTGGCCTGGATCGTGTCGGGCTTGCGACACTGCGCGAGCGTGGTTACAACGCGCGTGAGTATTACGATAGCAATCCCGAGTTGCGTCAGGTGCTGGAGATGATCGGCGGTGGTTTCTTCTCTCCGGGAGAGCCGGAGCGCTATCGCCCTATCATTGATGCGCTGTTGAATCACGGCGATCAATATCTGCTGCTGGCCGATTATGCGGACTATATTCGCGCGCAACGCGATGTGGATCGTGTTTATCGTGATCCTGAGGAGTGGACGCGTCAGGCGATTTTGAACGTCGCCAGATTGGCGCATTTCTCCAGCGATCGGACGATCACGGAGTATGCAGAGAAAATCTGGGACGTGAAGCGGGTGGAGCGGGAGTAATACATAATGCGCCGCCAAAGTGGGGACAGATCTTTAGCTCTGTCCCCGTCCGTGCGGACCACGCGGATAAACGAAGCCGCTGAGGAAGCGTGACGATGGATTGTTGGGTGGCTCCGCTCTGCTGCGTGGAACCACAACGGGGACAGAGCTAAAGATCTGTCCCCACCTCGGCGGAGCGTAACGTGTTACTACCGCCGCATCGAGTCAAAGAACTCGGCGTTGTTCTTGGTGTCCTTGAGTTTATCGAGCAGGAACTCCATCGCAGCCAGTTCATCCATAGGATGCAGCAGCTTGCGCAGGATCCACATCTTCTGCAGTTCGTCGGGCTTGGTCAGCAGTTCTTCGCGACGTGTGCCGGAACGGTTGATATTGATGGCCGGGTAGACGCGTTTCTCGGCGATGCGGCGATCCATGTGGATTTCCATGTTGCCGGTACCCTTGAATTCCTCGTAGATCACGTCATCCATGCGCGAGCCGGTTTCTATCAGCGCGGTTGCCAGGATCGTCAGCGAACCGCCTTCCTCGATGTTACGTGCGGCACCGAAGAAACGTTTCGGGCGTTGCAGCGCGTTAGCATCCACGCCACCCGTCAGCACCTTGCCGGAGGACGGTATCACTGTGTTGTAGGCGCGTGCCAGACGGGTGATGGAATCCAACAGGATCACCACGTCGCGTTTGTGTTCGACCAAGCGCTTGGCCTTCTCGATGACCATCTCGGCGACCTGTACATGGCGGCTAGCCGGTTCGTCGAAAGTGGATGACACGACTTCGCCGCGTACCGAGCGGACCATTTCCGTGACTTCCTCTGGGCGCTCGTCAATCAGCAGCACAATCAGATAGCACTCGGGATGGTTGCTGGCGATGCTCTGCGCGATGTTCTGCAGCAGCATGGTTTTACCAGCCTTCGGTGGCGACACGATCAGGCCACGCTGGCCCATGCCGATCGGTGATGCTAGATCAATGACGCGCGGGGTGATGTCTTCGGTGCTGCCATTCCCAAGTTCCAGCTTCAGGCGTCGGGTCGGGTGCAGCGGGGTGAGGTTTTCAAACAGGACTTTGTTCTTGGCATTCTCGGGCGAGTCGAAATTGATCTCGCTGACTTTCAGCAGCGCGAAATAGCGCTCGCCTTCCTTCGGCGGTCGGATCTTGCCGGAGACCGTATCGCCGGTGCGCAGATTGAAGCGGCGGATCTGGCTCGGCGAGACATAGATGTCGTCCGGGCCGGCCAGATAGGAGCAGTCTGCCGAGCGCAGAAATCCGAAACCATCCTGGAGTATTTCCAGCACGCCGTCGCCCGAAATGTCCTCGCCGCTTTTGGCGTGCGATTTCAGGATCGAGAAGATGACGTCCTGTTTGCGGGAGCGTGCTGCTCCATCAATGCCCATGTCCTGGGCTAATTGGATGATTTCGGTTGCGGATTTTTTCTTTAGTTCAGTTAGATTCATGGTTGGTCAGAGGATGTCAGTATGAATGGATTGAAAGAGTGAATGACGAAATAAGCCCGAATGGGCCGGGAATTACTGTCTTGAACGGGGGGTTGCCGATAACGGCGAAATAAAAAATGCTTGGGTGTTTTTTATTTCCTGAATAGGTTAAAGGCTAGCATGGTTATCGGGCAGCGTCCAGCTCGCTGAGGCGGGCTGGACGAACCCATGTCGTTCTTTTAAAGATTACTGTCGATGAAGGCCGTCAGCTGGGATTTGGATACCGCACCCACCTTGGTGGCCTCGACGCTGCCATTCTTAAACAGCATCAGGGTCGGTATGCCGCGGATGCCGTATTTGGGCGGGGTCTGCGGATTATCATCTATGTTCAACTTGGCGATTTTCACCTTGCCGGCATATTCCTCAGCAATTTCATCGAGGATTGGGGCAATCATCTTGCAGGGGCCGCACCACTCCGCCCAGTAATCCACCAGCACTGGTTCGCTGGACTTCAAGACATCGGCATCGAATGATGCGTCGGTGACGTACATAATGCTGTCGCTCACGAAGAAATCTCCTGCTGTGCATGGGATGCCCGGCATATCCTTAATCACGAAGTTCGCTCATGCCTATACCGGCTGGGTTATTAAACCCGGTGCCAGGATGTCGGCCGCCCCTCGGCTAATGATTTACCGATTGCTGCGGTATGCTGGCGCATAACCTCGCATCGGTGGGGTCTGACAACTGGAATGAGCAGTACTTGCGGGTATGGGATTCTGCTGGGTATCGACTGAGGGCCATTTGAGCCCAATCCGGCAGTGAATGCAAGTCCACTGCGTCAGGGTTTTCGGGTATGCTAAGCCGTTATGACTGAACAACATCTCTCAACCTGTCGGTTTACCGACCTCGGGCTGGTCGAGCCCATCCTCAAGGGAATTGTGGACGCTGGTTTCGATTTCTGTACACCCATTCAGGCCCAGACCTTGCCGCTAGCCCTGAAGGGCCAGGACATTGCCGGTCAGGCGCAGACGGGTACCGGCAAAACCGCGGCCTTTCTGCTAGCGCTGTTCCAGCATCTGCTCACGCAGCCCGCGCGGCCGGGGCGGCGCG
>JBGSOE010000288.1:0-2461 GCA_041739295.1 Thiohalobacterales bacterium | reverse complement strand
GGCCTTTGATTAACCCGTCATTCCGGCAAATGCCGGAATGACGGGTTTGTGATTGCTCAGAAGTTCCTAAAGCCTTTATATCCATTCTTCTTGGTGCTCTTGGCGTCCTTGGCGGTTCAATATCTTTGTGATACTGGCTCCTGCGATGGAGCACAGTTCATAGCCCGTCACTCCGATGTTAAACTTGGTCGCGTTCTGAATAGGGATCGAGGCAGTTATGGCAGGTCACAGTAAGTGGGCAAACATCCAGCACCGCAAAAATACGCAGGATGCCAAGCGCGGTAAGCTCTTTACAAAATTCATTCGCGAGATCACCGTCGCGGCACGCACCGGTGATCCCGATCCCAACGCCAATCCGCGTCTGCGGTTAGCGGTGGACAAGGCGCTTACCGCCAACATGACCAAGGACACCATTGAGCGTGCGATCAAGCGTGGCGCCGGCGCAATAGAAGGTGAGCATTACGATGAGATTCGTTACGAGGGTTATGGCCCCGGTGGTGCCGCGGTGCTGGTTGAATGCATGACCGATAATCGCAACCGTACCGCTGGCGATGTGCGCTATGCCTTCACCAAGTACGGCGGCAATCTCGGCACCGATGGTTCGGTAGCCTACCTGTTTAACAAACTGGGCGTGTTGAGTTACCGGGCCGGTAGTAACGAGGACAAGATTATGGAGGCCGCGCTGGAGGCTGGGGCGCAGGATATTGTCACCAACGACGATGGCTCCATTGATGTGCTGACCGATCCGACCGACTTTCCCAAGGTCAAAGCCGCGATGCTTGCCGCCGGTCTGGAGCCGGAGCAGGCCGAGGTCACCCAACGGGCCAGTACCAGTGCCGTGTTGGATGCCGACGCTGCGGCGTCCATGGTCAAACTGCTAGATGTACTGGAAGATCTGGATGACGTGCAGCAGGTCTATTCCAACGCGGATATTTCCGAAGAGATCCTTGCGGAATTATGATCCTCCTGCTCGGACAAGGATCTTCGCCGGATACCGCCACCGTGGGGACAGATCTTTAGCTCTGTCCCCGTTGTGGTTCCACTTGGCACTTGGCAAAAAGAATCCCCGCCGCGGATACCGCGCTGTATCAAAAAACGTTTGGCGGAGTATCCAGTCCGTCAGCGGTTTCGTTTGACCGTGTGGTCCGCACTGACGGGGACAGAGCTAAAGATCTGTCCCCACGGCGGTGGTGTACATGATAGGCTTTCCCTCGCACCTAGAACCTAGCAACTCGGCCCTGACTTTATGCGTATCCTCGGTATCGACCCCGGCTCCCAAATCACTGGCTTTGGCATCATTGATATTGATGGGCCGCGCTATGCGCATGTGCACAGTGGCCATATCAAAGTGGACGGCGAGGCGTTGCCGGAAAGGCTCGGTGTGATCTTCGAAGCCGTACGTGCGCTGGTGATTGAATGGCAACCGCAGCAGGTCGCCATCGAGCGGGTGTTCATGGCGCGCAATGCCGATTCCGCGCTCAAGCTCGGGCAGGCACGCGGCGCGGCCATCTGCGGTGCGATTGGGCAGGTGCCGACGATTGCCGAATACAGCCCGCGCGAAGTCAAACTGGCCGTGGTCGGCAAGGGCAGCGCGACCAAGGATCAGATCCAACACATGGTGCGTGTATTGCTGAAACTCACGGCAAATCTCCAGCCTGACCAGGCAGATGCCCTGGCCATCGCCATTTGCCACAGTCACATGAGCCAGACGCTTGCCAAGATTCCCGGCGCGCGCGCGGCGCGCGGTGGACGCTTCCGGTGATCGGCTTCCTGCGTGGTAAGTTGGTCGCCAAACAGCCGCCGCAACTGCTGATCGAGGTCAATGGCGTCGGCTACGAGGTCGACGCGCCCATGACGACCTTTTACGATCTGCCCGAGACCGGTGCCGAGATCATCCTGCATACTCATCTGGTGGTGCGTGAAGACGCGCACATCCTGTTCGGTTTCGCCAAAGTCTCTGATCGCGCACTGTTCCGTTCACTGATCAAGATCAGTGGCGTCGGCCCGCGCATGGCGCTGGGCATTCTCTCCGGCATGAGCGCCGACGCCTTCGTGCGTTGCATCCAGGACAACGACAGCGCCGCACTGACGCGCGTGCCCGGTGTCGGCAAAAAGACCGCCGAGCGGCTAATAGTGGAACTGCGCGATCGGCTCGGCAAAGGTGACGCAGGTGGCGTGGATTTCACCAATGCGGCCATGAAGCCTGCCAACGCGGTTGAAGAAGCCGTCAGCGCCCTGATTGCGCTCGGCTACAAACCGCCGGATGCCTCGCGCATGGTGCGCGGCATCGAGAGTAAGGATCTGGGTGTTGAAGAGATCATTCGCCGCGCGCTGCAGGCGGCGGCGAAGTAGTTGCAGACCAAAGATATTTGCACACCAAAGGCCGCAAAGAACGCAACGGGTTTATTAGGTTAAAACCCCTTTGCGGGATACCGCCGCCGTGGGGATAGATCTTCAGCTC
>JBGSOE010000286.1:0-1946 GCA_041739295.1 Thiohalobacterales bacterium | reverse complement strand
CCACCCAGTACAGACTGCCGTCTTTGCGGCGGTTGCAAATCTCGCCCCGCCAGATCTTACCGGAGCCAATGCTGCGCCACATCTCAGAGAAGAAACCGGCAGGGTGCTCTCCCGAGTTGATGATGCGATGGTCCTTGCCGAGGAGCTCTGCGTGACTGTAACCGCTCACCGCGCAGAACCGGTCATTGATATAAGTGATCTTGCCACGCGCATCAGCAATGCTGACGATGGCGTGCTGATTGAGGGCCAAATGCTCGCGCTCGCGTTCGTAGATAATTGTGCGTAGCGACTCCAGCATCTCATTTTGCTGCCGCATGCGGCGCACACGGGAATGGACTGCGGCCACCAAGCGAACGGGCTCGATTGGCTTGATGAAAACATCGCCACCATTGAGGTCGAGCGCGATCAATTGCTCAATCGAATCTGTCGCAGTGGCTATAAACAGAATGGGCAACTGACGATAGACTTCATGATCACGAAGGATCGCGGCCAGTTCCGGACCGCTACAGTGCGGCATATGCATATCCAACAGCAACACATCAGGCATGCGTTGCTGCAACGCCGCCAGTGCCTTGATCGGATCGGACTCGGTACGTATTTGCATGCCGGCCTCGATCAGTGCCGCAGCCTGTATCTCCAGTTGTTGGAGATCATCATCCACTAGCAGGACACGGTAAGGTTCTGTCGGTATGCGTGGGGCCTCTTCGCGCAGAACCCGCAACAGCCGCTCTCCCTCCAGCGGCTTGGTCAGGTAGCGGCTGGCACCGGCTCGGTAAGCGCTCAACTGCGCCTCGATGTCATCACGAGCCGAGGTGAGGATGATCGTCGGGCCGTACAGACCGCGCGCCTTGAATTCCATGGTCAGATGCGCAACCACTGCATCGCACTCAGCAATGCCCATATCTATAATCAACACGGCGGGGACCGCGTCGCGCAGACCCACCTCACGCAACGCGGCCAGACTGTCGAACCACTCGACCTGGTAGCCATTGCTGACCAGCAGATCACGCACCGGCAAGGCCTGGGCGGCATCGGCCTCTATCAGATAGATGACCGGCACACTGGCGGATTCTGCATGTCGCCGCGCCAAGCCGACACGCTTCATGGCGTCGATACTATCCGTCAGCATTGGCTTCAAGCTCTGGTTCGGACCAGACATACACGGCCTCAACGCGGTTGCCCGGCGCGTGGAATTCCATCTGCAGACAGAGACTCCGCACCAGTGCCAAGCCACGCCGCGACAGTCCCTGCATCGGCAGTGTCGTCGGCGTCACGGCGTAATCAAACCCGAGACCGCTATCTTCGACAACAATGCGCATCCAGCCGGCGTTACTATCACCGGAGAGTTGCAACTCAACGCAGATACTGCCTTGTTCTAACTGCAACAGTCGTTGCTCGCGCTGCCGGTAGTATTCGTTGAAACCACCGGCAGCGTCCTTGAGCACGGAATCCAGTCGCAGCAGTCCGTGTTCGAGGGCGTTGTTGAACAGTTCGGCAAGCACGGTATACAGGGTGCTGCGATGCGCGCCCAAGCCGGGAAACATTTCCAACAAGCGGGTCAAATCGGGCTGGCTATTGCCCTGGCGCAGCCGGTCCGCGGCGAATTCGACGCGCAGTCTCAGCGCACCGGCGCCCTGCAAGGCCAGGGGCGTGTGATCCACCACGGAGACCGGCTGTATGCATTCGATCTCAATCAGGGTGATGTCGTCGCGCTGTGGGCATCCCTGACGGAACGCGCTTAGGTCAGCGCAGATAGTGTTGAACGACCCGCTACCATCGGTGGACATCAACAAGGCGTCGAGGCGTGCCGCGCCGAACATCTCACCCTGTGGATTGACCGCCTCGATCAGTCCATCCGAGTAGGCGTAGATGCGATCACCCACCCGAATATCCGCACAGTCAAGCCGCGCATCGAAGTTATCCTCATCCAGAATACCCAGCGGCAG
>JBGSOE010000247.1:0-2661 GCA_041739295.1 Thiohalobacterales bacterium | reverse complement strand
GCCGAACAGCGTTGCGCCGGCGATCAGAGCTGATATCAATCTGAATGTGGTGTTCATAGGGTGTTCTCCTTTGGTTGTGGATTGCCGAATGGTTTCCATGCCTGCGCCGCCGCAGCAGGACGGCGCGCTGCGGCGAGGAAGTCGTCGCGCGCCATACGCAGACCGGCGTTGGTCAGCTTTTCCTGGCCAATGCTGCTGACCCGATGTCCGTACCGGTCATGGCCCGGAAACACCAGGTATTCGTCGGGCAGACTGAACAGGCGCGTATGCACACTGTCGTAGAGCGCGGCGGCATCGCCGTGCGCGCCGCTGAGATCGCCCACGCGGCCGATCCACAAGGTGTCGCCGGTGAACAGGCGGTCGCCCCAGCGGAAGGTGACCGAGCAAGGCGTGGCCCCCGGCGTATGGATCACTTCGAGTATTTCCTCGCCCAGGTAGAGGCGGTCACCGTGGTGCAGCCTCTGGTCGCAGCCCTCCATGGGTGCCGAGGCATGGGCAGCCAGACGGGCGCCGGTCTCGGCGCGCAGCTCCGGCAAGGTGGCGTTGTCATCCGCCTGCGCGTGCGTCTCCAGTACATAGCGTAGATGCAGACCGAACTGTCCGAGCAGATCGACCAATGCTTTCAGCTGCCCGTGCGCCGGGTCGATCAGGGCAGTCGCACGGGTCACGGGATCGGCCAACACATAGGTCAGGGTTGCCGAGGCCGGATCGAAGAGTTGTCTGAACAGGGTCATGTGTTCGTCATCGAATAGGGTTTGAGGGTTCCGGATGGCACCCGATGCCAAGGACTAGAGCAACCACCATGCCAGGCCTCGGATACGCCTGCGCAGACCTCGGCCCCTATGTGTATTTTGGAAATTAAATATTATAAACACAGCTAGTTGTATTAGTTATTTCGAGTTATTTGTCAGTCTTAGCTACCACCACGGCGGAGTCCTGGATGTAGGTCATGGTGCCAGATGTGACTAATGTGTCTAGAATGAGTGCCACTAATGACACCAGGAGTCCAGCCCATGACCGGAGTGAATCAACTGCCCAGCCGTGTGTTGCCCGAGTTCACGGCATTGCTCAACGGCATCGAAGATCCGGCGGTCCTGCTCAGTCCGGATTACCGTATCCTCGCCGCCAACCAGGCCTATCGGGAGCACTATGGCCAGGAGCGGCCACTGCACAATCGTCACTGCTATGAGGTATCGCATGGCTATGCCGTGCCCTGCGATCAGGCTGGCGAGAGTTGTCCGTTGAAGAACAGCCTGGAAAGCGGGCAGCCGCAGCGCGTGCTGCATCTGCATTACACACCGGCCGGCGAAGAGCATGTGGACGTCAGCCTGATGCCGATCCGCGACGCCGACGGCGTGATCGTCTATCTGCTGGAGAAGATGCGCCAGACCACGACGGCCAGTTCGCGCCCGGCGGCGGAAGGTCTGGTCGGGCGCTCGCGCATCTTCAATCAGATGCTGGAACTGGTGAGCCGGGTCGCGCCCAGCGATACCACAGTGCTGTTACTCGGCGAATCCGGCACCGGCAAGGAGCTCGTTGCGCGCTCCATCCACAACGAAAGTCCGCGCGCGCGCGGTCCGTTCGTGCCGGTGGAATGTTCCGGTCTGTCGGAAACCTTGTTCGAGAGTGAACTATTCGGTCATGAGAAAGGTTCCTTCACCGGTGCACATACCCGCAAGGTCGGACTGATCGAGTCGGCGCGTGGCGGCACACTATTCCTGGATGAGGTTGGCGACATCCCGCTCAGCCAACAGGTGAAGCTGTTACGCCTGCTGGAAACCGGCACCTTCCGCCGCGTGGGGGGTGTAGAACCGCTGCAGGCCGATTTTCGGTTGGTGCTGGCGACGCATCGCGATCTGCAGGCGATGGTGCGCAGCGGTGACTTCCGTCAGGATCTCTATTACCGCATCAATGCCTTCCCCATTGAGTTGCCGCCGCTGCGCGTACGCGGCGAGGATCTCGGGTTGTTGATCGATACGATGCTGCAGCGATTGGCGCCGCAGCGGGCATTAAAGTTGGATGTGGGGACGCTGCGGCTGCTGCGCCACTATGCCTTCCCGGGCAATATCCGCGAACTGCGCAATATCCTGGAGCGCGCCATTCTGCTCGCCGATGGCGATGTGATTCTGCCCGAACATCTGCCGAAGACCTGCCGTGCCGTCACGAGCGAAACGATGAATGCCGATAGCGATGAGGTTGTTACCCTAGAGGAGAATGAGCGCCGCTATCTGCTGCGCATGCTGGCAAGACATCCGGACGATCGCGAATCTTTAGCCAGGCACCTGGGGTTGAGCCGACGCACGCTGTTCCGAAAATTACAGGCTCTGCAGAAGGGCAGTGCACCGCCAGGTGGTGGCGACGGTGATTAAGGAACCTCTGATTTATTACTAAACCGTCATTCCGGCGCAGGCCGGAATCCATGTGATTCAAGGCACTAGATTCCGGCCTGCGCCGGAATGACGGATTATTCAGAGTTTCCTTAAGGAGCCTCTGATTAAGTCTCCCACCCGATCAACGGAGGAGTTATAAAGCGCACAGACATCGTGTTGCGAGGCAGTGGATGAGACAAGCAACGTTTGCCGGTCTGGCGTTTGATGCCAAGAAGAAGACGACCAAGCGCGAGAAGTTTCTTGCCGAGATGGACAAGGTAGTGCCTTGGTC
>JBGSOE010000245.1:0-4823 GCA_041739295.1 Thiohalobacterales bacterium | reverse complement strand
GAAGCCATCGTTCGCGATGCGTTGTCTGAATCGCTGGGTCAGGAGAGTGTCGACCTGCATAAGGTCTTCGTCGATCAAGACGCACTCAAAATGGTGCCCAAGGAAGTCGCGCGGCGTTACCGTGTGCTGCCGATCGCCATTGATCAAAAAAAGCACCTGCTTACAGTCGCGATGGCCGACACTACCAATGTCGTGGCACTGGATCAGCTGCGCGCGATCCTCGGCGGTCGCGTTGATGTGCATCCGCTGCTGGCCGGTGAATCAGAAATCGAAACCGCCATTGATCAGTTTTACGGTTATGAACTGTCGGTCGATGGCATCCTGCATGAAATCGAAACCGGACAGGTCGATTACAACAGCTTCGCCGGCGATGCGGATGAATACAGCCAACCGCTGGTGCGATTGGTTGATGCGATGCTATCTGACGCCGTCAAGGCTGGTGCTTCTGATATCCACTTCGAGCCAGAGCAGGGCTTCTTGCGTCTGCGCTATCGCATCGACGGCGTGCTGCGCCAAATCCGCAGTCTGCACAAAAACTACTGGTCGGCAATTGCCGTGCGCCTGAAGGTCATCTCCGGGATGAACATCGCCGAGACCCGCGCACCGCAGGATGGCCGCATCTCGCTCACGTTATACGGTCGGCCGATCGACTTCCGCGTGTCGGCGCAGCCGACCACCTGGGGCGAAAATATCGTGCTGCGTATCTTGGATCGCAGTAAAGGCATCGTGCCGTTGGATAAGCTCGGCCTGCCTGAAGATTCACTAACGATGTTGAAGCTCATGATGGCGCGCCCGGAAGGCATCATCCTGGTCACGGGGCCAACTGGTAGCGGCAAGACCACCACGCTGTATTCCATGCTCAGTTATGTCAGCAGTGAATCGGTCAACATCATGACCTTGGAAGATCCGGTCGAATATCCGATGAACCTGATTCGGCAAAGCTCGGTTAACGAAGCCGCCAAAATGGATTTCGCCACCGGCATCCGTTCCATGATGCGCCAGGACCCGGACATCATCCTGGTCGGTGAGGTGCGCGACGAAGACACCGCCGATATGGCTCTGCGCGCGGCCATGACCGGCCATCAGGTCTATTCGACCCTGCACACCAATTCCGCTATCGGTTCGATACCGCGTCTGCTGGATCTCGGCATCGTGCCGGACATGCTTGCCGGCAACATCATCGGGATTGTCGCGCAACGGCTGATTCGCAAGGTCTGCATGCACTGCCGCGAAGCGGCACCCGCCAGCGATTTCGAGCGCAAGTTGATGCGTCAGCCTGCGCACACTGAGATTACGCTGTATCAGGCGCGCGGCTGCGACGAATGTAATAACACCGGTTATCGCGGGCGCATGTCGGTGATGGAGTTGCTGAGAATGGATGACGATCTTGATGAACTGGTGGCGCGCCGCGCAACCCGACGCGAGATCCACAATCTTGCGATGGCGAAAGGCTTCAAACCCCTCAGCGAAGACGGCGTGCGGCGGGTGCTGGAAGGCGTCACCACGCTCGATGAAATCTCACGCGTCATCGATCTGACCGATCGGCTGGTGTAGACGCCATGAACTCTATTTACGTCGTAGGTCGGATTCAGCCGCGAAGCGGCGCGTCCGACAAACAGATCAAGGCCCACTGATGTCCGCATTCGAATACAAAGCGATCAACGACGACGGCAAGATCGTGCTTGGCCGCATCGAGGCCGCCAACGATTCCGATCTGGAATTGCGTCTGGCGCGCATGGGTCTGGAAATGATTCGTTGCAAACCGGCCAGTAGTCGCAGCTGGCATTTGGGCAGTAGCAAGGTCGGACGGCAGGAACTGATAACGTTCTGCTTTCATCTCGAACAGCTTACGCGTGCTGGCGTACCGATACTCGAGGGCCTAACGGATTTGCGCGACAGCGTCACCAACGCACGTTTCCGCGAAGTGATTGCGGCCGTGACCGAGGATATCGAAGGCGGCAAAACACTCTCCGAAGCGCTCGCACGTTTTCCCGTCGTCTTCACGCGCGTATTCACAAGCCTGATCCGCGCCGGCGAGCAGAGTGGCATGCTGCCGGATGTGCTGCGCAATCTCACCGAGAGTTTGAAATGGCAAGACGAACTTGCCGCGCACACCAAAAAGATCGTCATGTATCCGGCCTTCGTCGGCACCGTGGTCATGGGTGTCATGTTTTTCATGATGATCTACCTGGTGCCGCAGTTGACCAGCTTCATCACCTCAATGGGCCAGGAACTGCCGATCCATACCCGCGCACTGATCATAGTTTCGAATTTTGTCATCAATTTCTGGTACATCATTCTGATCACGCCGCCGGCATTATTCTTCGGCATCCGTTACCTGGCACGCGTTAATGCCCAGGCACGCTATCGTCTGGACAGCTTCAAATTACGCGTGTGGCCGGTCGGTCCGATCTACGCCAAGATTCTGATGTCACGTTTCGCCAGCAACTTCGCCCTCATGTTCACTGCTGGCATCACGGTCCTGGATAGCCTGCGCACCTCCGAACAGCTAGTCGACAACAAAGTTATTGAAGAGGCACTGCAACGAGTACAGCGCCAGATCGGTGATGGTGTTGGTCTAAGCAGCGCATTCCAGAACACCGGTCTGTTCCCGCCGCTGGTGATCCGCATGCTCCGTGTCGGTGAGAACACCGGCGGCTTGGATATCGCGCTGAACAATATCAGCTACTTTTACAACCGCGATGTTAAGGAATCCATCGAGAAAGTCCAGGCACTGATTGAACCCGCTATGACCGTCATCCTGGGCATCATGCTGGGTTGGGTCATGTTGTCGGTACTTGGCCCCATTTACGACATCCTCGGGAAAATAACCTGACCATGCTGCAGCAGATCTTCTTTCTTACCAGTTGCAACCTGACGGCCTATCAATTCGATGGTCGTGAACTCATGCGCATGAACACCTTTGTGGCAGCGGATGCCGGTCTCGCCGTGTTCGATGACTATCTGCAGCGCCTAGGTCAATGCCCCACCTATATCCTGACCGACATGGTCGAAGAAGATTTCCGTATCGACAGTCTGGCGCATACGCTGGGCGGCGACCGTAAAGCACTGCTGGCACGCCATGTCGCGCGCGCGTATCGCGGGACTGAATACCGGCATGCGCATGTGCTAGGGCGTGACCCTAATAATCGCCGTAAAGATGAAGTCCTGTTCAGCGGATTACTGAATCCTGAATTCGCTGACATGTGGATCAGTGCCATGCAACATTACAAGGTGCCAATCGCCGGCATCTACTCATTGCCTCTTCTCAGTGTTGAGCTGGTAAAGCGACTCTGCAATACAAAGAAAGACGTGTTGCTCATCACCCACCACCGTGAGAGTGGCCTGCGAGAATCTTTCATCAGTGGCGGTCAACTGCGCTTCAGTCGACTAACGCCCATGCCGGATGATTTATCGGTTGCCGGCTATGCGCAACACGTCCATGCCGAAATCGGTAAGACCAAGCGTTATTTGTCCAATCTGCATCTACTCGCCCGTGACGTTGTTTTGGATGTATGCATGATCAGCGGTGGCGTTCGGCTCGAAGGTCTCGAGGCTATGCGCAACAATGAAACGCTGTTGCATTACCGCATGATCGATATTGCCGATGCCTCCATGCGTATCGGCTATCGCGGCGAGCACAGTGAATTCGAATGTGACGAGCTGTTTGCCTTCCTGCTCGCCAAGCATCATCGGCACAACCATTACGCCAGCGAAGCGCAGCGCTTCCACTACAAAATGCTGCTCACACATCAGGCGCTCTCTGGACTATGCGTCGCCGCGAGTGTCGCCGGTCTATTATGGTCTGGCATGCAAGTCGTGGATGGTTTGATGTATCGCCAAGAGCTTGCCAAGACCACCGAACTGCTGGCGACCGCTGAAGCGCGTTATGAAGAGGTCCAGGCGCGCCTGCCGGAGACCGCCGTTGCACCGGAAGATATGCGCCTAGCCGCAGCCGCAGCCGATCAACTGCGTCAGCAACGCCACAACCCGCATGATCTGCTCGCATGTTTAGGCCAGGGACTCCAGCTTCAGCCAAGCTTACAGATAGAACAAATCGACTGGTTCATGAGCAGTGACCGCAACGCAAAGGTCACTAGTCTGGCAGCCGATGAAACCCAACAAGCAATCGCGATGGAATATGACGAAGCGGGTAATCCACTCGAGGCATCTAGTAACGCAACTTACCAGATCGGCATTGTGCAGGGGCGCGTCGAACCTTTTGAAGGCAACTTCAGCCGTGCGCACCAGCGTATTTCGGATTTTCTGGCTACGCTACGCACCACGCCCGGTGTAATCACCGCCGAGGCACTGGAACTCCCGCTGAATACCGCCACCAGCGGTCGCGTACTGGGCAGCATCGGTGACGAATCCAGTAAACAGGAGGCACCATTCACCCTACGCCTGGTGCTGGGAGACAACCATGGCTGACGCCAAAAAGATCTATACCGAACTGCACCAACCGCTGTTACGCTCCGGTGCCATCCTGGGTGGCCTGTTGATCCTGATGAGTGCCGCTGGCGCCTTCAATTCGTACATGAGCAAGGCACGCCAAGATGCCGAGCAAACGTTTCAAGGCTTGGTACTTGACTATCGCACCGCACTCCAATCGGAACAGATTCTACACACTGAAACCGAGCGCTTTGCCCTGCTGACGGCACAAGGCATCGTCGGTGCCGAGCCACGCCTGCGTTGGGTTGAAGATGTGCGCGATACAGCGGCGCGCGCGGGGCTAGTGTCCATCAGTTATGAAATTGAACCGCGTGAACCCTCTACTATGGCTATGGCGACAGGCAGCTATCAGCTGTTCTCCAGCCTAATGC
>JBGSOE010000215.1:0-1995 GCA_041739295.1 Thiohalobacterales bacterium | reverse complement strand
AACAGCTGCTTAATTCACGCGACGAGGAGTTGAAGAAGGCGGCAGACATACAGAACGAAAAACTCGAGCAGATTTCCGGCATGACCGCCGGCGAAGCCAAAAAGGAATTGATGAATGCGATGGAGAACGAGGCCAAGCACGACGTGGCCAAACTGATCCGGACCATCGAAGAGGAAGCCCGCGAAACCGCCGACAAGAAGGCCAAGGAGATCATGGCGCTGGCGATTCAACGCTATGCCGGCGAATACGTGGCCGAACGCACCGTATCGGTCGTTCCGCTGCCATCCGATGAAATGAAAGGACGCATTATCGGCCGCGAAGGGCGCAACATCCGGGCACTGGAAGCAGCAACCGGTATCGACCTGATCATAGATGACACCCCCGAGGCGGTAATACTGTCGGGATTCAATCCGGTCCGCCGTGAAGTTGCGCGCCTCTCCCTGGAGAAGCTGTTGGCCGACGGACGCATCCACCCCGGCCGCATCGAGGAAGTTGTCGCCAAATCGACCGAAGAGGTTGAACTCTCCATCAAGGAAGCCGGCGAACAGGCCGCCTTCGACCTGGGTGTGCATGGCATTCACCCTGAAGTTCTCAAGCTGATCGGCCGCCTCAAATATCGCACATCCTACACCCAGAACGTCTACCTGCACTCGCTGGAAGTAGCCTTCCTGTGCGGCATAATGGCCGCCGAACTCGGCATCAACGTGAAACAGGCCAAGCGCGCCGGACTGCTGCACGATCTGGGCAAGGCGGTTGACCACGAGGTCGAGGGTTCCCATGCCGTGATCGGCGCCGAACTGGCCCGAAAATATGGCGAAACCCCCAAGATCGTACACGCGATCATGGCCCACCATGAAGACGAGAAACCCAACTCGGTGCTGGCGATCCTGGTACAGGCCGCCGACGCGCTCTCCGGCGCACGCCCGGGAGCACGGCGCGAAATGATGGAAACCTATGTCAAGCGCCTTGGGGATCTGGAGCGGATTGCAACATCGTTCAACGGCGTGCAGTCTTCTTTCGCGATTCAGGCCGGCCGCGAAATACGCGTCATGGTATCCAGCGATCAGGTATCCGACGACCAGTCGGTGGTCATGGCCCGCGACATTGCCAAAAAGATTGAGGCTGAAATGACCTATCCGGGGCAGATCAAGGTTAACGTTATCCGCGAAACCCGCTCTGTTGAATATGCCCGTTAAACTGCTTTTCATCGGCGATATCATCGGCAAGCCGGGCAGGCAGGCGCTTACGCGCGAACTGCATCGCCTGGTGGACCGCCACAATGTCGATCTGGTAATCGCCAACGGTGAAAACGCCGCCGGCGGCTTCGGCCTGACCGAAGAGACCGCCAGGGACCTGTTCAAGCAGGGTGTTCACCTGCTTACCAGCGGCAACCACATCTGGGACAAGAAGGAGCAGGTCCCGTTGATAATGGCCGACCCGCGCATCATCCGTCCGGCCAACTACCCCGCCGGCGCCCTTGGCAACGGCAGCGCGGTCCTGACCACACCGGGTGGAATCAAGGTCGGAGTGCTGAACCTGGAGGGGCGGGTCTACATGAAAAGTCTCGAATGTCCATTCAGGGTCGCCGACCGTGAAATCGAGCGTTTAAAGCAGAAAACAGCGATCATTTTCGTTGATTTCCACGCCGAGGCCACGTCGGAAAAGGCGGCGCTGGGCTGGTATCTGGACGGGCGGGTCAGCGCCGTGGTCGGAACCCATACCCACGTCCAGACCGCCGATGAATGCATTCTGACACAGGGAACGGCCTTCATGACCGATGCCGGCATGACCGGAGCATTCGACTCGGTGATCGGCATGGGCAAGGAAGAAACCATCAACCGCTTCCTGACCCAGCTGCCAACCAAGTTCGAGGTGGCCAAGAAGGATATCCGCCTGAATGGTGTTGTGATCGGTGTAGATGAATCCAGCGGCAAAGCTGTCAGTATTGAACGCATAAATATAAGTTGTTAAAAAGCTTTGCCACAGAGGACACAG
>JBGSOE010000135.1:0-4347 GCA_041739295.1 Thiohalobacterales bacterium | reverse complement strand
GAAAAGCACTTGATCAAGACTTCACGTCGCGTGACTTATGCGCCTTGCAAAGCCGCACTATTTATAACGCGACAGCGCATAAGGTGCATGATGGCAGTGTTGAATCATCTGGCAAAAGAAGAGTCCCCTCCCCCTTGACGGGGGAGGGCCAGGGAGAGGGTGATTCACTATCAACCAGCACCCTCTCCCTGGCCCTCTCCCGCGAGGGGAGAGGGAATCCACTGAAAAGCACTTGATCAAGACTTCACGTCGCGTGACTTATGCGCCTTCGCGCTGAACGTTTTTTGTGTTGAGCGTTTTTACGTCCTTAATGCTCGCGGGTCGAGAAGAAACGCACATCCGGATTACGCTCAATCGCGATATCCAGATTCACTCGCGTCGGGGCAATGTAGACAAGATCACCACCCTGGTCGATGGCCAGATATTCATAGACCTTTTCACGGAAGCGCTCCAGGATTTTGGGATCAGCACATTCGACCCAGCGCGCCGTGGCAACGGCAACGCTTTCGAAACTGCATTCCACGTTATATTCGCCACGTAGCCGATGCGCGACCACATCGAATTGCAAAACACCCACCGCACCCAGGATCAGATCATTGTTCTTAAGCGGCCGGAACAGCTGTGTAGCACCCTCTTCGCACAATTGATCCAAACCCTTTTGCAGCGCCTTCATGCGCAGTGGATCTCGCAGGACTACGCGCCGGAACAATTCTGGCGCGAAGCTCGGGATACCCGTGTATTTCAGATCTTCGCCCTGGGTAAAGGTGTCGCCGATGCGAATCGTGCCGTGGTTGTGCAAACCAATGATGTCGCCCGGCCATGCATCTTCGACCTGCCCCCGTTCGGAGGCCAGAAAGGTCATGGCGTTAGCGACCGTCACGTCGCGTCCGATGCGCACATGACGCATACGAATACCTTTCTCATAGTGACCGGAACACACCCGCAGAAAGGCGATGCGGTCACGATGTTGCGGATCCATGTTCGCCTGGATTTTGAACACGAAGCCGGTAAATTTTTCCTCGACGGGTTCGACAGTCCGTGTCGTGGTCTCGCGCGGTAGCGGTGCCGGCGCGAACGTCGTGAAATAATCCAGCAACTCCTGAATACCGAAATTATTGATCGCGGAGCAGAAGAAGACCGGTGTCTGCCGGCCGGCCAGATAGGCCTCGACGTCGAACGCATGACTGGCACCGCGCACTAATTCAATCTCGTCACGCAGTTCAGCCGCATGTTCAACCAGCACGTCGTCGAGCAGTGGATTATCCAGACCTTTGATGATGGTGATGTCCTGGCGCACGCTGCCCTTGCCGGGTGTGTACAGATGCACGCTGTCATCAACCAGATGGTAGACACCTTTGAAACGTTTCCCCATGCCAATCGGCCAAGTGATCGGTGCGCACTGGATATTGAGCACCGACTCAACTTCGTCCAACAGTTCGATGGGCGCTTGGCCTTCACGATCGAGCTTGTTGATGAAGGTCATGATCGGCGTATCGCGCAATCGACAGACCTCCATCAGCTTGATGGTGCGCGCCTCAACACCCTTGGCGGCATCGATAACCATCAAGGCCGAATCCACGGCCGTGAGCGTGCGGTAAGTGTCTTCCGAAAAATCTTCGTGGCCGGGCGTATCGAGCAGATTGATCATGCAACCCTTATAGGGAAACTGCATGATCGAGGAGGTAATCGATATGCCGCGCTGCTTTTCCAGTTCCATCCAGTCCGACGTCGCATGGCGCGCGGCCTTGCGGCCCTTGACGGTCCCGGCCAGCTGGATAGCCCCGCCAAACAGCAACAGCTTCTCCGTCAGCGTGGTCTTACCCGCGTCGGGATGGGAGATAATGGCAAAGGTCCGGCGGCGAGCCGTTTCTTGGATCAATTCGGTCATGGGAAGGATTCAGCGCTGAACAACGGCGGCATTGTAACCGATCAGACACTGCAGCGGGCGACAGGCATAAAAAAAGCGGCGCCAAGCGCCGCATATTGGGTACTGTTGTAACCGATCAGTCGCGGCGGCTCAGCCCCACCATGCCCAGGAGACCGCTCGCCATCAGCCACACTGCGGCAGGCACCGGGACTGCGGAAATATTGGCAATGGCGCTTTTATAAATTACGTCGTTAGGGCTGGAACCATCATAGAAACGTTCATCCTCAATCGCGTCAGTGGCGGTATCAATAGTCACGACGCCAGGATTCAGCGCCGAGAAGGTTATTGTGCCCAGTTTCGAATTACTTCCTTCGAAAGTACCACTGAAACCAATCCCTTCAATCAGACCAGCTGACGTCAGCACCGGAGTATTCCCAGTCAAACCATTGCTAGAAAGGAAATCCCCATCGTAAGCAAAATCGGTGGTGATATCGCTAATACCAAGGCGGCTGCTGTTGTAGCTCAACTGGAATGTGCCACCGATCGTAGAATCGCCAAAGAAATCGACATACACATCAAAGGAAACATTGTTACCAACTGTGACGGGCTTCAACAACGGACTTAGCGACACAGTCCCGGCCTGAGCAGCGCCGACCAAGCCAAATAGCACCAATGCACAGACCAGTTTTTTTAAATTCTTCATGTAGTAAAACTCCCCCAAAATTTTCCATCACCAAGTAGTTGGGATGTACGAGCAAATTCTGTATTTTTCAATCAGACTTGCTGTGCTTCAACGTAGAGTAGCAAGGAGCGTGCCTGAGGCGCGCATCCTACCATATAAGCAATTAAATCAGCAAGATAGATAATTGAGCTGCCGGGCCATTACCAAAGATGACAATTAATTCGACAGAAAATTAGAGGAGGGTCTGAAACTTTATAGCTTAATATCAATATGATATTCAATTACAAGGGGGCCGGCACTTGGTTATTGGCTGCAAAGTCTGTTAGTTATTCCGACAGACTCTACCAAGAGCCTCAGCACAACGCCAACGCGAAGATTAATGCATCCTCTCGACCCTGCTCGGCTGGATAATAATTCTTCCGCGCACCCACTTCATTGAAGCCCATATTCTGGTAGAGCTTGAGCGCTGCCAGGTTGGAGGGGCGGACTTCCAGCAACAGGGTATCAGCGCCCTGCCGGCGAGCCAGGACGATAAGATGCTTGAGCATCTTCGCCCCCAATCCCTGACCCTGAGTATCGGGCCGCACACAGAGATTGAGGATATGCGCCTCACCCGCAGCCACGCTCATGACGCCATAGGCGTGGATGACCTTATCTATTTCATACAACCAACAGGAATAGCCGACCCGGATACAGTCACGCAAGATGCCCTGGGTCCAGGGATAGGTGTAGGCTTGCCGCTCGATCTCCATGATCGCGAGCAGGTCGTCCTCGCGGATCGACCGAAACTGACCACCCGTGGATTTCAAAATGGCGCTCACAATGCCACCTCGTCTTGCTGTTGACGATAGAGGCGCACGGCCAATTTCAGATCTTCCCAGGCCTTGCGTTTGTCACTGGGCGTGCGCAGCAGGTAGGCCGGATGATAGGTGACGATGACCGGTATTTGCTTTTCGCCGTAGTGGTGTGTCTGACCGCGCAATCGTGCCAGCGGCAGATCAGTCTTGAGCAGGTTCTGCGCAGCAATACGCCCCACGGCAAGAATCAGTTTTGGCTTGATCAGCGCAATCTGCTGCTGCAGATAGGGCTCACAGCAGGCAACCTCAGTGGCTTGCGGGTCGCGGTTATTCGGCGGGCGGCATTTGAGAATATTGGCAATATAGGCCTGCGTGCGATCCAGGCTGATGGCGGCCAGCATGGCATCCAGCAACTGGCCGGCACGCCCGACAAAAGGTTCGCCGCGCTTATCCTCTTCGGCACCCGGCGCCTCGCCGATAATCAACCAATCGGCATTCTGATTACCAACACCGAAGACGGTTTGAGTTCGGCCGCGATGCAGATTACAGCGTGTGCAGGTCGCAACCTGCTGCCGCAACCCGTCCCAGTCGAGGCTCTGAACATCGAGGCGCGAAGGCCCCTGCTCCGACGGCAACGCCGAAGCAGGAGATAACTCGACATCCGCGACGCGTGCAACACCAGTTGGCAAACGCAACCGCCAGGTCTCGATGCCCATCGCCCGCAGATATTCGCCCCGTAGACCCACGTGTCCCCCTAGCACCTCGCCCCTAGAACCTAGCACCTGATGTCATCACACATCACCCAGCTGTGGGTGTTCGCGTGACGGTGGCTGTAGCGCCTTGTTCAGGGCATTGATATAGGCCTTGGCCGAAGCTACGACGATGTCAGTGTCCGCACCTTGACCGTTGACGATACGTCCACCCTTCTCCAAACGCACAGTGACTTCACCCTGCGCATCCGTGCCGCTGGTGATGTTGTTCACTGAATACAACTGAAGCTC
>JBGSOE010000132.1:0-25200 GCA_041739295.1 Thiohalobacterales bacterium | reverse complement strand
TTGCGGCAAGGGCTACTGCGGTCGGTGCTTCTGCAATCGCAACGAGGGCGATCGACCCATCTACGACCCGTACCGCAGCAACGACATCAATTGGTGCATCGGCACGTCCAATAACCTGTACCACTGCTCGACCGCAATCGTGCTCGGCGTCGCAGCGGAAGCGCAGCCGGAGCGGTGAGGAACACTCTCGTGATCCTGCTCATGTACCTCGCCACGGCGACCAGTGTCGGCGCGCTGGGTCTGCGCGAGACCGACTACGCACTCCAATGTCGCGGTTGCCATGGCGCGGAGGGAGCGGGCGTGCCCGGGTGGGTGCCGCCGCTTTCAAGTGTGGCCGAGTTGTTAGAGACTCCGGCGGGCCGCGCGCGCCTACTCGCGGTGCCAGGGGTACGCCAATCCTCACTCTCAAACGAGCGGCTCGCACGCCTGCTCGAATGGGTAGCGTTACGCTTCGCGGCAGCGGAGCACTCAGCAGACTTCCCGCCACTCAGCTCGGAGGAAGTAGCAAGGCTGCGATAAGAGGGAAAAGGCGGATATTTGGGGTCAGACACCGTCTTCACCGTCAAGCCTGCGCCTGCAACCGTTGCGCAATGAACTGCGCAAACTGTATACGCAGCTCGCGGCGATTGAGGAGCGGTGGTTGGTGGTCAGCGAACAGCTTGAACAGGCTGCGCTGAATGAAGTGCCTTGACGATATGTATCAATGCTAAAGACCCCGCCTAAGCGGGGTCTTTACTTACCTGATAAATCTTGAGTCTCGCTCAGGCTGCCCTACGCCGTGCCATACCAAGCATTCCAAGCAGACCGGAACCGAACAACCAGGCGGCAGCCGGCACGGGTATAGCAGGTATCACATCGAAATTGCTCGTGAACGACACACTGTCACCGGCCGTCAGAGAGAACATAATTGTGATGCCAATGTCCGTATTGATGGATACTGGCGCGACCTCACGCACAGGGAAGCCAAAATTGGTGCTACTGGAAGTCGACGCGAAGGGTGCCGTGAAGCTGGTCGGCGAATCCCAAAGGGTGCGCGCGACATATCCGTCAATCATGCCTTTGTAGATCGATGCCCCGGAGGTCGCCAGTGTTGCGCTGTTACCGTTGTTATCGGTCAAGCTGAAACCAATCGAACCTTGCATCAGCCCATTCGGTATCGCAGGCGTAATACCGATCGTGGTGCCTACGGTATAGATCTGAGTTGAAGTCGTGTTGTTCGTGATCGTGAAGTTGTTGGTCACGAAGGGGTCGCTGTCCATGCTGAGCGACCAATTGCTCAGGTTGAGACCTTTATTCGCCTCCCATTGGTCGACACTGATCCCATTGCCATTCTCCAGGGTTTCCACACTTGTCCATTTCACCACCTCGTTATCAGCAATCTGATAACCGCCGCCATTCCAGCACGATGATTCGGCACAGACTTGGAGAGAAACCGATGCCGCAGAAACGGGCGTACTTGCAAGCAACGATACGCCCAGCGAGGCGCACGCCAATAAGACGGGGTGTTTCACTTTGTTACTCCTCCACATGCCTTGTCAGGCAAAAATATTTACATCCATGCTCGTATTGGGACTCTGTGGCCCAATTACGCTGCTATCGATTAGACAAGCACATATTGTGCCCTAGACACAACATATTGATTATTAATGCTTTCATATTCGACCCTTTGGCGAATCTGTATAGATATCCGACAACTCTGAATTTGGTTGGCATTTGATAACTATACAATTTATGGGATTGCGCACCATAATGGGGAGAATTACTGTCAGATTTTACGACGCTCAATAGTGCGAATGATCTGATCAAAAGGGTCAGACTCGATTGATGGCATTCTCGTTCCGTTTACAGGTGACGGAAGTCGAAATCAATCGAGTCTGACCCTTTTGATCGCATGATCGCAGGTCAGCGTTCTATGGTATAGAGGATATCGCCACCTGTCGCGGTACCGGTTTCGGTCTGCACGGATAAATGCTTGCTCAAATGGTAACGAATCCGCAGACGATTGGCGGCGTCCAGCAATCCGACACTGTAATTCACATATAAACCTGGCGAGAGATATTTGCCGAGGGTCAGCGCGGTACTGTCCAAATCTTCACCGCCCTCAACAGAGACCTCATCCAGTCCGAAGGTCTTGCCGATGTTCTGGGCCAGCTGATTGCCGCCTTTCAATCCTACTGATGAAGCTGCCTTGAACAATAATTCGCCTTCACTGCTGGAGGCGCTGGCGACCGGATGGCCCAGCAATAAATACGACAGCGCGTCGGCCTGCGGCATACTCGGTTGCGAATACAACTCTGCATTTGGTTTCTGAGCCGTTCCCAGTACACGCAGCCCCGCCGTCACATCGCCGGTTTTGCGCACAGCGCGCACATCCAGCGCCGGGTTGTCTAACGGACTGTCGAGATACAGCACACGCCCCTGTTCAATCTTCAATTCCTGACCATACGCTGCATACTGGCCATCCTTCACGGTCAACTCGCCACGCCCCAGCGGCACCCGATTAGGCAGATCGGTGACATCCACTGCTCCAGTCAGGCGCCCCTTCAGACCAAAGCCATCGAATATCACCTTATCGCCCAGACTCAATTTGATTTGGTTGCTTACCTTCCATCCTGGCGGTGGTGCCTCGCCCTGCGTCACCAGCACCACATCTTTTGACGGCGTGACGGCGCCGGACAAATCACGTGGCTCAATGCGTGCTTCGGGTATAAGCACAGTACCCGTCACCTCAGCAGACTGTGATCGGATTTTGCAGAGCAGATCCGGTGTCACAAGTACACGCGCCTCCGGCAGATTCACCGCCTCGAATCCTGTCCCGCCGATATGAAATTCGGCCGTTAGATCATCACCACCCAACTGCGCCAGCCAGCCGTCCAGCTGTACCGTACCGGGTCCCGAACGCGCACTGCTCTGCAATCGCAGTTTGCCATCGGCAGGATCGCCAGCCAGCGTCAACTGCCAATCCTCCAACTGCACACCCGCAGGACTGATAAAGCCACGTCCATCGATCAGGCGCAGCTCACCGCGCACTGCGGGATCGGCCAGGGTGCCGGCGAGTTCGGCATCCAAACGCACGACACCGGACAAATCATCAACCGCCTCCAGCATTGCATTCAATAATTCAAAATCGCGCACTTCTCCACGCAGTTGACCGTTTAGCCGCTGCGTCTCAGGTGTCACACCGGGTTGATAACCCGGCAAGTTCGCCTGCAATGACAATTGATCCGTGCCGCTCAAACGCAGCTGCAGTGTGGAACGCAAACCCTTCGCATCCAGATGCAGTTCACCATTTGCGCCACCGAACTCCGTCTGCGCTGCATGCCCCACATCGTTCCAGGTCAGCGTGCCAGGCGATACCTGAAACTGCGCCTCGGCACGCGCTGCGCCCTGCGCAGGCAGACGCGCATCAACCCGCGCCGTGACTGCTGCGGCATCGATCTTTACATCCGGCGGTAAATATTTCTGCAGGCGTGACAGCGGCAGATCCGTCAGGTCAGCCTGAACATGCCGTTCAGCTGTCGAGTAATCCAGTTGTGCGCACAGCTTGGCTTGCAGCTGCTGCCAACAGACATTTTCAATCGCGCCCTTCTCTGCTGCCAAGCGCATCCCTACAGGTTTATGTAAAGCCCAGGCACCCAGTTCAGGGCTTTCCCAATCGCCACGTTCCAAACGACCACTCCAGCGCGTGCCATCCCATCCGCCGCGGCCAGCCACCTGCAACTTATTCGCGGCGCCCTGTGCCTGTAGTGTGATGACATGCCGCTCCAGCGACCCAGCAAGATCAACATCCAGACTGTCGAATTTTCGATCGGCGAGTTGCAGATTCTTGCCGCGCCCTTTGAGTGACAGCTCCGCACCCGGGCGCAGACTCACATCGGCATCCAGTTGCAGTGCGGCGAGACGGGCATCGGCAACGACAAAATTTTGCAGCGCAGCGTGGGCCTGTACGCGTGGCTGGGCACGCGCACCGCTGACAGCACCACGCGCATCAATCGATCCCGCCAAAGTCGGGAGCAATTGCGCGAGATCCGGCGCCTGCAAGACCCAGGTGAGATCCCAGCTCTCGGCGATGCTGCCATTCAGGTCGAGCTGCGCATCACCCGACTTAAGCTGCACCGATTCGACCTGCGTCTGGCCTTGCTGTTGTGTTACCGCGCCAGTGCCACTGACGGGATAGCCGCGCAAGACACCACTCAGTTGCGCAATACGCGCGGCTAACGTGAGTCCTTGCGGGCTGTCGCTGCCGGTAGTCCGCACTTGCGCAGACAATTTGCCGGGCCAGGCCGGCCATTGCTTACCGGGATTGATGTCCGCAGCATCGAGTTGCAGGTCCCAGCGCAATTGCGGCGCCCAGGCCAGTTGCCCCTGCGCATTCATCACGCCGTCCAGGGTGTGCAGATCTACTTTATCGAGCCGCAGGCCATCCTGACTGCCCTGCCCGTCTGCCTGCAGATCGGCGGCCGGAAAATCTTTGCCTTCAAGCCGCGCCGCGAGTTTAATTTGGTAGTCCTGAACCGTGCCGCTCAGCTGCAACTCACCTTCGGGTATCTGCATCTGCGCCGCGCCGATCAATGGCCAGCTAAATTTTTGTGCCTCTATGTGCGCCGTGAAGCGTTCCGTCTCGGCATACCAGCTACCGATTAGACGCAGTTGGCTGTCGCCTTGACGCAGCAACAGCGGCTGCACCCGCAGACTGCCATCATCACCGGTTGCGACAGTCAGTTCGGTACGCAGGGGATACAGTACCGGCGCCGCCCAGTCGGTCTGCAGATCAGCGCTGAGTTCAGCGCTCGCGAGCGTACCGCTGCCACGCAGCGTTCCGCCGATCTGCTGCGCCGGCCAAGTTGCGTTGATCTGCGTGAGTAGCGTGACCGGCGTGTTCAGTTCCAGTACCCAGTGCAGGTCAGCGAATGGTTGCTGAATCTCGATGCGCGCATGGGCCGCCAACGGCGTACGAAACTGCTGCGTGAGTACAGACTCTTCCCAGGTACCTTTGAGTTGGCCTTCTGCGCTTACAGGTGCGTAACCCGGTAGATCCATGTGCCAGACCAGCGCCAGATCGGATGCCATTTGTCGGCCCAGACCCAGACGGCCCTGAACACCTACTTGAAGCGGCGCCATGTCGAGCTGCAGTTGCTGAATATCCAGCCACTCCAATCCACTGCTCGCAGCACCAGTTAGCGATGCGATGATCAGCGGTTCGGCATTGCCGATCTGGATGCGCAGATTATTCACCGCCAGATCGCGCAGCACCAATTCCAATGGCAAGCGCCAACCTGGCACGATGGGTTGCGGATCGGGATCGGGCGGCGTTTCCGTCAGAGCGATCCTGACATCGTCGAGATGCAACTGATGAATACTGAAACGACGTGCCAGCAAACGTCCCGGCGACCAATCGAAAGCAATTCGCGCAATCTGATAACGGCCACTGGCGTCCTGATAGTCGACAGCCTCCAGTTGCAACGGGCCGATCAAACGCCCGGTGGCCCGCTGCCAAGTCAAACTACCCGGCGCTGCACGCTGCGCCAATTGCAATGCGATATTCATTCCGGATTCGGTCGACAGTAAACCCGCCACCACCAAGCCCAGACTCAGCAGCACCGCAACAACACCAGCTACGGCTATCTTTGTGCGTCGTTTCACTGGTTCACTCTCAGTATTGCGCGCACCATCAGAAATCGGGGCCCAGGGTAAAGTGCAAGCGCACACCTTTGTCCTCGCTGACGGATGAGGCGAGGTCCACACGTACCAAGCCTATCGGTGACTCCCAGCGCACGCCAACACCAACGCTGGTTTCCAATCCCTCGCTTAAACGGTTGAAGGCATTGCCGGTATCGACAAACACTGCCGCGCCCCAATTACCGAACACGCGGTGGTCATATTCCAAACTGCCAAACAGCAGATTTTTACCACCAACCACTTCGCCGGAGGCATCGCGGGGACCGAGTTCTTCGTAGGCGTAACCCCGCACACTCTGATCACCACCGGCGAAATACCGTAGCGTAGCGGGCAACTCTTCAAACTCGTCGGTCCAGGTCGTACCACCTTCGGCGCGCACGATCCAACGTCCCTTGCGGCCCACAGACCGGATAAGCTTGGCCTTGATCCCGGCCTGCGTGAAGGTCATGTCCGATAGCAACGGTTGTGCTGCCCCGCGCAGATCGAACTGCAGCGAATGGCCACGCTTGGATATAAGCCGATTGTCTGCCTGCACACGCGTATAGCTGACACCCGGAATCAGCAGGCTGGTAGTCTCATGAGTCAAGCCGACGCGATAATCTTCGCGCTGATAGCTGAGCGTAATCGCCTCAAGCCAGCTGCGACGCATCAGGGTACGTCCGACACCCAGCTTGTTCAGAGTACTATCAACCGTATCGCTATCTTCGTGAAGGGTCGCCGCGGTAAATTCCAGACGATCACTGTTCGGATTGTCCAGCGGAATACTGTAGTTGGCGGTCAAGGACTGACTGATCTGGGACACGCGAATTTCGGCACTCGTGCGATGCCCCGAACCATTGACGCTGCGATGCTCCCAGCCCAGCAGGCCACGTGCGCCGGTGTCGGTGCCAAAACCCAGGCCTGCTGTATACAGGTGTCGTTTGCGCGGCTCCAAATCTACATAGATCGGAACTTGGTGATCCTGCACCTGCTCCCGCTGCGATTGCACATCGACCTTATTGAAATAGCCACTGTTTTCCAGGGCGCGCTGCAAATCCAGCAGGCGCCCGGTGGAATAGGGGTCGCCTGGTTTGATGCTCACATAGCGCTGCAGGAATTCGTCGTCCAATCCGGAATAACCGAAACTCACCGCGCCGAAGCTGTACAAGGCCCCGGTATCGAGATGCAGGATTACCTGAGCACTGTGCGATGGCGGGTCAATGCGCAATTCGTTCCGTGTATAGATCGCATCCAGATAACCACGCTCTATCGCCACATTCTGCAGACTCGCCTTCGCAACCTCGTAGAGATTATGCCGCGCGGGTTCTCCCGGCTTGAGACTCAGCTTGCCTAATGCCTTGCGCAGCTCGGCATCATGCTCGCCAGCGCCACTGATCTGTACATCGATATCCGTATAGCGCACTGGCTCACCGAGACTGATCCGATACTGCACTCGCCAGCCGTCCTGTTTCTGCTGGAGATCGCTGTCGATTTCTATCTGGTAATAACCGAACGGCTCCAAGGCTTGGCGAATTTCCTTGGGGCCGCGCTGGTAATACCGGCGCACATGCCCTTCACTCAGATCCTTTGCCTCACGCTCGCGCTGCACGGTCAGCAATGCGAGCACATTGGCACGCAATTCATCGTCTACACCCTGCACTTCAACCTGTAAATCAGCCACGGCGGCAGAACTGACGCAGAGCGCCGCGCACATTAACAGCGTGAACAGGGTCGAAGATGCGGGAGAATGGCGCGATTTCATAGATAATTATTGAGCGTTACATGCTGGCATGACATAGATATGCTCGACGTGAGAACTTCGCCACCCTCTCCCCAACCCTCTCCCGCCCCGGCGGGAGAGGGTTGGGGAGAGGAGAGTTTGTTTCATTCCAATTGGTAATGATCAATAGATTAGGTACAGCCATCAGATGCCCGCACCGTACGACGAAAAACGTCTGTACCTCGGCTCAACAGCCATTACAATACGGGTGCCCAGCATACCACTACCAGCCGACGCGACTCTCAACCATGCCACCCAGCGAAGAAAAACACCGCCGCGTACGCTCTTTCGTGCGCCGCGAAGGCCGAATCACTCAGTCGCAACAGCGCGCATTGGACGAACTGCTGCCGCGTTTTGGTGTAACGCTGGACGGTATTCTGGATCTGGATAAAGTCTTCGGCCGCAGCGCACCACGTACTCTGGAAATCGGTTTCGGTAATGGCGCCAGCTTGGCGACGATGGCGTCGCTGGCACCGGAGCAGGATTTCCTCGGCATCGAAGTACACCGTCCTGGCGTGGGGCATCTACTTCGAGAAATCGAAATCCTAGCACTGAATAACCTGCGCGTGATCTGTGCCGATGCCGTGGACGTCCTGCAGCAGCATTTGCCACCGAGTTGTCTGGACCGCGTGCTGTTGTTTTTTCCCGATCCCTGGCCTAAAAAGCGCCATCACAAGCGCCGCATCTTGCAGGCGTCGTTCGTGGAACTCATCCGCGAACGTCTCAAGCCTGGCGGTCATTTCCACATGGCCACCGACTGGCAGGAATATGCCGAACAAATGCTCGAGGTGATGGATAACGCACCGGGCTTCCGCAACAGGGCGGGGCACGGGCAATACGCTGAAAAACCCGATTACCGTCCTGAGACCAAATTCGAGCGGCGCGGATTAAAGCTGGGGCACGGCGTGTGGGATCTGGTGTTTGTGCGGGACTAGGGCAAGAGTATTTTTCGTCACACCATCTTCGTCAACACCAAAATTCTGCTTACACCCAACACCCCGAATCCCGATACTGACCAATATCAATCCAACTAGCCTGTCATATTTCTGTCTCACATAGAACGCGAACTCTTTCACACTCCCAGCACGCAGACTTGGTTAGTGTCGCCTCTCCAATAACTGGCATGAGGTGATTTGCCATGAAACGCCCCTACACTAACTCTTTGCGTATCCTGTCCTGCGCCGCTCTGCTGAGCACTCTCGGCAGCACAACCGTATTCGCCGGCACTGCGCGCAACATGAACTTGGCTGAGCTCGACACAACAGAGGCCGCCGACCTGACCTATATGCGCGAAGAGGAAAAACTCGCGCGAGATGTTTATCAGAACTTCTACCCGCTCTGGAATATCACGCTGTTCGACAATATCAGCCAGTCGGAACAGCAGCACTTCGATGCCATCGGTGGATTACTGGATAGCTATCGCTTGGCTGATCCGGCACGGATGGATCTTCCTGGTGTTTTCCAGAACCCGGATCTGCAAGCCCTGTTCGATCAACTGCTCGAACAAGGCGCGGGCTCTGCACTCGCAGCACTCCAGGCTGGCGCGCTCATAGAAGAAACCGACATGGTGGATATCGCCAAGGCGATCATCGAGACCGATCAGCCGGACATCCTGCAGGTATACGAGAACCTGTTGCGTGGCTCACGCAATCATCTGCGTGCCTTTGTCGCCGCCATTGAGGCCGCCGGCATCCCCTACCAGGCGCAGGTGCTGACGCAGGACCAGGTTGATGCGATCGTCGACTCGCCGATGGAGCGCAGGCGCAGTACAACCGGTCGATGAACACCCAAGGAAGGTCTGATTAATCCTATAAACCGCATTTGCCATGGAATCACACGGATAAACACGGACACGATCATAAGCTTCACGCCGGCACCGCCAGCACTCGCAAGGTGGTGAATAGTCGCTCCGGGAAGGCACTGTGTTTCAGTAACTTCCGTGTACTTCCGTGGCTGAAATGATTTTTTTAGGTTGAACGTAAGATGTAGGGCGGGTTAGGTGCGCTGTTTGCGCCGTAACCCGCCAAGCGTGCCCCGTCATGCACCCCTTTACAAAGGCGTTGGGTTGCTGCGCAACGCCTGTCGGGTTACGCAAACTGCGCTAACCCGACCTACATTGAACCTAATAAACCGCATTTGCCACGGAATCACACGGAAAAGCACGGACACGATCATATGCTTCACGCCGGCACCGCCAGCACCCGCAAGGTGGTGAATAGTCGCTCCGGGAAGACACTGTGTTTCAGTATCTTCCGTGTACTTCCGTGGCTGAAATGATTTTTTTAGGTTGAACGTAAGATGTAGGGCGGGTTAGGCGCGTTGTTTGCGCCGTAACCCGCCAAGCGTGCCGTCAGGCACACCTTTACAAAGGCGTTGGGTTGCTGCGCAACGCCTGTCGGGTTACGCAAACTGCGCTAACCCGACCTACATTGAACCTAATAAACCGTATTTGCCATGGAATCACACGGATAAACACGGACACGATCATAAGCTTCACGCCGGCACCGCCACCACCCGCAAGGTGGTGAATCGTCGCTCCAGGAAGGTACTGTGTTTCAGTGGGCACGCTCAAAAATCAAGTGCAGCATTATCTCCCATAAATGTTGCACTTGATTTTTGAGCGCGCCAAGAGTTTCCCTAGCGTTGCGCCTCCGCTTCGAGTTCCTTCAGCCTTTCCTCCACGCCTGCCGCGCGGGTAAGGTCCGCGACGTTTTCTTTAGTGAAGAAGCCTTGAAAATCACCGAAGCGCTGCACGTATTCCACGATCAACGAGGAATATTCCGAAGCACTGGAAAAGATCTGCTTCAAACCTTCTTCCCGTGAACCAATTACATCGAGCAGGAAATCCTTACCGCAGTCACGCAGCGTATCCACAACGTAATCGATATTGGCTTTGCCTTCAGTGTCACCATCGGCGACCGCGACTGCCAAATGATGCAGACGCGGACCGAAGTTGCGCACGAACTGTTCCGTGGGTGAAGGCAGCTTTAGCAGATGATTGACGAAATAGGGATGATTCGCTGCAGTGAACACCTTGGCAGGGCTCCGCAGCTCGCTGGTAAAGTGCACACTCTTGGTAACATTGGTGGATGAATTCTGGCTGGCGATGTCGTAAGAGCCCCAGTAGTAATAGCTGGTGAGCGTGAGGTATTCCAGGATTGCCGCTTCCCGGTTCTGACTGTAGACGCGCGTGGCGAGGTGGTCGATGGGCAGCAACAGCTTGTTGAGTCCCAATTTTTGCTGCGCCTCTTTGGCCTCCAGATAGGCGGTATTCACGTCATCGCGTATACTGCTCCAGCCAAGCGCATAGACACGCGAATCCGACTCCGGTCGTTCCCAGTAACCGACGATATTGTGGGTGTAGGGCGAAGGTTTAACGACCGCCATATTGCCCGGTAATTCCAGTTTCCTGATCTGATCCTGATTAAAGAAGCGTATATCCCGCGACTTCTGCAGTTCGACGACTTCATGCAGATTGCTGACCCGGAGTACTTCGCCCATGTAACGCGAGTTGGGTTTATAGGCGCCCGCCGGGTAGACCTCGTTCAGACTGCGGAAGATACCGCGGGTATGCGGATCTTTGACTTCGCGCACCAGGATATCCGGCGCACTCATATCGATGCGCAGAATGTGCGTGAAATGATCCTGTGACTCCAGCGTCACAAGGTATTCGTAGGGCGTCATTAGACACAGTTCGCCGACGTAGGCCAGCGAGTTGCCCGGCTCGACGGTGATCATCAGGGCATCGATCTGATAGATCATATCCGTCAGGCCGATGTGGTCGCGCTCTTCAAGAAGTTTCTGTAAAAACTCATCGAACAGCGCCGAATTTTGCTTGTCCCCGTAACGGGGGAAATTCATTGAGTAGGTCATGATAAAAAGCGCAGCCTGCTGGTTACAGTGATATGTGTAGCGCAAGCATAGCGCGCTTTTTTTCCGGGAATCCAGCTGAAATCCACCTAGACCCGCACTTAGATCAAGTATTGATGTTCTGCCTCTTTACTGTGCAGATCGGCAGGCAGCATGACCGATTCTGGCGCAGCATCGGTGCGCTAAAATAACCGGGCATTCAACCACAGATGCACCCAGATACTTGCGGCATAACCCAGCGCGATCGCCGGAGCCCACTTGAGGTGCGCGAAAAAGGTATACGCGCCACGCGCCTGCCCCATTAACGCCACGCCCGCAGCGGAACCGATCGACAGCAGACTGCCACCGACACCGGCCGTCATGGTCACCAGCAGCCATTCGCCTTGCGACATATCGGGATTCATGGTGAGTATGGCAAACATCACCGGGATATTATCCACCACGGCAGACAGAATACCGACCAGCACATTGGCGGTCGTTGGACCCAAAGTGGTATAGATCGCCTCGGATACCAACGCCAGATAACCCATGGCACCCAAGCCGCCGACACACATAATCACGCCGTAAAAAAACAGCAGCGTATCCCACTCGGCGCGTTTCATACTGACGAAGATATCAAACGGCTTCTGGCGTGGCTTGTAGTACTGGAACAGGCGCAAATCATCCTTGGCAGAACCCATATCCAGCAATTCAGGTCCATTGATGTGTGGGACGGGATCTTGTAGTTCCTCGCGGCGCAATAGATAACCGTATAGCTTGAGCGCACCCAGGCCGGTCATCATGCCAAGCATGGGGGGCAAATGCAGAAAATTATGGAAGCATACTGCAGTGGCGATGGTGCCCACGAACATGATGACCACCACTAACGCACCCTTCTTCATCACCGGACGCTCGGCCAGTGACGGCGGATACCTGACGGGGACCGCCATACTCATCAGCGCGGCCGGCACAACCCAATTTACCAACGATGGAACAAACAAGGCGAAGAACTCGGTAAAGCTGACGATGCCTTTCTGCCAGACCATCAGGGTCGTGATATCACCAAAGGGACTGAATGCACCACCGGCGTTCGCGGCGACAACGATGTTGATACAGGCCAGGGAAACGAATTTGGCATCATCCCGTGCCACCGCCAGCACCACAGCACCCATCACCAGCGCGGTCGTCAGGTTGTCCGCAACCGGCGAAATACAGAACGCCAATAGGCCGGTCATCCAGAACAGCGTCCGTAAGGAAAAACCGCGCGACACCAACCAGGCGCGCAAGGCGTCGAACACCTTACGCTCCTCCATGGTGTTGATGTAGGTCATCGCCGCCAGCAGAAACAGCAGTAACTCGGCATACTCCAGGATATTCTGCTTAACCAGGGCTTCAGGTGTGACCTGATCACCCTGCGCAGCATAGGCCAGTGCGACCAGAATCCAGATAATGCCGGCGGCAACCAGCACGGGTTTGGATTTGCGTAAATGCAGGAACTCTTCGAGGATGACGACCGCATAGGCCAACACGAACAACAGCAATGCCAACATGGCATAGGGAGTAGCGGTCAAATTTACCGCCTGTACGTCCATGCCCGCCGCGCCTGCGGCCGACGCGCCATCAGACAGAAAAAAACCAAGCCCAAGCCAGCGCGCGATTCCTGAAGCCGATATCTTCATTTCACTGACTATCCTTCATCCGATGGTTACTGATGGTGCCAAACTGCGCGTAGCCCACACAATAGGCTTCCTTACATCACCACACAAAAAAAGCCCGGGCATGCCCGGGCTTTTTTTGTGGTTAGACCTTAAGCGCTGATCGTTACAACTTCGCCACGCACCAATGGAGATATTTCGGCCGCTTCATCGCCTATATTGGCACGTGCAAAATGTATCGCGTCCGTACGGGTGCGAAAGAAATGCTGTTCCCCCAAGTGTTCAACAAAATTGGTTGCCCGGAAGATATCGATAACCTGCTTTTTGGCGCGCGCGAACATCAGCTGCACGCCGGCCGCCCTCATCCGCAGCGACAACACATGCAACATTTCCTCACCTGTGGCATCAAGCTGATTGATGCCTTCCGCATCAATGATCACGTATTTCAATTTGGGCTTGCTGGCCAGGTTGGCCAGCACCTTATCCTCGAAATAACCCGCATTAGCGAAATACAGCGAGCCATCGAAGCGCAGCACCGACATGGTCTCGCAGCGCTCCAGATCGTGTACATCAGCATCACGCAAGGTACCATCGGGGTGCACCGACAATTCGGAGAAACGCGGCCGCATGCTGCGATACAGGAACAGCCCCAGCGACAACACCACGCCAACAATGATGCTCTTCTCCAGATGTGGTGCCACGATCAGTGTCAAAGCAAAGGTGATGATCGCGACCATGCCATCATGCTTCTGCACCTTCATGGCATGTTTGATGGGCTCAATCTTTACCAGATTGATAACTGCCATGACGATAATGGCCGCCAGGGTGGCTTGCGGCAGGTGATACAACAAGGGCGTGAGAAATAGCAGCGTGATCGCCACCACCAGACCCGTCACAATGGATGAAAAACCGGTCAGCGCACCGGCGGTGAAGTTCACTGCCGAACGCGAGAAGGAGCCCGAGACCGGATAGGATTGGAACAGGCCGGCCGCGATATTGCCCAACCCCTGTCCTACGAGTTCCTGATTAGTGTCCAGGCGCTGTCGGGTCGAAGCGGCCATGGCCTTGGCGATAGCGATGGCCTCCATGAAGCCAATCAGTGCGATAGTCACCGCTGCCGACGAAAGCTGCAGCATCACATCAAGATCAAAGGCCGGCATTTTCACCGAGGGCAGTCCCTTGGGGACTACACCGACCACTTTGCCACCCATCTCGGCGAACCCCATCGCATAGGCAGCGACCGTGGTCACCACCACCGCGATCAGAACATTGGGTAACTTGGGCATGTATTTGCGCATCAGGAACATCATGCCAAGCGCGCACAGCCCCATAATCAAGGTCGGTATATGGGTATGCTGACTGGCCTCGACCAGAACCCGCCACACAGTTTCATAATGATGCTCTGCTGACTCGACCTTCACACCGAACAATTTGGATAGCTGCGAGGTCGCGATAATGATCGCCGCACCATTGGTGAAACCCACGACGACCGGGTGCGACAGAAAATCCACCAGCACACCGAGTCGGAACAGTCCCAGCGCTAACTGAAATACGCCGACCATGAGCGCCAACATCGCTGCGTAGGCTAGATAGCCTTCGGCGCCGGTTGCGACCAGTGGTTGCAGGGCCGCGGCGGTCATCAGCGACACTACCGCGACCGGGCCGGTCCCCAGCTGGCGCGACGAACCCATGAAGGCGGCCAGCATGACTGGGACAAAGGAGGCGTACAGGCCGATATAGGGCGGTAATCCGGCCAACTGTGCATACGCCATCGATTGCGGTACCAACACCAAAGCCACGGTAATGCCGGCAATCAGATCAGCCTTGAGGACTTGAGGGTCTTTAAGTTCGCCAATCCAACCCAGAAAAGGGACCATCATTCGACGCCAGCGTACCAGCGTAGCTGTTACATCTATCATCCTGTTCACCTGAAGAATTGCGCCCGCGCCAGATAAAGCACGAAAAGAATGCGGAAAATTCTAGCCTAAAGTAACTGATTTCTCTAATACAAATCCATCTTACAGCCTTCCGGCGACCAATTCGCGCTTGTTCCGGGCGCCGCGTTAGTGGTTCAATATCGCGCTCTATGTTGGCGGCCCCCTCCGCGGTACCCGCGTAAAACGCCCGTAAGGCGAAGAATTTTCAGCACAACCTCGATGGATGCGGTTGTGCCCTTGAGCTTTAGCATTCAATTAATCTTTGAGGAGATTCTGATGTCCAAGAAACACCCCATCGTGGCGGTGACCGGTTCGTCCGGCGCAGGAACCACCACCGTCAAAGTCGCCTTCGAACACATCTTCCGCCGCGAGGGCATAAACCCACTAGTGCTTGAGGGCGACAGCTTCCACCGCTATGACCGCGCCTCCATGAAAGAGGCCATGAAGAAGGCTGAGACCACGGGCAACACCAACTTCAGCCACTTCGGCCAGGAAGCCAATCTGTTCGAGGAACTGGAAAATACCTTCAAGATCTACGGCAATACCGGCGCCTGCAAACGTCGCTACTATCTGCACAGCGTTGAAGAAGCCGCGCCCTATGGCCAGCAGCCCGGTGAATTCACCCTCTGGGAAGACATCCCGGCGGGCACCGACCTACTGTTCTATGAAGGTCTGCACGGCGGCGTAGTTACCGAGAGCGCCAATGTTGCGCAGTTTGTTGACCTGCTGATCGGCGTGGTACCACTGGTGAATCTGGAGTGGATTCAGAAGATCCATCGCGACGCCGCCCAGCGCGGTTATTCCGCTGAGGCGATTGTCGACACCATCCTGCGCCGCATGCACGACTATGTGCATTACATCACCCCGCAGTTTTCGCGCACCGACATCAACTTCCAGCGCGTACCGACCGTCGATACCTCCAATCCGTTTATCGCCCGCGACATTCCGACGCCGGACGAGAGCTTCGTGGTGATTCGCTTCCGCGACCCCAAGAAACACGACGTCGACTTCCCCTACCTGCTGTCGATGCTGGAAGACTCCTTCATGTCTCGCCGCAACACCCTGGTGGTGCCGGGTGGCAAGATGGGCTTCGCCATGGAAATCATTCTGACGCCGATCATTGAACAGATGATGGCCAAGCGCGGCTAAGCCACACAACGCAACGGGGGCAGGTTTGAAATAACCCCCTTGTTATCGAACCCCCGGACCTTCCGGGGGTTTTTGTTTGCGGCTTCATCACGCGGTGAAAGCCGTTATCCTATAAACCGCATTTGCCACGGAATCACACGGAAAAACCCGGACCAGATCATAAGCTTCACACCGGCATCGCCATCACCCGCAAGGTGATGAATAGTCGCTCCAGGAATACACTGTGTTTCAGTGTCTTGCGTGTGCTTCCGTGGCTGGAATGATTTTTTTAGGGCTATACTCGACGTACTGGCCATAAATGGACCCGTGACAGCGTTGCATATGCCCCAGCAGAATCAACCAACTCAACCGAAACCACGCGCCGATTGCTTTCTAATGGGCCATGCGGAGGCTCCTGAATGGGAAAAGGCCGCGGAGTCCTGCCTGCAACAGATCGGCTACATCCCACCGGACGCCAGTCTCGGCTTCCTGTATGTCACCGACAATTTCGCCGGTATCCTTAAATCTATTCTCGATCATTTCCGCGAAGAGACCGGTATCCAGGACTGGATCGGCACGGTCGGCATGGGCATCTGCGCCAGCGGCAAGGAATACTACGAGACCTCGGCCATGGCCGCGATGATCGGCAGTTTTTCCGTAGATGATTTCCGCATACTGCCAACATTACGCGATGAGCGGCTGACTGAATTGATCGGCCTTCGGGACTGGCTACAGCGCGGCAAAACTCACTTCGGGATTGTGCACGGCGATCCGCGCAACGGTAATACACCAGAGTTGATCGAACGGTTGGCCAAGCAGCTGCCTGGAGGTTATCTGGTTGGCGGCCTCACCTCCTCCCGCAACGAGGAACCCCAGATCGCCAACGGCATCGTGCAGGGTGGACTGTCCGGCGTGGTGTTCTCCGAACACGTGAAGGTCGTCACTGGTCTCACTCAAGGCTGCAGCCCCATCGCCGGCAAACATGTCATTACCGAATGCGAACGCAATATCATTGCGCAGATCGATGACCGGCCCGCGTTGGATGTGTTCTACGAAGACATCGGTGAAATCCTGGCCCGTGACCTCAATCGAACCGCCGGTTATATCTTCGCCGGCCTACCGCTGGCGGATTCCGATTCCGGTGATTATCTGGTCCGCAATCTGATCGGCGTGGATACCAAGAACAAGCTGTTGGCGATTGGCGATCTGATCGAGCCCGGACAAACGCTGCAGTTCTGCCGCCGCGATGGCCGCAGTGCCTGGGAAGATCTCCAGCGGATGCTCGATGATCTCAAGGCACGCCTCGATACCTCCCCGCGCGGTGGCCTGTATTTCTCCTGCCTAGGTCGCGGCCAGAATCTGTTCGGCAACGATTCCGAAGAACTGCGCGCCATCCGCAACACGCTGGGTGATTTTCCCGTGGTCGGCTTCTTCGCCAACGGTGAGATTTCCAACAACCGGCTGTACGGTTATACCGGCGTGCTCACCCTGTTCTTGTAGGCTCCATAACAGAGCCAGGGAAGCTTTAAAGAATTCAATCAAGCAACCAGATGCAAGGCGCGGGCGGGTGACTCGAAGCGAAGCGGAGAGAACGGCGCTAGCCGGCCCGCAGGGCGAGGCGCAAGCACCAAGTAAAAATCGGAGGTTACACATCGTCTGCCGCTTCTCGGCCCCGTATTTTAAGCCCAACTGCAACGCAGCAACTGTCTCTTCAGTGAATTCTTAAAGGGCCTCCCTAGGAGCCTGTCGGACTTAGGACTGATCTACTGCGCCGGCGGGAGAGCGGTCCATTTTCCCGATCCTTGTCGTCAAATAGCTACGGCTATTCTCCTCAAACGATCGAGAAACTGGCCTCGCTCTCCCACTTTGCTCGCTACGATCGCCTAAGTCCGACAGGCTCCTAGTTATTTCATACCAATTCTGTCCTATACTCTTCGCCGCAGAGCAATATTGAAGTGCGCCAGGCCGGCGCAGGAGGCAATAAAATGATCGTTACGACCACGGATCCCGTCACGGGCAAAGAGGTCATCAACCCCGAGGCCCACCCCTTTCTGATCGAAGGCGAAGGCGAGTACGCGCTCAAAATCTATTTTGAATCCGAGTCCACCAAACGCGCCTATCTCGAACACGAGGACGACGGCTCAGCAGATGATTTCTTCGATGGATACTCTGGCTGATTGATAAATATCAACGTGCCTGCGTTGCAATAACGCGGGCGTTGGCGGGCAAGGCAGAGTTCAGTGAATAGCCGTTATTGTATGAACGGCTGGGTCGCGCATGTTTCCTCATTATCTGAACCATCCTGAGCCAAGGAGCCTGTCGGATTTGGGACTCACTCTCCCACCTTGCTCGCTACGATCGCCCAAACCCGACAGGCTCCTAGGGTCACATCTTCAGATAACCCGTCCCGACCAAGCGCCTGACTTCGTCCGGCCCATACGGCACGATCTCAATGAATGCAGGCATATCCGCTTCCTGCAGACCCAGTTGCCGCATCATGGTATTGCAGGCCTTAACCTCGATCACCTGAAAGGCGTCCAACTTGGCAGCCAGATCCACCAGATCACGGTGCATCGCATAGTTACTGATAGTGAAATACTTCAATTCAGGACCGTGCAGCATCAACGCAATTCGAGGGGATTGTGATTGCGGGTTAGGCTGCCGCGCAAGCTGATCCAGACGTTCCAGCAGCAAATGCAGCGCCTGCGGATCATGCACACTGAGATCGTACACCGAGGGCCGCTGCTCATCCGACTCGAACTCGCCGTGCGTCGGTGGCTCCAAGCTCTGCGCGACGCTTATCGGCTCCAGCGCATTTATCAGCGGCGATGCGAATAACATTACACCCATCGCCAAGGCCTGCAGCACATCCACGCTCGACGATTTGCTGCTTGAAACACACATGTCGGCCACCCTTCCCACACCCGCATGAGGCGAGCATAGCACGCTCGATTACGCCTCTGCGGTGAATGGACACAGCCATTCGCCGCACAGAGTGATTCGGGTACAATCTGGGCGCTTAGTCGATCAACTTATCCTGCACTTGGCACGAACAACAGATATCCGAGGGGAAATAGTGATATCGGACATCAGCCTCGAAAACAGGCGCGAACGCGTTATCGCCAGCTGGCTGCTGTTGTGCTGCGCTATGATCTTCGCGATGGTGGTCCTGGGTGGCGTTACCCGCCTGACCGGCTCCGGTCTGTCCATGGTGGAATGGGACCCGATCTTCGGCGTGGTTCCACCGCTGAACCAGGATGAATGGCAGGAAGTATTCGATAAGTACCGTACTTCGCCGGAATACCAGAAGGTCAACATGCACATGGAGGTGGATGACTTCAAATCCATCTACTGGTTTGAATTCGCCCATCGCCTGCTCGGCCGCACCATCGGTACGGTATTCCTGTTGCCGTTTTTGTTCTTCCTCTGGCGTGGCTGGCTACGCCGCCCACTAATCCCTAAGCTGGTCGCCATGTTCGTATTGGGCGGGCTGCAGGGCGCGCTTGGCTGGTACATGGTCGCCAGCGGCCTGGTCGAAAACCCGCATGTCAGCCAGTACCGCCTCACGGCGCACCTCGTGGCGGCGTTCATTATCTACGGATACATTTTCTGGGTGGCGCTGGATCTGTTATCGGCCCAACATGAGCGCCTAGCCGAAGCCCCCTATCGACTGCGCTTCGCCACCTTACTGTTTCTGTTACTCGTACTGGTCACCATCAGCTCAGGTGGATTTGTGGCAGGCCTCAAGGCCGGACATGCATACAACACCTTCCCGTTGATGGACGGGAAACTGATCCCGGAGGTGATCTTCCTGCTCGAACCACGCTGGCATAATTTCTTCGAGAACATTGCCACCGTGCAGTTTGACCATCGTCTATTGGCGATGCTGGTGTTGATCAGTGGCATTACGCTATGGGTATACGCTCGCGGGCTACCGGCAGCATTACGCCTGCGCGCGCATTTGTTGCTCGGCATGATCGGCATACAGATAATACTTGGGATTTCAACGCTGTTGCTGCATGTGCCGGTAGCGCTGGCCTCCACACATCAGGCCGGCGCGCTGGTATTGCTGACACTCACGCTCTATCTGCTGCACGGGTTGCATCAGGCGCGGACCTGAACCTATAAACCGTATTTGCCACGGAATCACACGGAAAAACACGGACAAGATCATCAGCTTCACGCCGGCACCGCCATTACCCGCAAGGTGGTGAATAGTTGCTCCAGGAATGCACTGTGTTTCAGTGTCTTCCGTGTGTTTCCGTGGCTGAAATGATTTTTTTAGGCTTAAAGGAATCGCAAACATACGTTTGAGTCGCGCATAAAAAAGCCCGGACCAGATGGTCCGAGCTTTTAGGTCAGCAAACTGACCGCCTTGCTTACAGGCTGCTGTAATAGGCCGCAAGATTGGCAATATCGTCGTCCGTCAGCGGCTTGGCCATCGGCGACATCATCGGATCGGTACGGGTACCGTCACGCAGAGCCTTCAACTGCTTGACCAAATAAGCTTCCTTCTGACCCGCCAAGTTCGGCCACAGCGGGTTAGCGCTGAGCCCGGCCGCGCCATGGCAACCGGCGCAGGTAGCCGACTTGGCCTTTCCAGCGGCGGCATCGCCTGCAACAGCGACACCACTGGCCATAACGGCAACACTCACCAACATCGCAGCTAATACGTTTTTCATTTAGTTCTCTCCACTACTGGTGGTTGATCATGCCCGGCTGGATATCAGGCCGCGCCCAAAAGCTGGGCGTATTCTGACAACCTTGACCCATACTGTAAATGAATGACTTTTGACATTCGTCAATCACACTGAGAATGCTCCACCTCCCGAATTGAGGCGTAAAAAAACCCAACCGCATTCATGCGGTTAGATTTCCATAATAGATTTTTTTCGATATTCCGAGGAGTTGTGTAGAATCGAGCCACATAACGATGTACTGACGGCAACCCACACCTCGACCGCCGTACAGGACCTACCTCAGGGATGGAGGAAACGAATTCGATGTTGCAGCTCGATCTGGATGATGTACAGACCGGCATGGTCGTAGGTCAGGACGTACTCGGCACCAAAGGCCAGCTATTGCTCGGCGCCGGGGCCACCCTGACCGGTAAGCATCTGGATGTACTGCGTGCCCATCACGTACAGCAGATTCTTATACATCAGACCCGGCAGGCAAGCACGGCACTCGCCGTGGACCCGGCCGAGATTGATGCACTGGTCAAAGCCAAATTCCGGTTCTGTGATGAACAGCAACCATTGATTCATGAATTGCGTCGCTTGTATCGCAATCGCCTCACACAGGAACAAGAGGAAACTGAATGACCACAAGCGCACAGGCACTGGTACAGGGCACACTGGAGCTGGCGTCACTGCCAGAAGTCGTGATGCGCACCATCGACCTTATCAACGACCCAGATACCTCCGCCTCGGAGATTGGCCAAGTGATCGGCGAAGATCCCGGACTTACCGCGCGCCTGCTCAAGATCGTCAACAGCCCGTTCTATGGATTCCCTTCGCGTATCGATACCGTGTCGCGCGCCATCACGGTCATCGGCACCCTGGAACTGCTGGATCTGATCCTCGCCACCAGTGTTGTCAAAACCTTCCGTGGCATCCCCAGCAATCTGGTGGACATGGATAGCTTCTGGGAACACAGCCTGTATACCGGTGTGATAGCACGCATCATCGCAGGACGCATGCGCGCACCCAACACCGAACGCTATTTCATTGCCGGCCTGTTGCACGACATCGGCTCACTTGCGATGTACAAACTACTACCCGAACAATGCGCCATCACTCTGCAGCGTGCGCGCGAAGAACTCACCCCACTGCACATTATCGAACAGGAAGTACTCGGCTTCGATCACGGCGAACTCGGCGGTGAACTCATGCACGCCTGGCATCTGCCTGATGGGCTGGTCGAGGCGATACGCTTTCACCACCAGCCACTCCTGGCCGAAACCCACCCATTGGAAACCACCATCGTCCATCTTGCCGACGTCATCGCCTGCGCTATCTATGATTCAGCCAGCGAAACCGGCCGCGTCCCACCCATGGAATCCGCTGCCTGGGATCTCACCGGCCTGCCCATCGATCTCATGGAAGAAATCATCAACGAAGCGGACCGACAGTTCGCAGACGCGCGCGCGGTGATCTTGCCGGAGGCGAATGCGGCCTGATTCAGTAATTACAAAGCACGTAGGGTGTGGTGAGCGCAGCGAACCGCACCAATACAACCTGATATATGAGAGACAAGGATGTCACTCTACATTCGCCACCGCCTGCCCGGCGGCACGTATTTCTTCACCGTCAACCTCGCACAACGACATCGCTCGTTACTCACCGATCATATCGACACCTTACGTGACGCATTTCGTTATGTTTGCATGCGACACCCATTTCAGATAGAAGCAATCGTCATTCTGCCCGAGCACCTTCATTGCCTATGGCGTTTACCAGAAAACGACACCGACTACGCCACGCGATGGGGCCTCATCAAGGCCAATTTCTCCCGCCGAATAAATGCTACTGAACCACTCCGGGCCAGTCTAATCAGGCGTGGTGAACGCGGCATCTGGCAGCGGCGATTTTGGGAACATACGATCAGGGATGAAAAGGATTGGCAGCGCCATCTGGATTACATTCATTTCAATCCTGTCAAACACGGACATGCGCGCAGTGCGTGCGATTGGCCATGGTCGTCGTTTCATCAATTCGTTCGACGAGGTAAGTATCCGGCGGATTGGGGTGGTGGCACGACTATCGATAATGGCAATGATTTTGGTGAATAAGCAACGGGCTGCTGCTGCGTGGTGCGGTTCGCTGCGCTCACCACACCCTACGAATAACCAGCGCGTAGATAACCAGATTAATGACTATGACACTCATGCCAAGATAAATTTGTATAGCCGGCGTCAGCCCTATCGGATAGATGACCGGCGCGATGTACTGTTCAATAAAGCTGTGCACGTAACCAGCCTCGCCCGCCAATTCACGCAAGTGGTTTTCCAGCGGTGTCAGCGGACAAACCCAACTTCTGAATTCAATCAGCACGCCCCAGACAACAGCGGGCAGATGCAGCCAGACGACCCAGCGCCAACGCAGCACCAGCAAGCCACCCAAGATCACGAACAGAATGAAGATGAGATGTAGTGCTACGAGCAGATCGGCGGCAATACTGATCAACATGGGATGCATGCCTACTGTGCGTCCTTGAACCGCTAGGAGGCTATTAGTTGCGAACCGCAAAGGCGCGAAGGCGCAAAAGAATTCGTTAAAAAATCAGGTTTGTTAATGAGTGTTTGCCCCTAAGTCTTTCTTTGCGCCTTCGCGCCTTTGCGGTTCAATAATCCTATAAACCACATTTGCCACGGAATCACACAGAAAAACACGGACAAGATCATAAACTTCACGCTGGCACCGCCATCACCCGCAAGGGGGTGAATAGTCGCTCCAGGAAGGCACTGTGCTTCAGTGTCTTCCGTGGCGGAAATGATTTTTTTAGGTCAATATTTCTTGGCGTTCTTGGCGCCTTGGCGGTTAATCAATAGTCGTATTGGGACACGCCTGCTATCTGGCCAGCATCTGTGGCACGACCATTCCGCGCACTTCAGCAGCACCCACACCGCGCGGGTCACTCGCGGCGTCCACTTTGCCCGTCGCCTTATCCCACATCACTGCCTGCATATTGCCGTAGCTACTGCTCTGTTCACTGAGTTTATGGCCAAGCGCACCAAGATCTTCCTGCAGCAACGCATCGAGGGCGCCGGGCTCGAATTGAATAACATCTGGCAAGTATTGATGATGGAAGCGCGGCCGCGCCACCCACGCCTGCGGTGATTTTCCCGCCGCGAATTCCAACCCACTGAGCAATACCATACTGATGATGCGCGATCCACCGGGTGTACCGAGAATCGCAACGCGGTCAGCTGTCTCCATAAAGGTCGGGGTCATCGATGACAGCATGCGCTTGCCCGGCGCAATGGCGTTGGCCTCGGCGCCGATCAGACCGTAGGCATTGGGCACGCCGGGTTTGGCGGAAAAATCATCCATCTCGTCGTTCAGTAGCACACCCGTTCCCGGCACCACCATGGCCGCACCGAAGGGATAGTTGATGCTAAGCGTCGCCGCGACCCGATTGCCGTCACTATCCAGGATGGAAAAATGCGTGGTATGCGGGCCGTCGACTGCGGGTTGCGCGCCAGGCAGGTCGGCGCTGGGTGTGGCCCGATCCAGACGGATCGACGCGCGCAACCCTTCGGCATAGAAAGGATGCGTCAGGCGCGCGATCGGCATGCTGACAAAATCCGGGTCGCCCAGATATTCGGCACGATCGCGATAGGCGCGACGCATGGCCTCGACCATGACATGTGTGCGCGTGGCTTCATCCATCGCATCAAGATCGTAACCCGCGAGGATGTTGAGCATGGTCACCAGCACCACACCACCGGACGAGGGTGGCGCCGCAGTGGTAATTTTGATGCCGTGATATTCACCACGGATGGGTTCGCGTTCAACGACGCGATAGTCTTTGAGGTCCTGATCGGTCCAAATACCTCCGGCGGCGCGCACACCCTTGATCAAGCGTTTGGCAATGTCGTCACTGTAAAATCCCGCATGCCCCTCACGCGCGAGCGCTTCTAACGTGCTGGCCAAATCAGGCTGCTGGATGCGATAACCAAGCTCGGGCAGCTTGCCCTTATCCAAGAAAATCTGCGCGGCATCTGAGGATTTATTCAACGCCGCTAGGCGGAACTTGGCGAGGCGCTGATAGAGTTCATCGACAACAAAACCCTCGTGCGCATAACGAATCGCCGGCGCGAGACTCTGGCTCAGCGGCAGGCGACCGTATTTTTCCGCGAGATGCGCGAGCGCCGCCGGCTCGCCTGGAATGCCGGCGGCCAAGGCACCGTCCATCGACAGATCTGGGATCACTTCACCTTTTGCATCGAGATACAGCGCGCGGGTCGCGGCCAACGGTGCACGTTCGCGGCCATCGAGCATGGTCTCGTAGCCGTCTGCTGCACGATGCAACAACCAGAAACCACCGCCACCGATACCGGAGCTGTAAGGCTCGACCACGGCCAGCGCGGCACTCACGGCCACCGCGGCATCGAAGGCATTACCACCCGCAGCGAGAATATCGAAACCGGCGGTCGTGGCCAGCGGGTGCGCGCTGGCAATCGCCGCGG
>JBGSOE010000074.1:0-10098 GCA_041739295.1 Thiohalobacterales bacterium | reverse complement strand
CACTCGGCGATCAGACGTAACTCTGCAGGGTCTAGCCGGCCTGCATGGGTACCGCCGGCGTCGAATTTGCTGAAGAAGCGACTGCTGGAGCGCGCGCCGGCCGTCGACATACTGGCTGATACGCCAACCGTTACCATGATCGGGATAGGATTTCCCATAGTGTCCAGCACCTGATTGCCGTTAGCATCCGTCTCGAACAGAGGGATGCCATTGCCGTCCGTTGCCTGTATCAGGCGGTCCTCCAATATACCCATGCCGACGACCTGTTCATTGTCGTTGAACAGCAGTTCGCGATAGGACTTGAAGTGCGCCGGTTGATCGGTTGAGGCACCATCGGTCAGATCAAGCTGCGCATCCGGTACTTTGAGATTACTCATGGCATCTACCGGTGAATGGCAATTGATGCAGGTATCGGCCGCTCGGTCGCGGCTCCACAGCGGATGTATGTGATTTTCGTAGTTGATCACAGTTCTGCAATTTGCCGCCCAGCTGGTCTGACAATCACTGGACACCGGTGCGGGTGTCGCCAGATCTGCATAGAGATAGCTGAACGGGGCATCCGCAGCACGACCTGCCGCCACCGGATCAGTCCAGACATCCGTGTAAATTAGGTCAATACTTGGCCGTAGTGCCGTGGGATCAATGCGGGTACGCGTTTCGGCCATGGTCTCGCCGAAATCCGTGAATAAGCTGTTCTGGGTGTTGGGAAAAGGCACGCCGGTGGAAAGCGCACCGAAATACACCGAGGGGGGACCCTCGCTACGACCATGTGGCAACCCACTCGCATGGTTATGACAGCCCGTGCAGTTCAATGTCTGGCCGGCGCGCAGTTGCAACCAATTCTGGTGTCGCGCGCTGGTGCGACGGCCATCCTTGTCGAGTACGCTGATGGATAAGGGCACATCGGCTGGCACTTTGATCTTGACCGAGCCGTCAGGTTCTATGGGTGCATAGGCGACAATTTCGCGCATAAGCTGCTGTGAACTACGTCCATAGGCAGTGCCGGGTATGACCCGCACTGTCCGATCCGGGATACCGACGCCCTTCACCACCCGCAGAAATCTAGCGCTACGCTGTGCGGCAGTAGTCTGCGCGGGATCGGCCAAAGCCATAATATTGGGATTGGCTGTATCGACACCGTCCATATCGTAGACACTGCGGATATTGAGAATGCCAGCACCCTCCGCCGCGGCATCAGCGTCCAGTTCGACGCCTGCCTGTTGATCAAAACGAATACTCGGCAGCAGACGTGGTTGCGCCACCACCACTTCGCTAAAGGCCACACCTTCAATCGGACGTATCACCGGTAACTGTGTACCGTTGTCCAGATCATAGAGATAAACGCCATATAACGGCGGCGCTTCTTGTACACCCGGCACAGCCAGACGCGCCGAGGTACAGGGAACAATTCGACCCTGCTCCAGTAGACGGCATTCATTCCAAGTGACCAGTGCGCGATGGGTACCGTCCCACAATGGATAGGTACTGCCGAATCGCCCCCCTGGAGAAGGCAGGTTATCGGTGCGAACATCATTCAGAGTTGCAGGCTGCTGTGCTGGACCAACTGCGCCGCGATTGGCCCAGGTCGGCTGGGTGTTATCGATGTAATTCTGTGTATCGATATAGATGATGTCACCGCCCAGTAATGTGCCGGTCATAGGCTTCAGCACTGACATAATCCGATCATCCGGCAGCAAACGTGGCTGCAGAAACTGCACAATGGCATTGTCGGTTCCAGTCGCATGGCTATGAGCACCATACAGAATTTGTAGGTCAGTCCCATCTGGATTCATACGGTAAAGATTGATGGCACTCTGACCGCCCATATTGTCCCAGCGACTAAATACCACTTGGCCATTACTGAGTACTGTCGGGTCTAAATCGTGACTCTGATTAAAGGACACCTGATGAATATCGCTACCATCGCGGTTCATGACATGCAGCACCAGGGCGTGATTGACACGGTCCTCATCCAGTGCGGAAAACTGCGGCTTTCCCTCGTCGAGCAGCGTGGCCTTAGACTGCCGCTGCCGCGTTGAGCTGAATATGATACGGCCGTCGGGTAGATAGTGCGGGGCCAAGTCCTGGCCCGCTTCTGCCGTGTTATCCGAGGCAATCACACGTACCAGATCATCCCCGGCGATATCATATTCCCAGATATTCCAGGTTGGCTGGTCTTCCGGTGCAGCGCCTTCAATCTCTGGGGCGCGCATTGAAAACAGCAGCCGCTCGCCATCGTAGGACACCTCAACATCACGCACATCACCCAGGCCGCCAGTGAATCGTCCGCTGACGCTACGTTCGGTTGCGCTAGGCGAAGCCAGATTGCGGTAATACAGATCGCCCCCCTCATGAAAACCCTGCACGTCGAGAACAGAAGTCTGATCGGTATCCGCCACGGCACGTTTTATATAGGCGACCCCATAATCCTGGACTACAGGATCCAGACTCTGCGCCTGGCTCTGCACCTGGCCGTCCTGGGTGAGACAGCCCTGCAGCATAAGCATTACAGCCACGCAAACAGCAGCGCCGGCCATACGCCATGCCGACGTTCCCTCACTACGCTGCTCGTCAGTCGCGACTTCAATCACTCTGTTCCGCCTCAATCAGGTTGCATGCATCACAGTTATGCGCATAACTCGGCGCGTGATCATTATTCATCAAGGTGGCATTGCGAAACTGAGTGTGAAATCACAAAACAAATCGTGAATATGCGCGAAATTTCACGCACGGCAGATCAGCATGACGGTATAACTTGAATCACACTATTGCTGAAGAAGACTGAGCGCAGCGATTGTAGATAACCTGATTTATAGGAACTGACTATGAACTGTGACCTTGATCACATCGGAATCCGCTTAAAGCACAGAATGCTCATCAGCGGGACCAGATCTCAGTATCACAACACGCAGATGCCCTCACGCGTGGTTGGTGCCATTTTGCTTGGCTGCCTGCTAAGCAGCCTTACTATGTCTGCATCTGCGGGCGATCTGGAACGCTGGCAAGCCAAACGTATTCATGATCGCATTGCAGGTGTACCGCCGAGCGATGCCGTGCTCAATGCTATGGAGCTTGATGTAATTAATAACAATCCGTTTGCCGCCGCACAGAAGGCTATGGACAACAGCGCATTCTATAATGTGACATTGAAGAATTTCGCTGCCCCCTGGACCAATCGTGATCAATCGGTCTTCGTACCGTTGAATGATTACACCGCCACCGTTATTGGCATGGTCCGCGATCAGACTCCATTCAATACGATCCTGTCCGCAGACCTGGTTTATGTAGGCGCCTCGAACCTCGGTTTACCGGCCTATTCCATGTCCAACAACAACCACTACGAGGCACTGGAAAGCCAGGGAGAAGATCTCAAAACGGCGTTGGTTGCCACCGCGCAATCCACTGTGACCACGCTACCGACCAATGCGACGGCCGGCGTGATGACGACACGAGCCGCCTCCGAGGCTTTTTTCAAGGCCGGCACCAACCGTGCGATGTTCCGTTTCACACTGATGAATCATTTATGTAACGACCTCGAACAGGTCAAGGATATTACGCGTGCGCCGGACCGCATCCGCCAGGATGTCTCGCGCAGCCCGGGGGGCGACAGCCGTATATTCATGAACTCCTGCGTTGGCTGTCACAGTGGTATGGACCCGATGGCACAGGCCTTCGCCTACTACAACTTCGATGAAACACTTGGACGTCTCGCTTACAACGGCCCAGGCATGCTCGATCCCGTGACTGGAACACGTGTTCAGGAAAAATATCATATCAATGCCGATGTGTTTCAGTACGGCTTCAGCACACCAGATGACCGCTGGGACAACTACTGGCGTGTTGGCCCTAATGCATTATTGGGTTGGAACAATGCCATGCCCGATGGCGGCAATGGCGCGAAATCACTGGGTATGGAATTGGAAAACAGCGAGGCATTCGCACAATGTCAGGTCAAGAAGGTATTCAAGACCGTTTGCCTGCGCAGCCCTGGTAATGCTACCGACCGTACCCAGATGGATCTGATGACGGCCTCCTTCAAGGCCAACAACTACAACATGAAGCAGGTGTTTGCCGATGCGGCCGTGTACTGCATGGGTGACTGAGACTGCAAGGTGCGGTTTGCTGCGCTAACCACGCCCTACTCTGCAAATTTTTAATTTTAGTCGCAACGTCAAACGCTGTATGACTGGAGAGAATTAATGAATACCGATATCTCCCGCCTCGCCCGCTCCGCGCGCCGCTATTTCTGGCATGCACTCGTGATGTTAGCTGTTGTGTCCGTCACGGGTTGTGGTGGCGGTGCCGCAACGGTGGAAAATCCTGTAACGACGGGGACAACAGCGACCAATTATACGGGCCCTGCTCCGGCCACTGCTGATGTGCAATCCTTCAAGCTCAATGTCTGGGATAACCTCAATGGCAACAACCGTTGCGGCGCCTGCCATGGCACTGGCGGTCAGACACCGGATTTCGTACGACTTGATGACGTGAATCTCGCTTATGCCGCCGCCAATTCTATCGTCACGCTGAGTTCTCCCCAGGATTCACGCATGGTCACCAAGGTAGCCGGGGGCCACAATTGCTGGCTAGCCAGTGATGCGGCCTGTGGTGACATTCTTACTGCCTACATATCCGCCTGGGCCGGAGGCTCGGTAAGCGCGGCCGGAAGACAAATCCAACTCACGCCACCTCCGCTCAAGGATGCCGGCGCCAGCAAGAGTTTCCCGGCTGACGCAACACTATTCGCAAATACCGTTCATCCAGTACTGACAACGTATTGCGCTGCGTGTCATCGCGATTCAAGTCAAACTCCACAGGCACCGTTCTTCGCCAATAGTGACTCGGCCTCGGCCTATGAAGCGGCCAAAGCAAAAATGGATCTGGACACGCCGGCCAATTCGCGCTTTGTATTGCGTCTGGGACAAGAATTCCACAACTGCTGGGACGACTGCGCCAGTAACGCCGCCGAGATGCAGGCAGCGATCCAGGCTTTCGCCGATCAGATCCCAATTACTCAGATCGATCCGCAGCTAGTGCTGAGTAAGGCACTCGCGCTTGGCGATGGTGTCGTCGCTGCCGGCGGCAACCGTCATGAGTCCAATGTGATTGCACTATATGAGTTCAAAACCGGCTCTGGCACCATCGCCTACGACACCAGCGGCGTGGAACCGGGGCTAAATCTCAATCTTAGTGGACAGGTGAACTGGGTTGGCGGTTACGGTCTGGAGTTTACGGGCGGTAAGGCGCAGGGCTCGACAACCAATAGCAAAAAATTAACTGATATGATCCGTGCTACCGGCGAGTATTCCATCGAGGCATGGGTAGTCCCAGCGAATGTCACCCAGGAAGGCCCGGCACGCATCATCAGCTATTCGGGCGGCACGTCGGCACGTAATTTCACACTTGGCCAGACAAAATACAATTACGATTTTCTACACCGTTCCAACACCACTGACAGCAATGGAGAGCCCGGTCTCTCAACTGCAGATGCCGCTGAACGCCTACAGGCGACACAGCAACATATTGTCATCACCTTCGATCCCGCTAATGGACGACGCATTTACGTCAATGGTGTCTACACCGGTGATCTGGACAACGTTGCCGGCGGGACGCTCGCTGACTGGGATGACAGCTTCGCCTTCGTGCTCGGCAACGAAGTCAGCAGTGACCGTACCTGGATGGGAAAACTCCGTCTGGTGGCGATTCACAACCGCGCCCTGACCACGGGACAGATCCTGCAGAATTTCGAGGCCGGCGTGGGTGAGAAATTCTTTCTACTGTTCAGCGTGAGTGATCTGGTCAACGTAGCGCAAAGCTACATTATGTTCGAGGTAAGCCAGTTTGACAGCTATAGCTATCTTTTCTATCGCCCCACCTTCATCAATCTGGATCCAAATGCGCAGCCCGATGGAATTGCGATTCAAGGCATGCGCATTGGTATCAATGGTAAGGAGGCAACCGTCGGTCAGGCATTCCGTTATCTGGATACCACGGTAACCAGCGCCCAATATTCGGCTAACGGTCAACGGCTGTCTGAGCTGGGTACCATCATCGCTTTGGAAAAGGGTGTTTCCAGCGACGAATTCTTCCTCAGCTTCGAGCGCATCGGCACAAATACTAACGTGGTTACAGAACCTGCTCCGTTGCAGCCGGCGCCGCCGGCAGACAGTGATCCGGTTCCGGATGTCGGCCTGCGTACCTTCGATGAGATCAATGCCTCCATGGCGGCTATGAGTCAGGTCGATGCGAATACCTCGGCAGTGGTCGCCACGTATACGACCATCAAGCAACAATTACCCACGTCCGAGGGCATTGAAGGCTTCCTGTCTGCGCATCAGGTGGCGGTCTCGCAGCTCGCCATTGAGTATTGCAATGCGCTGGTCAGTAACAGCACATTACGCGCAAGTTATTTCCCGGGATTCGCCTTCGGCGCCTCCGCAGCAACGGCCTTTGATAGCACAACCAAGCGCAATCAGATTATCGATCCGTTACTGAACAACATGTACGGCATTGGCCTGACCACACAGCCTGATGCAGCCGCTGTGAAGGCCGAACTCAATAATCTTATCGACACGTTAACGTCCTGTGGTGGCAGTTGCGCTGCCGACCGTACCGAAACTGTCGCGAAAGCGGCCTGTGCTGCAACCTTGGGCAGCGCGGCAATGCTGTTGCAATAACGGACTTTCTGGAGAACGAGCATGGCCAAACGCAGACACTTCACACCAGATGAACCGCTACGCCACCCGGACCACAAGCGGCCGGTGACGCGCCGTGATTTTCTGGCCCAGAGCTTTATGGCTGGTCTTGGAACAGTCACCGCACCAACACTTTTCAGCCTATTCGCCAACCCGCGTGCCGCCCAGGCAGCATTGTCCGCGGATATTCAGGCACTCAAAACCAGTTGTGGTATCGCCGTACAAGGCGCGGGAAAAATACCATTTCTTTGTTTCGATCTTGCCGGCGGCGCTAACATCGCCGGTTCAAATGTATTGGTCGGCAAACAGAACGGACAATTGGATTTTCTGAGCACGGCAGGCTATAGCAAACTCGGACTACCCGGAGACATGATCCCACCCGTACTGGATACTGTGAATGGCGGTGATCATATAGACACTACACTTGGGCTCGCCTTTCATAAAGACAGCGCCTTTCTGCGCGGCATCCTGGAAAAAGTTTCACCCGCAACGGCCGCGAGTATCAGCGGCGCTGTTATCCCTGGTCGCTCCGAGAACGACACCGGGAACAATCCGCATAATCCGATGTATGGCATCAACCGCGCGGGATCGGATGGAGAGTTGCTCACGCTGATCGGCTCGCAGAGCTCTGATTCCGGCGGTAATTCAATGGCTCCTGCCTCAATGATCGATGTATCAGTACGACCAACCAAGGTAGACCGGCCCAGTGATGTCACTGGTCTGGTCGATACCGGAAAATTGGTCGGCCTGCTGAGTCAGAGCGATGCCGTGGCGGTGATGGAATCTATCGAGCGAATCAGCAATATGAAATTGGGGCGCATCGACACCAAGGTTGCCAACGATGCATTGATCAAAGATCTGCTGCGCTGTGGTTATGTGAAGAGTGCCGACCTTGTCGACCGCTACGGTGATCCTACGGCGCTCAATCCCGCCATTGATCCGAATATTATCGGGCCCATTTTTAGTCAGACCGAATTTGACAATGAAAGCGAATTCCGAAAAACCGCCGCCGTCATGAAACTGGTCATGAACGGTTTTGCCGGTGCAGGCACGATCAGCATGGGTGGTTTTGACTATCACACCGGTGATCGTTCCACCGGCGAACTGCGCGATTTGCGTGCCGGACGCTGTATGGGTGCCTGTCTGGAATATGCCGCGCGTGTGGGTGTGCCATTAATGCTGTACGTGTTCAGTGATGGCTCATTGGCCAGTAATGGTATGCTCGACAATTCCATCAATGGGCGCGGCAAAGGCGTGTGGACTGGCGATAACTCGTCAACAGCCGCATCCTTTTTCCTGGTCTACAATCCTACTGGCCGCCCAACGTTACAAGGCGGTAGTGCAGATATTCAAGCACGTCATCAACAGATTGGCTGGTTCCGAGCTGACGGCTCTGTGGAAACAGCATCAAGCCCTGCAGCCAATAACGTCAACCTGATGGTTGAGACGGTAATTTTGAATTACATGGCGCTGCACGGTGAACAGGCAAACTTCCCTACCCTGTTTACCAGTCATGGATTAGGCAACAGCACGCTGCGCGATAGCCTCGTTGCGTTTAACCCGATTGTGAATGGCACGATATGATGCTGCGGAGCCGCAGGACTTATGGAGTTCTGTTTATACGCATATAGTAAATTCATATAGATAGGGAAAATTCGGGTCAACAAAGTTGTCAACCGTCGCTTCTGAAATGTCGCGATATTGCATAAGCATTTTCTTACAAATCTCCGTGACGCATCTCGCTTATACATTAAATAATCGAGGCATAACTTTGATTCATAAGCTGTTGGCATAATCTGCATAATACCCCTCATATCCCGATTCACCTCCTGATAACGACCGCAAAATCAGCCGTGGTTATTGTTCATCTATGTGAGTGTGAAACAATGCCCACTAGGCTCCCTACCATAAGAAGGTAGGCGACCTGAACGAATACCATACCATTCCGGCATCGACGCCCCACCCCAACTGAACAAGCAAGTACGGGCGGTCGACAGCCAGATGCGCATAGATCGAATAAACCAGGTCGGTGCAGAATTGCTAAGATGCTAACAACCAAATAATTACAACAAGGAAGTACTTAGGAATGACTTCAAACAACAACGACCAACTCATGATGGAAGACCCAAGCTCCAGCATGGACTATGGCCTACACCATGCTGTGCAGCCCATCCGAATTCACACCCTCGGGCGATTTGGAATACAGGTCGATGGACAGGCATTGCCGCCAAAAAGTCTTCGCCAGCAAAAACCAGTAGAGCTTCTGCAATGCCTCATCGCGCAGGGCGGTCGTGGTATTAATAAAGAATTTCTGAGCATGTCCGTGTGGCCAGAGGCGGAAGGCGACGATGCCGCCAACAGTTACGATGTAACGCTGCACCGATTGCGCAAGCTCCTAAAGCACAAAGATGCGCTGCTTGCCAGTGACAGCAGATTGACCATCAATAACGAAGCCATATGGGTTGATGCCTGGACATTCGAACGACTATTGAATCAAATAGATGCACTAATGCGGAATTCCGAGAGCAAGGCTATCGAAATGACCGTAGTTCGCACATTGGATCGGGCGGTAACACTTTATCAGGGTGGCTTCCTCATCCATGAGTCACTCCGGCCCTGGGGTTTATCCATGCAGGAGCGATTACGCTCCAAACTCATGCGCAGTATCGTTCAGGTTGGCACCCAGGCAGAAGCGATTGGTCAATGGGAAGTTGCCACTCACTGTTATCAGAATGGTCTGGAGATTGATCCGCTCTATGAATTGTTTTACCAGCGACTGATGATTTGCTATCGCGAGACGCAGAGAAAAGCTGAGGCGCTTGCCGTATATCAGCGTTGTCGCGCGAATCTGTCTACGGGTTTATGTGTAGCCCCTTCATTGGGTACAGAGACAATCCTCGCCTCACTTTAACTGCCAATACATGAGCACCACGTAATCCCGTTACATTCCATACACCTCTCTACTCTCCTTGCAGCGCCGGATCGATATAGTCCCAGGGTTGTCGCGCGTCGCTAAAGACGAGCTTCTGCGGCTTGAATTGCGCCGGGTCATCCAAACTGGCCGCCGTGACTAGCACAACGTCCGGATGGCCCGTCGTGTTACCCAGCATGGGACTGCCACAGCGCGGACAGAAACCGCGGCTCACTGTCGCGCCGTCGTCGGCAATCTGGTCGTAAAACGTCAGGTCGCCGGTCACAGTCAAGGCCACCTTTGGCACAATGAACAAGGATGCATGCCCAGTTCCGGTCGCGCGCTGGCATTGCCGGCACTGGCAATGGAAGGAAAAGGTCGGTTCAGCTTCAACGCTGTAGCGCACTGCGCCACAGGCACAACCACCGGTCAATCGGTTCATGGGAATCTCCTTGATACCTGCCTACCCAGTATAATTAAGACCGGCGCGCT
>JBGSOE010000499.1:0-3725 GCA_041739295.1 Thiohalobacterales bacterium | reverse complement strand
AACCAGACGCTGGATCTTGCCAAGCTGCAAGTCATCGCTGATGCGATCGTGAACGAAGAGGGACTTCCAGCCGATACAGCAGCCGAGCAGATCGAGGACCTGATGTTGATCGGGACCTCGATGGGCGGGGCGCGGCCCAAGGCAACCGTTGAGAGCGACGGCGCGCTCTGGGTTGCCAAGTTCAATCGGCCTGATGACCGCTGGAACAACGCCCGGGTCGAGCATGCCATGTTGGTGCTGGCGCGTCACTGCGGACTCTCAACGTCATATAGCCGGATCATTCAGATCGCGGGGCGGGATGTCTTGTTGGTGAAGCGCTTCGACCGGGAGCAAACAGCACAAGGATATTTGCGCGCACGCATGGTGAGTGCATTGACACTGTTGCGCACGGAAGACAGTCATCGCGTTCGGGACAAATGGTCGTATGTACTGCTTGCCGAGGAATTGCGCCGTGCTGTCGCAGAGCCGCGCCGGGATGCAGAGGAGCTGTTCCGTCGCATGTGCTTCAATGCCCTGATTTCGAATACCGATGACCATCCGCGCAATCACGCGATCATAGCCAAAGACCGAGATTGGACACTCGCGCCTGCCTACGACCTCACGCCGACCAGTCTAGTCAGCCTGGAACATCGGGATCTCGCGATGAGTTGTGGCGACGCTGGACGGTTTGCCAATGCCGAGAATCTTTTGTCCCAGAGTGCAAGATTCCTGCTCGAGCGCGATCATGCGGAAAAAATCCTTTCGGAGATGGAGGCGCGAGTTCGGAATACCTGGTATGACATCGCAAGATCGGAAGGTGTTTCGGAGCGGGACTGCGAACAGATTTCCGGGGCATTTGCTTATCCCGGATTTAGCCTGCCGTTGAAGAATAGTTTGCTGTAACGACGGGCAACCAGGTTCAACTTCCCATACCTTGAGGCAGGCGAGACCTTTTTCCAGCCAACTTGAATATCGCCAGTGAAAGTTTCACGAGTTCGAACTGCCTCGGCAGTAAAGTATAATTCACTATGTAAAGTGATTAAGGAACCTCTTATTAATTCGCTGAAGCGACATCTGCCGCGTTGCAGCCGGGCTCAAAATACTCATTTACGCCGTGTAAACTCCGTTTGTTACTCGGTGCTACGCACCTCGCCCTTCGGGCCGGCTAGCGCCGTTCTTTCCGCTTCGCTTCGAGTCGCCTGTCCGCGCCTTGCATCTGCTCGCTTGATCAAATTAATCAGAGGTTCTTTTACATTTTGTTTTTTGATATTGATGTACTTGCTTCTCACGTTCTCATAATGTTTTTATGAGCTGCAGGTATTACGTTATTGATGTTGCGAAATTCAGAGTGGCGATCTCAACATTTCGAGAGAGCAGGAATTATTTTTAAAATCGTTGTTTCCCGTCCTCTCCGCCAATAACACCAGGCACGGTAAGTGGCCGCAGATATTAATATTATTTTTTCGAACTGCTTTCTGGCTTGGTTGTTGTGTCGTAGTAATCATGATTGCCCGAGATCATCAGGCAGTTGTTTTCCTGTAGCAGATCAATTGTTTTTTCAAGCTGGTCTTCGCCATGGCCGGCAATATCAACGGCGTAGATAATGCTGTTGACCTTTTCGCGTTCAAATATTGCGAGGGCCTCCTTTAGCGGGGCCGTGGTTGAATGCGTGTCACTGATCAAGCCTATTTGCGTGGGCATAGCTGGTCCATCGATGCGTGTTGTGTCTCGCAACAGGTTTTTCCTGATCATTCTCAGCAGACTGTTACTGAACCGTTAATCTGAAAAGAACACGGTTAATCCAATGATAAAACGCTAGTTTACTGTTTGTCCAAACGTGGCAGCTTGCGTAGCGTCCATTCACTTGTCACCTGTTCATGGCACAGCCCGTAACGAAACGGTGGCGTCAGGTCGGCAATGACAAAACGCAAATCTGTGAACCACAGACAATCGCCATTATCGACGCGGTACAGTACAGGCAATACGGCGAAGCGGCGAAAACTGTCGAGCTCAGGCAGGAGGAAAACCCTGCGGGCGGTCTGTTCGGTCCTGCGATCATTGCCCCAGCGCTTGATCTTAGTCCATTGCAGTTCGCCGGGCGGCAGATAGCTTGCTTGAATGCGTCGCAGCCAGCCACCTTCGGCAAGTGACGTGGGTCGGCCGTAAAGTTTCACGTAGGCCTCATGATAGAGATCACTCTCGACCACCACCAACTTCCAGTGGAGCGGTGACAGCGGCTGTGGGATTGCGTAATGGGGCGCGTCGTTGCCAAGCTGTGTGTCCGCATAACGGTGGGCGATATCCAATGCCTCGTTGTGCAGCCAGGATTGCAGGGTGACATAGGCAATCAACAATACCAATGCACTGCGGGCGCTGTGCCGTGCATCCATCCTCGTTCCCGCCAGCAGACCCGCAACGATAATGCCGGTGAATATCAAGTCGATGATGAACGTGGTGGAGAGCGTCACCGCAGCGTCATGTACGGGCATCCAGATACGCGTGCCGTAAACAGTGATTACGTCGCCCGCAATATGAATTGCGATCCCGAGTGCGCAGATCTGTAACAGCGCCAGGAACGAATACCGGCCACGGGTAAATACACGCAATACTGTCGACAAGAGCAGCGCCCATAACGGCATCCACAGCAGTGAGTGCGTCGGTCCCCGGTGCAGGTCAAGATAAACAACTGGATCTACCCAGTTGAGCAGGTAGTCGATGTCTGGAAACGCGGCGGAAAGCGCGCCGATCCAGGCGCGTGGGCCGCGCTCAAGCATCCCCGGCCGGGATTGACCGGGCTCTGTAGCGCGGGCCAACAAAGCACCGCTGAGTGCGTGAGTGATGGTGTCCATCGAATCACTGAAGTTTTCCGCGCAGTCCGCCTGTTTATTGTAGCGGCCAATCCACCGTATGTGGGGATAACAGTGGCAACACGGGAATAGCCTTCTAAACTTATACCAGACAATTGTTTCAAATGATGGGTGTCATTGTATGGAAACTCATGTGCCTGATCATGATGGCATTGTGGATGCAACGCTTGCACTTGCGGAACAGCGGAATTGGGAAAGCGTGCGTCTGCACGATGTTGCGACCGCCACTGGCATCGACTTGGAAACGATACACAGCCATTTCCGCGACAAGGAAGACATCGCTGAGACCTGGTTCGATCGCGCGGACCGCGCCATGCTGGCAGCCGCTGGCGCACCTGGATTTTCCGATGCCGCCGCTGACGATCGCGTGCAAAGACTGATATTGACTTGGTTGGAAGTGTTGGGCGCGCATCGGCGCGTTACCCGCCAGATTATTTTCGGCAAACTGGAATTCGGCCACCTGCATGTGCAGATACCGGCGCTGCTGCGTATCAGTCGCACCGTTCAATGGCTGCGCGAAGCGGCGGCACGCGATGCCACTGGTTTCGCGCGTGCACTGGACGAAACCGGGTTGACTGCGATTTTCGTAACCACCTTTGTGCGCTGGCTGAGTGATGATTCGCCCGACAGCCGAGCCACCCGTCAGTTGCTTATCCGGCTTATGCGGGCCGCTCAATGTTGTCTCCCTGACAGCCGTAGCGCACGGTCATCTTCACCGTTGCGGGCCACTGGCAGCGAGCGCTCCTATCCTGCCTAGGTCAGTCATCTGAATATTACGGCGTACTGCTTCTGTTCATTGGTATTGGGCAGCCTGGATTCACCCAGCCGAACCTGCTGATAGGCGCTATGCATATTAAAGATGAGGAAGATTCGTAGCCA
>JBGSOE010000491.1:0-2369 GCA_041739295.1 Thiohalobacterales bacterium | reverse complement strand
CGGTTGATGTTGAGTGTAGCGTCGCCGCTGTTGGTTTCCGCGCCTTTCAGGTGCTGGATGCCGGAACCTGAGGTGTCACTCATCCAGGGCAGCAGGCGTAGCAGCGCATCCGACAGCATCTGCGCGTTTTCAGCTGGAATGGTAGTGCCGACCAGATCGAACTGCAGGTCGATCATGTGAGGCGTATACACCTCAATCTTGTCTTCAGGCCAGCTTGCCCAGTTCATGGCGCATCGCCTGCGTGATCCCTGGCCCAGGCCTGCATCAGTTCGCCCCATTTCTGTGCGCTGACCGGGTCCACGTCAATAATGGTAAATCGCTTGTTCTCACGGATTCGGACGCGCAGAAAAGGCACGCCACCCGATTCGTGTTCCAGATGCTGGAACTCGATTTCCTGGCCGCCGAACGGCAACCGCATTCTATCTAGGGGCGTAATTTCAGGCATGGAACCTCAATCCGTAATGCTCTGGTTATCGATCGAATCAGGCATGGGAATCAGCGCAATTCATCGAGATAAACTGCTTATGGGGACGCAGGCAATTTCTTCAACCCTGTTGATGCCAGGGGCTTGCGTTTGCAACAATATTTTAATACTCTTATGGATTCTTGTGGCGGCGGCGTAATGTCTCATTCTTTGAACGGATGGGGCATTCCCGCGTTGGGTAAACCCGCCATACTCCATATGGGTAGGTATGGGCCTACCGGGATGGAGTAGACGTTTTACCCATGAGAATGATGGTGGTGCAACTGTCTAGCCAATACGATGTTGGGATACCGTTGGGCTGTCAGCTAAACGGGCATTTCGAAATTTTCTAGGAGAGAACAATGGCAAAGCAAATGATTGATACGCCCAATCTGGACGAGCTCGAGAAAGGCCCGTGGCCCAGCTTCGTGACCGGTCTGAAGCGTCTGGCTAAGGATAACGACATGATGGTTGACCTGATGGGTCAGCTGGAGACGTCCTACAAAACCAAGTTTGGTTACTGGAAGGGTGGCACCGTTGGTGTGTTCGGCTACGGTGGTGGCGTGATCCCTCGTTTCACCGAACTGAAGGACGAGAACCATAAGCCGATTTTCCCCGAATGCGCTGAATTCCATACCCTGCGTATCCAGCCGCCTGCTGGCATGCATTACAGCTCTGACCTGCTGCGCAAGATGTGCGACACCTGGTCGGCTACCGGTGGTTCGGGTCTGATTGCCTTCCATGGCCAGTCCGGCGACATCATGTTCCAGGGCATCAAGACCGCTGACGTCCAGCCCGCATTTGATGCGTTCAACGAAATGGGCTTCGATCTCGGTGGCGCGGGCCCCGCGCTGCGTACCTCGATGTCGTGCGTCGGCGCGGCCCGTTGCGAAATGTCCTGCTACGATGAAGCCAAGGCGTTGCGTACCGTCATCAACAACAACCTGGACGACATGCACCGTCCGTCCCTGCCGTACAAGTTCAAGTTCAAGTTCTCCGGCTGCCCGAACGACTGCGTCAATGCCATCCAGCGTTCCGACATGGCCACCATCGGCACCTGGCGCGACAACATCCGCGTCAACGAGGCGCAGGTGAAGGATTACATGAAGGCCCACGGCATGAATGATCTCGTCAACGACGTGATCAGCAAGTGCCCGACCAAGGCGATCACCCTGGTGTCCAGCGACAAGTTCAAGGCCAGCGAGCATGTGTCCGCCGCCAACCTGGGCGACGGCAACACCCTGTGCATCGACAACAAGAACTGCGTGCGCTGCATGCATTGCCTCAACGTCATCCCCGGCGGCCTGCTGCCCGGCAAGGACAAGGGCGTCACCATTCTGGTGGGCGGCAAGGGCGTGCTGAAGATCGGCGCCACCATGGGTACTGTCGTGATCCCGTTCATGAAGCTCGAATCCGACGAAGATTTCGAAAAGCTGAACGATCTGGCACGCAATATCATCGATTTCTTCGCGGAAAACGCGCTTGAGCACGAGCGCACCGGCGAGATGATCGAGCGTATCGGCCTGACCAACTTCCTCGAGGGTATGGATATCCCGGTTGATCCCAACATGATCAAGGAGCCGCGTTCCAACCCCTATTTCCGTTCCGACGATTGGGACGAGCAGGTCGAGAAGTGGAACGAGTACAAGCAGTCGTCCGCCGCTTAATAGTTGCTAACCTCGGGTCTCGGCAGGTGTCGGGACTCGCGTTTTAAATCTGTTGGAGATTAAAAATGGCTGATTTACGCCCGCCTATTGAATCCGGTGCACCGGATCCGATGCCCTACATGCACCCCGTGATGGTGAAGAACTATGGCAAGTGGGCCTTCCACAGCCATCCCAAGCCGGGTGTCCTCTATCATCGCGCCGAATCCGGCGACGAAATCTGGACCGTCAAGGCCGGTACC
>JBGSOE010000391.1:0-7298 GCA_041739295.1 Thiohalobacterales bacterium | reverse complement strand
GCGCGTAGAACTGTCGCAAGCCAATACCCACTCGCGCCAGCAGCAGATCACCGCCATCAGCCTCTTCATTACCTTCTTGGTACTGACCTTGAGTGTGATATTTGCGCTGCGCGTCAGCCGCAGCGTGGCACGGCCAATTATGGATCTAACCCAGACGGTACAACGTCTCGGCGGTGGCGATCTGCATGTGCGCGTACGCGAACACTCCAGCGGTGAATTGGGCATGCTCGAACAGGGCATTAACCACATGGCTCTCGCGCTGGAAACAGCCCATGCAGAACTACAAGATCAAGTAGACCATGCAACTGCAGAGTTGCGTGAGACCCTTGAAGCGGTCGAAATCCAAAATGTCGAGCTCGACCTGGCACGCAAACGCGCCCTGCAGGCCAGCCGCGGGAAATCCGAATTTCTCGCCAATATGAGCCATGAAATCCGCACACCCATGAATGGGCTGCTGGGCTTCATAGATCTGCTGCTGCGTACCCCGCTCAATGCCGAACAGCGCGACTACACCTCCACCATCCGCAAATCGGCCACCAATCTATTGGTGATCGTCAACGATATTCTGGATTTCTCGAAAATCGAATCCGGCAAACTCAGCGTTGAAAAAAGCCCATTTGATCTGCGCGAGGCACTGGAGGATTCAGTCGACCTTATGGCCCCGGTGGCACACAGAAAAGGCCTGGAGTTGATTCTGCTGATTTACTCCGATGTGCCGCTGGAACTGTATGGCGACTCCAATCGCATACGTCAAGTGTTGCTGAATCTGCTCGGTAACGCGTTGAAATTCACCAGCAAGGGCAGCGTTGTTGTACGGGTAATGCTCGACGAAGAGGATGAAGATAACACTCGCGCTGGCGATCCACTGCACACCGCTATTCGCATCAGCGTCTCCGACACCGGCATCGGTCTGGATGAAAAGCAGCAGAGCAGCCTGTTCATTGCCTTCAGCCAGGCCGACAGCTCAGCAACCCGCCGTTTCAGCGGCACCGGTCTGGGGCTATTCATCAGTAAAAAACTGGTCGAGTTAATGGGCGGCCGCATCGGTGTCAAAAGCGCGCCTGAAATAGGCTCGACGTTCTGGTTCACGCTGCATTGCAGTCGTATGAGCGATGCCCGGGAAGAGGGACAAGATCAGCCGCCCGATCTGCATCAACGCGCCCTCGTCTACGATGCACACCCATTGGCACGCCTGGCGTATCGCCACACACTGGAATCCCTGGGGCTGCAGGTCACTGAAATCGGTGACTGCGATAGCCTGCGTGCCGCTGCAGGCAACACCGCCGATTATGATCTTTTGGTTCTCGGTGTGAATATCACGCCCGACGAAGAGCCCAAGCTGCATGCCTGCATACGTGATCTCAAAGGCGAGCGCGGACAGCCTTTACTGGTTCTGCTCAGCAGTATCGATCGCGAACGCCTGGCGCGCATCTGCAGCTTTGGCGCGGATATGTGTCTGAGTAAGCCGCCACGCCGTGAGACACTGCGCCATGCGGTATGCAAACTGCTCGACATTCAAACCGAGGGTTGCACCACCTTTACCGAACGCCGCAAGAGTCCGCGCCCACGCATGCCGGACCTGCGTGGCGCACGCATCCTGCTGGCTGACGACAACGAAATCAACCGCAAGCTGATCTACGTACAACTTGAAACGCTAGGTGTAGAGGTCGCTACTGCCGTCAATGGCCGCGAGGCAATGATACTGGCCGACCAGAATCCATTCGACCTGATCCTGATGGATGTGCATATGCCGGAACTGAGTGGTGAACAGGTTGCACAGCAGATTCGCGCTGGCGCCGGCATCAACAAACACACACCAATCATCGCACTGACTGCAAATGCCTTCACCAACGAGCCACAGCGGCTTGCCAGCAGTGGCATCAATGACTGCCTGATCAAGCCCATTTCGGAATACCAGCTATGGCAGGCGGTCAAACGCTGGACAGGCTATCAACCTGCCACTCCCACACCCAGCCCTGATTCAGATACTCAGCGCAGCGCACTCGCCAATGAACTGCACACCATGCTGATTGCGGAGTTACCCCAGCAACGCGCGCAATTGATCAATGCCTACCGTGCCGCTGACTGGACTTCACTCTGCGAAATAGCCCACAAGCTGCGCGGATCTGCGGCTTACTGTCAGGAAAAACCACTGGAACAGGCCGCCGCCGACCTGGAAGCCGCAAGCCCAACGGCCATACCGCATGCTATCGAAACTGCGTACCAGCATTGCATCAAGATCATTGATGGTCTGCTGCAGACGGCAGCGACGGATTCGGAGAGTTGAGGTGTGCAGCTTGGATGACAAGCCTGAACCGCTGAGAGACCAAAATCATTTGAACCGCAGAGGCGCAGAGGCGCAGAGGCGCAAAGATTATTTATTTAAGGAAGCACCGAATAATTCGTCATTCCGGCGAAGGCCGGAATCTAGTGGCTTTAATCGCATGGATTACTCGCTGCGCTCGCCCTGCGGCCTGCCTAATCGGCGTTCAACGCGCTCCGCGCTTTTGTCCGGCCTTCGCCGGAATGACGGATTAATAATTGATCAGAGACTCAAAACAAGAATTTCTTTGCGCCTCTGCGCCTTTGCGGTTCAAAACGCTTTCTTGGCGTCCTTGGCGGTTCAAATGATTTTTTGGCGAACTTGGCGTCTTGGCGGTTAAATATGAACTTGCTGCGCAACGCCTGGTGGCTTACGCGAACACCGCTAACCCACCCTACATTCAATAATCCACTCATCCGCGCTGCAAGATGACAAAGGCAATCGCATAATCCTGTTCATCAGCCACGCTGACATGACTGAGTGAAACCTGCAGCTGCATGCATAGCTCCTCGGCGCGATCGGAAAAAGCCAGCTCAGGTCGACCTAATTCGTCGTGGCGCAGGCCGATGTGGCGCAGGCTCAAACCATCGCGGAAGCCGGTACCAAAGGCCTTGGCGGCAGCCTCTTTGACTGCAAAGCGCTTGGCAAGGAAACGCGCCGGCTGCGCGGCTGTCAAAAATTCCTGCAACTCATCCGCGCCCAGGATGCGCTCGGCAACCCGCGAGCCATGGCGATCGAGCATCGCCTCGAAACGGGCAATGCGGACGATATCGGTACCGATGCCGACAATCTTCACCGGATTCAGACTGCGCTACTACGCGCCTGCAACATCAGCGCTTTCATTTCACGGACCGCCGACTGCAGACCCGTGAACAGTGCACGCGCGACAATGGCATGACCGATGTTGAGTTCGCGAATCATATTGAGCGCGGCGATGGGAAGGATATTCTGATAATTCAGACCATGACCGGCATGTACGGTCAGGCCATAGCCCATCCCAATCTCCACGGCCTGCACAATGCGTCGATACTCCGCCTGGCGCTGTGGGCCAGCGGGAAGATCGGCATAGTGGCCGGTGTGGATTTCGATACAGGGCGCACCACAGGCTGCGGCCGCTTCTATTTGTGTAGGATCTGCATCAATGAACAAAGACACCCGGATACCCGCTGCGGCCATGCGTGCACAGGCATCTTTTATGCGTGCCTGCTGAGAAAACACATCCAGCCCGCCTTCGGTGGTGAGTTCTTCGCGGCGTTCCGGCACCAGACAACAATCGGCAGGCTTGATGCGTTCGGCCATCGCCAACATCTCATCGGTCACCGCCATTTCCAGATTCATGCGCGTGAGCAGGATATCTTTGAGCATTTCCACATCACGCTCTTGAATGTGACGACGATCTTCACGCAGGTGCAGGGTCACACTGTCGGCGCCGGCCTGTTCGACTTCGATGGCGGCCTGCACCGGATCGGGATAGCGCGTGCCGCGTGCCTGGCGCAGTGTCGCGACGTGATCGATGTTGACGCCCAAATGGATATCGTTGTGCATAAGCAATCTCATAAATCTCACGTAGCGTGGTGAGGCAGCGAACCGCACCGAACGAATGCATGTATTCATCCTAAAAAATCATTTCAGCCACGGAAACACCCGGAAGACACTGAAACACAGTGCCTTCCTGGAGCGACTATTCACCACCTTGCGGGTGATGGCGATGCCGGTGTGAAGTTGATGATCTGGTCCGGGTTTTTCCGTGTGATTCCGTGGCAAATGCGGTTTATAGATTCATAGAATGGTGCGGTTCGCTGCGCTCAGCACACCCTACAAATTATAAGTCGGATTCCGTAGCCCTCAACGTGCTGCAAGGGATGCGAACACCTCGCGGGTCTTGAGCTTGCGCTCGCCCAAGTACAGTCCCAATGCCGCACGCATGAGGCGTTTGCAGTCGCTCAGGCTTTGCGCATCCTGCAACTGATCAGCCGCCAGTGATAACAGGCTGGAACCGTGCACACACAGTCCATGTGCCGGCGCTTGGGCCACGGCTACCGGCCCGGATTCCAGTTCGTACCGATATAGTCCATCGGCCTCGACCGGCTCACCCGTGTCGGCCGCATGATCCAGCATCAGACCGTAACCGAGCGTCTCCAGCAGGCGCTTCTCGAACAATCGCAGCGGTCGTTCCGTGGCGTACTGCAGCCCCTGCAAGGCCTCGCCATAGGCCATAAACAGTTCGGGATGTGGGTCGAGCCGCTGCAATAACCGCATCAACAGTTCGTTTAGATAAAATCCCGAATACAGCGTTGCGCCGAGCAGGCGTGGTGCGAAACCGTTGGGTTCCACGCCGGTGAGCGTGCCCAATTCGTTACGTCCGGTCCACGCCAGTAACAACGGCTGGAACAACTGCAGCAATCCGCGATTGCGCGACTTTGGCGCGCGTGCACCGCGTGCCACTAAACCGAAACGACCTTGCTCAGGCGTGAAAACCTCCAACAGCAAACTGGTATCGCGGTAAGCCCGCTGATGCAGGATATAACCCGGCTGCAGTTGCATGCTGGTCTGCATCAGTTATTTGTCGTCGCCGTAACCCAAACTGCGCAGGGCCCGCTCATCGTCGGCCCAGCCCTCTTTGACCTTAACCCACAGTTGCAGGAAGACCTTTCCATCGAACAGTTTCTCCAGCTCGATCCTGGCCTCGGTGCCGACTTCTTTCAATCGACTGCCGCCCTTACCGACGACAATGGCCTTCTGCGAATCACGCTCCACCAGGATCAATGCATGAATACGCCGCAGGTTGCCTTCCTGTTTGAATTGTTCGATCTCGACGGTGACACCGTATGGCACTTCCTGGCCGAGTTTGCGGAACAGCTTCTCGCGTACCCGCTCTGCGGCGAGGAACCGCTCGCTACGGTCGGTGAGTTGATCGTCCGGGTAGATGGCTTCCTGTTCCGGTAGATACTTAATGACACAGGATTCGAAGCTGTCCAGATTGTCGCGCCGCAAAGCGGACAAGGGGACGATATCGGCGAAATTATGCAGTGCGGAAAGGTTCTGGATAATCGGCAACAACTCGGCCTTCTCCTCCAGACTATCAACCTTGTTCACCACCAGGATGACCGGCACATCGAGGTCGCGGAGTTTGTCCAAAATCCAGCGGTCTTCATCGGTCCAACGTTTCGCCTCGACCAGGAAGGCCACCACATCAACTGCGTGCAGGGTATCGGCCGCCGTGCGGTTGATAGCGCGATTCAGCGCCTTGCGGCTGCCCTGATGCATGCCGGGGGTATCGACGTAAATCACCTGCGCATGCTCCAGGCTATTTATGCCGAGGATGCGGTGACGCGTGGTCTGCGGGCGATGTGAGGTAATGCTGATCTTCTGGCCGAGCAGACCATTGAGCAAGGTGGACTTACCGACATTGGGCCGCCCGACCAGGGCCACATAACCGCAACGGAATGCTTCACTCACACAAAATACCTCGATGTCCAACTTTAGCCACGGAAAAACACGGACAACACCTTAGTGATAGACCTTCGGACCCGATCACGGCGGATGTATCCCTGCTCGTGGATTTCGTGACAATGTATTTTCCGCGGTTTCCGTGGCTACGCTTTTGTTAAGTGGTCATCATCCAGAAGTATCAGCCGGAATCCGCACCTAACAAGGTCAGCATCGCCTGCGCCGCCTGTTGCTCCGCACGACGTCGGCTGCTGCCACTACCACGAACCTGCAGATTCTGTTCTGCTACCCGACACTCAACCTCGAAAACCTGGTCATGCGCATCGCCGCGGATCGAGATAACAGTATAGGCCGGCAACTCCATATGCTGGCCTTGCAAATGCTCCTGCAGACAGGTCTTGGGATCTTTCAGCGCCAGCGGTTCATCAGGCAGTGCCGCCAGACGTTCACGATACAGTGCCTGAATCAGTCCCGCACAGGTCGCGAAGTCACTGTCCAGATAAACCGCACCGAAGATCGCCTCCAGGGCGTCGGCGAGAATGGAGTCGCGGCGATAACCGCCACTCTTGAGTTCGCCGGAACCGAGCCGCAGGAAATCGCCCAGCTCCAGATCGCGCGCCAATTCCGCCAGCGTCTGTTTGCGCACCTGACTCGCACGCAGGCGACTGAGCTCGCCCTCACTCGCCTCGGGATAACGTTTGTACAGATCTTCGGCGATGACCAGACCCAGAATGGCATCACCCAGAAATTCCAAGCGCTCATTGTTGTCACCGCCGGCACTGCGATGCGTCAGCGCGCTGTACAGCAGGGACGCGTCGCGAAAGCGATAACCCAGCCGCTTCAGCAGCGCGTCTTCAGCTGCCATCAATTCCGGACCACCTCAACTTCTTTTTTGAATGTGGAGACCGCATCGACATTACCGGCGACATGCACACGCACTTCGTAGTCGACCCAGACGCGCAACCGGCCATCTCGATTCTCGATCTTGACGTCCTTGCTGTTGATTACGGTCACAGCATTTACGTCAAACCGTTTACCGAGCATAGAGCGAATCTCCGGTGCCGTCTTTTCGGTAATGCCCGGCTCGTTCTGCAGCGACTCCAGCGAGGCACTGATCGTGGAAAATTCCAGATAGCCGGGTGCCAAACGCAGCGCCAGCAGCACGAAAAAGGCGATCAGCCCGAGGACAATTATCCAACCGATAGCGGTCATACCCTGCTGCGATTTCAGCGTCTGCATTGTGTCACCTCATTTTCGTTAGAGTTTAATGAATGGATTGCCCAAGACGCTTCCAGTCAACGCCACCGCCGACACCGTCCCAGTTCATCCAAATCACGAAGGCCTTGCCGACGAGATTTTCTTCCGGTACCGGCCCGAAATAACGGCTGTCCCTACTGTTGTCGCGATTGTCGCCCATCATGAAGTATTCACCAGGCTTAATCACTAGTTCACCTTCGACACCGCCGCCACCGTCGGTGCGCACCAGGATCTGATGTTTGACACCCTGCAGGTCTTCTTCACGCAG
>JBGSOE010000349.1:0-33325 GCA_041739295.1 Thiohalobacterales bacterium | reverse complement strand
GCATCATGCATCGGCGTAAGCAGTGCCGCGACCCGTGCGTAGGTCACGTAGGGATTGCCGCTTACCAGAACCGGAACGGGGCAGTCTTGAACGTGGCCTGAGGAGAGGATAACAGCACCCGCCTGGGTATCGGGCAGGTGTTTACGGTACTGCGGATTGGCCAGAAAACTAATGGCGTCCGCCCTACCCTCCTGCAGGGTACAGACACCATTGATCATCAGCGCTGCATCACCCTGGACCTGAGTCCCCGTACGTTCCGCCAATTCTCCCAGTGTCAGTCCCACGCCATCGGCCGTCTGTCAGTCTCAATTACCGGCTTTCTTAAGGCGCGTCAGAATGGCATCCGTAATATCGATACGGGTGCTGGCGTAAACCACGCCTTCGCTGACGATCAAGTCATAGTTTTCGGCCTTCGCCAGATCGACAATGGTGTCATACAGGCGGCGCTGCAACTTAGCCAGTTCCTCATTGCGGCGAATATTCAAATCCTCGCGGAATTCATCCTGTGAGCGCTTCAAATCACGTTTGCGGTTAACCAGATCACGCTCAATCTTAGTGCGATCGCCGTCGCTCATCACTGCAGCATCGCGTGACAACTTGTCTTCCGCTGTTTTGATTTCGCGCTGGATGGCAACCAGTTCTTTTTCGCGCGGCGCGAACTCGCCTTCCATCTTGCTGATGGCCGCCTTGGCCTGGGGGGCCTCTTCCATAAGCTTAACGGTGTTGACGAATCCCACCTTGACTTCGGCCAGCGCGAAAGTCGGCAAGCTCAGGCAGATCGCCGCAAAAATTCCAACTACGTTACGCATGTTCAAAGTGTGTCTCCTAAAAGTATCAATATGTACATCAACTAAATGTTCGCGCCGATGGTGAACTGGAAGATCTGGGTTTCATCCCCGGCCTTGTCGTTCAGAGGCTTCGCCAAGCTGAATGACAATGCACCCAAAGGTGACAACCAAGTCGCACCAACACCCGCTGAATAGCGCAACTCAGCAGCATCAAAATCGCTATAGTCCGCGTATACGTTACCCACATCCACGAATGTGCTCATCCGGAACGAATTGCTTTTGGTGAAGAAAGGCGGCGGGAATATTACTTCTAAATTAGCCACCGTCCGGAAGCCACCGCCCAATGGGTCATTCAGAGAATCGCGCGGCCCCAGGGTATTATCCTTGAAACCACGCACCGAACGCACGCCACCAGCATAATAATTTTCAAAGAACGGTAGCGTGTCCAAATCTCCATAGCCATCACCGTAACTGATCTCACCGTTCAGCATCAGCGTGAACGATTTGGTCAATGGCACATAGGCTTGATGCTCGTAGGTCAGCTTATAGAAATCCAAATCCGTACCCGGAATTGTGAACTCGGCCGCGGCCTGCTGACTGGAGCCACGGTCCGGGAATATGGCCCTGTTGCGGCTATCGTGCGACCAGGAAGCGGATATACTCGGGATATTGTAACTGTCGCCGTTCTGGGCAACGAAATCCAGAATTTCCTGCGACGAATAGAAGGTCGTGCTCAAATCCATCTGTTGGAATTCGCCACCCAGACGCACGGTGTCAAATTCGTTGATCGGGACGCCGTAAGTGACCGTCGCACCGCGAACGTCAGTCGTATAGTTGGATAGATTCGCTTCACTGGCATCGGTGGTCCGGTAATAGGCCCCGAAACCGCGACTGACACCGTCAATTGTGTAGTACGGGTTCAAGTAGGTGAAGCTGTAAACCGTATTCACATCACTGTTATTGAAGGTGAAACCGACGCGCTTGCCGCTGCCCAGAAAGTTGTCCTGGGTAACGCTGGCATTGAACAAAATACCCGAGGACTGCGAATAACCCAGGCCGACCATCAGGTTGCCGGATGGCTGTTCGGTGACCGAGTAATTCACGTCGATCTGATCGTTCGTGCCGGGCACGGTCGGGGTTTCGACATTGACCTCTTCGAAATAACCCAGTCGGTCCAGACGGACTTTTGAGCGTTCCACAGCAGATGTAGAGAACCACCCGCCTTCCATCTGGCGCATTTCACGGCGCAGTACTTCATCACGCGTACGAGTATTGCCCACCATATTGATACGGTTCACATAGACACGTTTGCCCGGATCGACAAAGAAGGTCACCACGACCTCCTTGGTATTCTGGTCCACTTCGGGAATCGTATTCACGTTGGCAAAGGCATAACCCTGATCGCCCAACTTTTCACTGATACTTTTGACTGTCTCGGTCACGTATTTGCGCGAAAACACATCCCCCGGATTCAGCTCAACCAGCGGAAACAGGACCGGGGGTTCCACCACCAGATCACCGGCCAGCCGCACTTCCTTGACACGGAACTGATCACCCTCGGTCACATTGATGGTGATGTAGATATCATTCTTGTCTGGCGTGATCGAAACCTGCGTGGAATCGATGTTGAAGTTGATGTAACCGCGATCCAGGTAATAGGATCGCAGTGTCTCAAGATCACCGGATAATTTTTGCTTGGAATATTGATCAACGCCGGTATAGAAGGACAGCAGCGTCGGAGTACTCAGCTCAAAATCTTCCAGCAGGGTCTCGTCGTCGAATACCTTGTTGCCGACGATACTGATCTTCTTGATGCGCGCGGCACGACCTTCCGATACATCAATATTAATGCCGACGCGGTTGCGCTCCAGCGGGTTGACTGTGGTGGTAATCTTCACAGCGTACTTACCGCGACTGAAATACTGGCGCTGCAATTCCTGTTCGACCTTATCCAGCAGTGAGCGGTCAAACACTCGACCCTCAGCGAAACCAATGTCCTTCAGCGATTTCAACAATGGCTCGGACTCGATGTCTTTGTTACCGGTAATCTCGATAGTTGAAATAGCCGGGCGTTCCTGCACCACCACGACCAGGACACCTTGATCATGTTCAATGCGCACATCTTTAAAGAAACCGGTTTTGAACAGGGCACGCACAGCTTCGACGGAACGCGTCTCATCGAAGGTTTCGCCGGTCTTGACGGGCAGATAACTAAACACCGTACCTGGCGCGATTCGCTGCAGCCCTTCGACGCGAATATCCGTCACCGTGAAGGGCGCAAAGGCCAAGACCTGTTGGGTAGCGGTAACCGTCCCGAGCAGGACACAGGTGCGCAACAAATAATTCATAATTTCGGTCCAGTTCTTGTTGTCGATGTCAGCGGCTGGTGACGATTACCGCAATAAACGCGCAAAGTCGTTAAACAGCGCTAAACTCATCAGGGCGAACAATACGGCAATCCCGATCCGCTGGCCCAGCATTTCGGTCCGTTCCGACACGGGACTGCCCTTTAAAAGCTCAATAAGGTAATACATCAGGTGACCACCATCCAGTACAGGCACCGGTAACAGGTTCAATACCCCGAGACTGATACTGACGATGGCAAGAAAACTCAGGAAGGTACCTAACCCAATGCTGGCAGATTGCCCCGCATATTGGGCGATACTGATCGGACCGCTGATATTATCCAGCGAGGCCTCGCCGAGCAGCATCTTCCACAGGGTGCGCAAGGTCAGCACGCTCATATCCCAGGTTTTGACCACACTCTGCTGCAGTGCTGCCAAAGGCCCATAACGGGTTACGGTACGCAATTCATCGCCCAACTCTGGCGGCATCCTCACATAGGCGCCAATACGCCCAATAACGCCGTCATCGATCTCAGCGCGGTCCGGGCGCAGGCTGAGCGCCAGTTGCGCACCATCACGTTCGATCTGTACTTGAATGGACTGCTCGGGGCGTTTTTGCACATAACTGACCCAGGCATCCCAATCCACAATCGCCTGACCGTCCGCGCTCAGAAGCCGATCGCCCTGTTGCAAGCCGGCACGCGCTGCGGCGCCGTCGACGACCACTCGGTCAATCACCGCCGGCAGCACAGGACGCCAGGGTTGCAGACCCAGCGCATCGAGCAGGTCGCCACGATCCAGCAGGCCCTGTGCATCGGTCAGATCCAGATACAGCGTGCGCTGGCGGCCATCCACACTTTCCACATCCAACGCCATGCGCTTATGGTCAAGCGCGCCATCCAGTAACGCCATGATAGCCGCATCCCAGGTGGGGGTTGGCTTGCCATCGACAGCGCGCAGCAGATCGCGCGCCTCAATACCGGAGTGCGCCGCCAAACCGGTCGGCGCCGGCACATCCAGCATCGGCTTTACACCCGGCACGCCATGAATAAACAGTGCCCAATAAGCCAGAATCGCAAACAGGAAGTTAAACGCCGGACCCGCCACCACCACGGCCATGCGATGCGCTATGGGTTTGCGGTTGAAGGCACGCGACAACTCCTGCGCCGATACCTCGCCCTCGCGCTCATCCAGCATCTTCACATAACCGCCGAGCGGAATCGCGGCAAGCACAAACTCGGTCTGATCGGTGCCGTAAGTATGCCGCCACAGTGGCTTGCCGAAGCCCAGCGAAAAACGCAGCACCTTGACGCCAACGCGGCGCGCCACCCAGTAGTGACCGAACTCGTGCACGGCAATCAGGACAGCCAATGCCAGCACAAAGGCGCCGGCGGAAAACAGGATACCGCTCATATCATCACCCGCCGCTGTTTGCTGGCTATCTGTTCGCTGGCGACTAAGCGCGCCGACTGATCGGCATCCAGAATCTGTTGCAGATTGTCGCCTGCGTGAATCGTACAGCCGGCAAGACTTGTCTCGATCACCGTCGCGATGCGGTCGAAGCTCAGCTTGCCGTCGAGAAAAGCCTGCACAGCCACCTCATTCGCTGCATTGAGAACCGCCGGTGCCGTGCCACCGCGCCGCCAGGCCTGATACGCCAGGTCCAGACATGGAAACCGGCGCGGATCGGGCGCGGTAAAATCCAGCCGACCAATCGCGAACAGATCCAGCGGCTGGACACCCGAGTCGATGCGGTCTGGCCAGGCCAGCGCATGCGCGATCGGTGTGCGCATATCCGGATTGCCCAACTGCGCGAGTACCGAGCCGTCGTGATAATCAACCAGAGAGTGAATCACGCTTTGCGGATGCAGTATCACTTGCACCTGTTCGACGGATAGCCCGAACAGCCAACAGGCCTCGATCACTTCCAGGCCCTTGTTCATCATGGTGGCGGAATCGACTGAAATTTTGCGGCCCATGTCCCAGTTAGGATGCGCACAGGCCTGATCCGGTGTGACCTGCGCAAGCTGTTCCACCGGCAAATTTCGGAACGGTCCGCCAGACGCCGTCAGCAGGATGCGGCGCACGCCCGCAGGACGTTCACCGGCGGTAAATCCGGCAGGCATACACTGGAAGATGGCATTGTGTTCACTGTCGATGGGCAGCAACAACGCAGCGTTGTTGCGCACCTCCTCCATGAACAACGCACCGGACATGACCAGTGCCTCTTTGTTTGCCAGCAACACGCGCTTACCGCACCGCGCGGCTTCGAGGCTGGACGCCAGGCCAGCCGCACCGACGATGGCGGCCATCACGTAATCCACCGCATCCAAACCCGCGACCTGTACCAATGCCTCGGCACCGGCCAACACGGTAATGGTCGAATCTTCTGCACGTAATGCCTGTGCTAGACGTTCCGCGGCATCGGCATCGGCCATAACGGCATAGTGCGGATGATGCGTACGACACAGGCGCAGCATGCCATCGACATCGCGATGCGCCGTGAGCGCGACTACGCGGAAACGTTCAGGGTGACGGGCAACGACATCCAAGGTGCTCAGACCGATGGAACCGGTCGCGCCCAGCACGGTAAGACCGATAGGCTGCTGCCTACCAGTGCCGGTGCCCTGTGTTGTCAATGCGCCATCCATCATCCTATAAACCGCATTTGCCACGGAATCACACGGAAAAACCCGGACCAGATCATAAGCTTCACGCCGGCTGCGCCATCACCCGCAAGGGGGTGAATAGTCGTTCCAGGAAGGCACTGTGTTTCAGTGCCTACCATGTGTTTCCGTGGCTGAAATGATTTTTTTAGGATTATCGTCATGAATCCAACCAACTCAGGCCGTAAACAAACACCGGGCCCGCGGCCAACAGACTGTCGATACGGTCCAGCACACCACCGTGTCCTGGAAACAATGTCCCGGTATCTTTGAGACCTTGCTGACGCTTGAGCAGACTGATAAACAGATCGCCCACAATCGACACGACAACGCAGACGGCAGACAAGACCACAAAATCAAACATCCGGCTCCCGGTCCAGCCAAACCATCCTGCCACGCCGACTGCGAACAGACTGCCTCCGATGAGGCCACCGATCGCACCTTCCCAGGTCTTACCCGGGCTGACCTGAGGCAGTAATTTATGTTGCCCAAGGGTACGGCCCGCGAAATAGGCGCCGCTGTCGGCGACCCACATCAATACGAATACGCACAACGCCAACTGTGGCCCCTGCCCCGCTTGACCATGCACACTGATCAAGGCCAACCATACGGGTAACAGCACCAGCACAGCGAGGAATGCCTTGGGTATCACCCACTGCCGACCAAATTGCGGGCGCAGCAGCCAAACTGCCGCAAGCACCCACCAGACCGCCACAACGGGCAACGCCCAGACCAAGCGTTCTGGTTGCTGTTCCATACCCCACCACGCGGCGCCAGCCAGTGTCATGAACAAAATCAGATACAGGATTTTTGCCGGGCGCGCCTGCAATGGAATTAGGCCAGTCCATTCCCAGGTGGCCAGGGCAAGAAACACACCCGTCGCGATTGCGAAGGCCGGCGTCGGTAAGCTCAAGATAGCCCATACGACCAGCGGTATCAGAATGACCGCGGTCAACAATCGTTTAAGCACCCTTGATGCGCTCCACCTGATCATCGGTCTGACCGAAGCGACGCTGACGTTGGGCAAACGCGGCCAGCGCATCGACCAGACTGTGTTCGTCGAAATCCGGCCACAGGGTGTCAGTGAAATAGAGTTCGGTATAGGCAAGCTGCCAGAGCAGGAAGTTGCTGATGCGCTGTTCGCCACCGGTACGGATGAACAAATCCGGTTCCGGCAGATCCGCCAGACACAGCTGTTTGCCGAGTAGTTCGGCATCGATATCACTGAGTGCAATGGTACCGGCCTGCACTTGCTCGGCGACCTTGCGTGCCGCTTCAGCGATGTCCCATTGACCACCGTAATTCAAGGCTATGGTCAGCTGTAGACCGGGATTGTCCTGGGTGAGTACTTCGCTGTTATCCATCAGCTGACGCAGTTTGGCGCTGAAGGTCGTGCGATCACCGATAAACCGCACCTGCACACCATTGCTGTGCAGGCTGTCGATTTCTTTGCGGAGTGTACTGATGAGCAGATCCATCAGCAGACTGACCTCGGTTGGCGGACGCCGCCAATTTTCGCTGCTGAAGGCGAACAGGGTCAGCGCCTCGACTTGATGCTTACGACAGGCTTCAACCACGCGGCGCACTGACTTCACACCTTCTCGATGCCCGGCCGGACGCGGCATACCACGGCTGCGCGCCCAGCGACCATTGCCGTCCATAATGATGGCGATATGGCGCGGGTGATCATGCGCTGCGGTTTTCTGGTCTATGCGGCTTAGCTGTGACATGACACTGAGTCCGAAACCTTCAGACCTCCATGAGCTCGGCCTCTTTGGCCTGGAGAACCTTTTCGATGTCGGCGATGGCCTGATCCGTCAACTTCTGGATCTGTTCCTGTGCGCGCCGGTCTTCATCTTCGGAAATTTCTTTTTCCTTGAGCAATTCTTTAAAATCATTGTTGGCATCGCGGCGGATATTGCGAATGGCAACACGCGCGCCTTCGGCCTCGTGACGCACCACTTTGATCATATCCTTGCGGCGTTCCTCGGTCAGTGACGGCAACGGGATACGCATTACCGTGCCCGCGGTATTCGGATTCAGACCCAGATCGGATTTCATGATGGCCTTTTCGATCACCGCCACCATGGGTTTTTCCCAGGGTGTGACGATCAGCGTGCGGGCATCCTCAACATTGACATTGGCGACTTGCTTCAGCGGTACTTCGCTGCCGTAGTAGTCGACCATAATGTGATCCAGCAAGCTGGTATGTGCACGCCCGGTGCGCACTTTGGTCAGGTCGTGACGTAAGGTCTCGACGCTTTTGGCCATGCGGGTTTTGGCATCTTTGAGGATGTCATCGATCATGCTTACTACTCCTTAACGACCAGCGAGCCTACTGCTTCTCCACGCATAGCTCGCAGCAGATTGCCGCGTTCATGAATGTTGAACACCATCAGCGGCATGTTGTTATCACGACACAGGATGATTGCGGTGTGATCCATGACCATCAACTGACGGCGCAGCGCCTCGTCATAGCTCAGGCGATCGAAGCGTTCCGCATCGGCATGCTTCTTCGGATCAGCCGTGTAAACGCCATCCACATTGGTCGCCTTGAACATGATCTCGGCGCCGATTTCGATGGCGCGCAGACTGGCAGCCGAATCGGTGGTGAAAAACGGGTTGCCGGTGCCGGCCGCGAACAACACCACGCGACCTTTGGCCAGATGCTGCACGGCTCGATCGCGGGAAAAATTCTCACAGGCGGCGGCAATCGATAGCGCCGACATGACCCGTGCCTCGGTACCCAGACGGCGCAGGGCATCCTGCATGGCCAGCGCGTTCATCACCGTCGCCAACATACCCATGTGATCGCCGGTAACGCGATCCATGCCGGCTGTCGCCAACCCGGCACCGCGGAACAGATTGCCGCCACCGATCACCAGCCCGATTTGCACGCCAGCTTGGGCAAGCTGGTGGATCTCGCCGGCGAACTGATTTAACACCGCCGGATCGATGCCGGATTCGGCGCCCATCAGGGCCTCGCCGCTGAGCTTGAGGAGGATGCGTTTATAACGTAGATCTGATGCAGGCATAGTCAATATTTCAGAGGGTTAGGTCAACTAAGTGAAGCGATCACTAATCAGAGAAGCGCTGCGCGGCTTATTGTCGTCTTTTTCACCGGCAATTGCCACGCGAGCAGCCGAACCAATCTCCCTTGTGAAATGGGGCCGCAGCGCGACCCCATTTCGAACCATACCTGACCGGCCAAAACCGGCGGGGCAAGCCTTACTTGCCGCGCGCTTGCGCCGCGACCTCTTCGGCGAAGTTCTCGACCTTCTTCTCGATACCTTCACCCAGTTCCATGCGCTGGAAGCCCGACACTGTGGCGCCGGCCTTGCTCAACAGCTGACCAACCGTGGTGTCCGGGTCCTTGACGAACGGCTGACCGACCAATGTGACTTCTGCCAGGAACTTCTTGATGCGACCATCGACCATCTTGGAAATGATGTCCGCCGGCTTACCGCTCTGCTCGGCCTGAGCGGCGAAGATCTCGCGCTCTTTCTTGATCATCTCCGCGGAGACTTCGGCTTCGCTCACGCACACCGGACGGCTGGCGGCGATATGCATGGCGATATCCTTGGCCAGATCTTCGCTGCCACCCTGCATCTCCACCACCACGCCGATACGGCTGCCATGCAGATAGGCACCCAGCACACCGGTGGTCTCGAATAAATGGAAGCGACGCACATTCATGTTCTCGCCCAGCTTGGCGATCATCTCTTTGCGTGCTTCATCGACGCTAACACCGCTATCATCGAGCGGCATTTCCAACAGTGCCTCAAGATTCGCCGGTGAACTATTCAGGATGCGTTGAGCGACCTTGTTGGCGAAGGCCTGGAAATCCTCCTTCTTCGAAACAAAGTCAGTTTCGCTGTTGACTTCGACCACAACGGCACGCTTATGGTCAGCACTCAGCTCGATAATGATCAGACCTTCGGCCGCGACGCGACCGGCCTTTTTATCGGCCTTGGCCAGTCCAGATTTGCGCAGATTCTCGACGGCCACTTCCATATCGCCGTTGGCTTCGACCAACGCCTTCTTGCATTCCATCATGCCGGAGCCGGTACGCTCACGCAGCTCTTTGACCTGTCCTGCTGTAATAGCCATGGATTGAACCCTCTGCAGCTTTACTTAATTCGGTATTGATAATGAAACCCGGCGGTGTATGGCGCGCTGCATAAAGCTCCCCATCGGCACTGCGGATTTTCGACGTTTGCCAAACAATGGCAGGGACACAACCTCATACATTCAAGGCCCGTCCCTGCTCATAGTGATTAGCTTAGGCTTCGCCTTCGCCCTCAGCAGCTGCGTCAGCGCGACCGCCACGGGTTTTGACAGGGGTCGGACGCTTGTCGGCAGCGGGACGACTACGCTTGTTGCGCGCAGCCTTATCGCCAGGGGCACCGCCATCCAGTTCGACAAATTCATCGTTACCAGCCGGCAGATTCACTGCCGTGGCCTTGCCGTCCAGCATGGAGTCGGCAGCACCGCGCACATACAACTGAATGGCGCGAATGGCGTCGTCGTTACCGGGGATGACGTAATCGACACCAACCGCGGAGTTGTTGGTATCAACCACACCCACGACTGGAATACCCAGCTTGCCAGCTTCTTGAATGGCAATCTTTTCGTGACCGACATCGACCACGAACAAGGCGTCCGGCAAATGGTTCATGTCTTTGATGCCGCCCAAACTACGATCGAGTTTTTCCATTTCGCGACGACGCATCAGGGCTTCTTTCTTGCCGAGGCGTTCGATGCTGCCATCCGCGACCATCGCTTCCAGATCTTTCAAGCGACGGACGGACGCACGGACGGTTTTATAGTTGGTGAGCATACCGCCAAGCCAGCGGTAGTTAACGTAAGGCATGCCGCAACGGGTTGCCTCTTCGCCGACCACATCACGCGCAGAACGCTTGGTGCCGACAAACAGCACGGTACCGCGCTTGGCCACAAGGCTGCTCAGGAAGTTCATCGCCTCGTTAAACAGAGGCAGGGTCTTTTCCAGATTGATGATATGGATCTTGCTACGTTCACCGAAGATATAAGGAGCCATCTTCGGATTCCAATAACGGGTCTGATGACCGAAATGCACGCCAGCTTCAAGCATCTGGCGCATGGTGACGTTCGCCATGGTAAAACTCCAAATTGTAAGGGTTAGGCCTCCATGCGCCCCGTGTGACAACCCCAATTTACATCAGGGCACCCAGCCACACTGTGTCGACGCATGTGTGAATTTGCGGCCGAAAGCCAGAGGAAACTGCAATTCCTGACAACCGGTCCGCTTAACAAGCGCGCCTTTATACCATAAACTCCTCCGGGCAACAATTTCCGGATGCAGCGCGCTTCCTCCCCCAAATCAATAGGTTCTCATGGCCATTACCATCAAGACTGCGGATGAAGTTGAAAAGATGCGGGTCGCCGGCAAATTGGCCGCGCAGGTGCTGCAGATGATCCGCCCGCATGTCAAGGTCGGCGTCACGACCGGGGAGTTGGACCGCATCTGTCACGACTACATTGTGAATGTGCAGGGCGCCATCCCAGCCCCCCTCAACTACCGTGGTTTTCCCAAATCCATCTGCACCTCGCTCAACCACCAGATCTGCCATGGCATCCCCGGTGACAAGGTGCTCAAGAACGGTGACATCCTGAATATTGATATCACCGTCATCAAAGATGAATTTCACGGCGACACCAGTCGCATGTTCCTGATCGGTGAACCTTCCGTGCAGGCCAAGCGCGTGTGCAAGGTCAGCTATGAATCGATGCGCATCGGCATTGAAATGGTGCGGCCGGGTATCCGCCTGGGCGACATCGGTCACGCCATTCAAAAACACGCCGAAGCAGCGCATTTCTCGATCGTGCAGGAATACTGTGGACACGGTATCGGCCGCGGTTTCCATGAAGAACCTCAGGTCCTGCATTACGGCCAACCCAATACCGGCGTGGAGTTGGTGCCTGGCATGACCTTCACCATTGAACCCATGGTCAATGCCGGCAAGCGGCATACCAAACTGCTACCGGATGGCTGGACCGTGGTAACCAAAGACCACAGTCTGTCGGCCCAATGGGAACACACCGTACTGGTCACCGACACCGGTTACGAGGTGCTGACCCTGGCCGACGATGAATCCCTCGAACACATGCCGTTGTTGCCATGACCACGCGGTATCCGCAGGCTAATCCGGCCGAACCCAAGGCAGATCTACCGCCGGCCCTGCTTGAACTCTGCGACAGCGACGCACTTGATGCCGCATTGGCCGGAAATACGCCGATGCTGCCCAAGCTACGCCAGGCACTCAAAGCCGGCACCGAGATGCTACAGCAGCATTTCGAGCAAGGACTGGTGGCGGATCAATTAGTCGCAGGTCGCTGCTGCCTGATTGATCAATTGCTGCAGCGCATCTGGCAGCATGTTCTGCAATCCGATGCTAGCAAACTGGCCCTGGTCGCGGTCGGCGGCTATGGACGTGGTGAACTGCTGCCGCACTCGGACATCGATCTGATGATCCTGCTGCCCGGCGCGGAAACACCTGAAGAAACGACGCGCATCGCTGCCTTCCTGACCTTACTGTGGGATATAGGTCTGGAAGTAGGACACAGCGTGCGCACGCTCGAAGACTGCATCACACAGGGTGAGCAGGACATCACCGTCGCCACCAATCTCGTCGAAGCGCGTCTGCTGATCGGTGCCGCCGATCTAGTCGATAAAATGCGCATCATGACCGGACCCGAACACATCTGGCGCGGCGCCAGTTTCTTCGAGACCAAACTCAAAGAACAAGCTGCGCGGCATGCCAAGTTTCACGACACCGCCTATAACCTTGAACCCAACATCAAAGAAAGCCCAGGCGGCCTCCGCGACATTCAAATGATCGGCTGGGTTGCGAAACGCCACTTCGGTGTCGATAGCCTGCACGGTCTGGTGGAACATCAGTTCCTCACCGAACGTGAATACCGCACCCTGAGCGAAGGTCAGTCCTTTCTATGGCGTGTGCGTTTTGCGCTGCACAGCCTGACCAAGCGCCGCGAAGACCGCTTGCTGTTCGACTATCAACGCACCCTGGCCACGCAACTCGGCTATGAGCAGGGCGACAGTCCCAGCCTGGCGGTCGAACAGTTCATGAAGGACTACTACCGCACGGTGTTCGAACTTAATCGCTTGAATGAAATGCTGTTGCAGTTGTTCCAGGAAGCAATTCTGTACGCCGACGAGACTAGCGAGCCGGTGGTCATCAACAAACGCTTTCAATCGCGCAAAGGCTTCATCGAAGTCCAGCACGAACGCGTGTTCGAGCGTTACCCTTTCGCCCTGCTGGAAATTTTTCTGTTACTGGAGCAACACCCGGAACTTAAAGGCGTGCGCGCCTCCACCATCCGCCTGATCCGTGATCACCGTTATCTGATTAATGACGAATTCCGCAACGACCTGCGCACCCGCAGTATTTTCATGGAAATCATCCGCCAGCCACGTGGTGTATGGCACGAACTGCGGCGCATGAACCGCTACGGTATCCTGGCCGCCTATCTGCCGGTGTTCGGGCGAATCGTCGGGCAGATGCAGTATGACCTATTCCATGCCTACACCGTAGACGTGCACTCGCTATTCGTACTGCGCAATCTGCGTCGTTTCACCGTGCCGGAACATGCACACGAACTGCCCCGTTGTAGCGAAATCATGGCCACTATTCCCAAGCCGGAACTGCTACTGCTCGCCGCGCTGTTCCACGACATCGCCAAAGGGCGTGGTGGTGACCATTCAACACTCGGCGCCGCTGATGCTATTGAATTCTGTCGTCATCACGGCCTCAGCCAATATGATGCACAGCTGGTCGCCTGGCTGGTGCAGAATCACTTGTTGATGTCGACCACCGCACAACGTCGCGACATCGCCGACCCGGCCGTGATCAACGAATTCGCCGCACACATGCAGAGCCGCGTGCGACTGAACTATCTCTATCTGCTCACCGTGGCCGACATCCGCGCCACCAACCCGGGATTGTGGAACTCCTGGAAGGGCGCGTTGTTGCAAGAATTATACAACGCGACCGCCGAAGCCCTTACGCGCGGCCTGGACAATCCATTAGAACAGGACGAATTCATCACCGAAACCCGCAGCGAGGCACGTCAGCTGCTGTTGGACGCCGGCCTGTCCGACAAAAATATCGATGCCGTCTGGCAAAACCTGGAAGACGAATATTTTTTGCGCCACTCGCCAGAGGAAATTGCCTGGAATACTCGCTGCATTGATCGTCATTCGGGCCAGGACACACCGCTGATTGAATTGCGCCATAGCAGTGCGCGCGGCGGCACCGAGGTGTTCATTTACATGCGCACCGATGATTCGCTGTTTGAACGCACTACCGCCCTGCTTGAACAATTGGGGCTGGATATCCATGACGCGCGCATCATCACTTCACGCAACGGTTATGCCCTGGATACCTATTTAATCCTGGACGAATCCGGCGTGCATCTACAAAGCGAATTCCAGATCCAGGAAATCGTCGATGCGCTCACCAAGGAACTCGGCACCCTCAGCGCACAGCACCCGCGCGTCACTCGCCGTCCACCGCGTAGTTTCCAGCATTTCAATATCCCAACCCAGATTAGCTTCGGTAACGATGCACCCAATGACCGAACCATTCTTGAACTGATCACGGGCGACCGCCCCGGCCTGCTCTCCGCCGTCGGCCGAGCTTTCAGTGCCAGCGGTGTACGCCTGCAGAATGCGCGCATCGCCACCTTTGGCTCACGTGCCGAGGACGTGTTCTATATCACCGACACCCACAACCAACCATTACAGCCACAACAGCAGGATAACCTGCGTGAGCACCTGCTCGACAACCTGAAAACCGCGAATACCTAGCCCTGGGAAAAACATGCGCCGCGTAGAACTCGATAGCCTTGCCGCAGAACCGCTCAGCCACGACGCCGGCATCACCAAACAAGTCATTTTCCGTAACGGCGCTATCCCGCACCTGACTCAATTTGCACAGGCGCGCATCCCCGCCGGTAGCCGCGTCACGCTGCACAAACACAGCGATATGCATGAGGTTTTTATTGTGTTGAGCGGCCGTGGCCACGTGCATTGCAATGATAAGCAACAGAAGGTCGGACCCGGCACCTGTATCCAGATTGAGTCCGGCGAGATGCATGGGTTTGAAAATAATGGCGATGAGGATTTAGTGGTGGTGTATTTTGGGATTGCTGAATAAATCATATGTAGGGTGTGGGCTAGGGTTTACGCGTAACCCACCACTCGTTGCGAAGCAACACAACGCGCCTAACCCACCCTACATGTATGCGCGACTCAATCCTGAATCACAAACTGCGGATTCCAAGCCACTTCCCAGATATGTCCATCGGGATCCTGGAAATATCCCGCATAGCCACCCCAGAAGGTGTCCTGAGCAGGCTTCACGATAACCGCACCCGCGCGCTTCGCCTCTTCCATCACCGCATCAACCTCGTCCCGCGATGACACATTGTGCGCAAGCATACGCTCGGTAGGACAGGGTGTTGTCTGAGAGAGACCCGTATCATCGGCAATACTTTTGCGAGACCAGAGTGCCAGCTTCACCCCGGCCTGCAAATCGAAGAAGACCACCGCGCCCTGCTCGAACTCCGTACCGATAATGCCTTCTGTCGGTAGCCCAAGACCATCACGATAGAAGTGCAATGACCTTTCTAGGTCATCGACACCCAGGGTAATCATGGAGATTCGGGGTTTCATGTGAGTGGCCTTATTGAGACTCCAAGTAACCTATGTTTGAACAGCTACAACATTAGGCGCAATACGTTTCACTATTGCCCCATTATAGTGATGCTTCAATCAACTCCAACGCATTCCCATCCGGGTCGCGGAAAAACAAGGCGCGGCGGCCGGAGCGACTGCGGGTGTAATCGATGCCTGCGGTGTCTAATGCCAGCGCCAGCGCATCCAAATCATCGACGGTCAATGCCAGGTGCCGATCACGGCCGCCGTGCACGGGGCGACCTTCGATAGGGTCGGGGTTGGGAAGTTCGAGCAGGTGAATCTGCTGATCGCCGATGTACAACCAGGCACCGGGATAGCCGAGGTCGGGGCGTGCTGCATCGACTTGCAGACCCAGCAAGTCGCAATAGAAATTCAATGCACGCGCGTTATCGGCGACGATCAGACTGGCATGATGGATGCGTAATATCTGCATAGCATTACTCGTGGGTCTGCAACCGCGCCGTCCAATACGCAGCACCAATGATCAGTACACCACCAAACCATTCCAAGGGTGCGACCTGCTCACTGGTCAGCCAATAGGCCGATAATGCGCCGGCGACTAATTCAAACAGCATGATCACGGCTGAGCGATGTACGGGCATGTGCGTCACGCCGTACTGAGTGGCGTAGGTCATAATATAAATGCCAAACAATCCCAACGCCACCGCTCCCAACCACACAGAGGAGGTCACATTCGGTGATACATCAGCGTCGAGTGTTCCCAACCATATCGCCGCGACGAGCAGGACACCGCACCAGCTCGCTACATTTTTAACTGGCACCGATACCCGCTGCAGTCGCCGCACCATGACATTCGTGATCGCGAAGGCGATGCCCGACGATACCGCCAACCAATCACCCGCTCCGCTCGGCCAGGGCAGACCGATGGCTGGATCCCACAACATGGTCAATGCACCGATGATCGCCAATGCAAAGGCCCAACGCGCCTGCGCTGCTACACGTTCGCCCAATATCAGCCGGGCCAGCAACACTGCCCAGATGGGTGACAGATAAAACAGCAGGAGTACCCGCACCACCGTGCCTTCCAGCACCGCCATGACGAAGGAGACATTGCACCAGCCTGCCGCCAGCGCCAGCCAGAGTAAGGTCAGTGGCTGGCGCTGCAGCTCACCGCGCCGCGACATAAAAGGCAGCATTCCGAGCAGCAATGCCGCTGCATAGCTGACCAGTGTGGACCAGAGGCCATGCATACCAGCCGCCTCCAACAGGCGCAGCGGGTACCAGATCACCCCCCACATGGTCGCGGCAAGCAACAGGCTGAATACGGGCAACAGAGCGGGTATGGGTTTGGTCAAGGTCACGGGTTCCCGTATAATCACGGCTCTTTAGAGTTCAGGCGCATGGTAAAGGGTTTGCATTCAAGTTGCAGCCTGCCACGCACCCATCAGATACCGCAGTGATGACCCGCGACCACATGAATCCCGACCTGCAACGATTACTCCCCTACCCGTTCGAGCGTCTGGCACAGCTCAATGCCGGCATCACACCACCTGCGACGTTGGCACCTGTGAATCTGTCCATTGGCGAACCTAAGCATCAGCCGCCGCATTTCGTGGCAGAGCAATTGATCAGTCATCTGCACGGCCTGGCGAATTATCCGGTCACGCGCGGCAGCGATGAACTGCGCGGAAGTATCGCGCGTTGGTTGCTGCAACGCTTCAATCTGCCCGAGGGCAGTATTGATGCCGCGAGCCACATCCTACCGGTCAACGGCACGCGCGAAGCCTTGTTCGCCTTTGCTCAGGCGGTGATCGACCGCAGCACTGCGCCATTGGTGGTGATGCCCAATCCGTTCTATCAGATCTATGAAGGTGCGGCGCTGCTCGCTGGTGCCGAACCCTGGTTTCAGAACACCCTCGCCATCACCGGCTACCGGCCGGATTTCGACGCTGTGCCTGCGGACGTGTGGCGACGCTGCCAGCTTATTTATATTTGTACTCCCGGTAATCCGAGTGGCGCCGTGTTGGACAACGCAAGCTTGCAACGCTTGATTGTGCTGGCGGACGAATACGATTTCGTGATCGCCTCTGATGAATGTTATTCGGAACTCTATCCGGACGAGAGTAATCCACCGACCGGGCTACTCGCTGCCGCCGCTGCTCTAGGACGCAACGATTACCGGCGCTGCATGGTATTTCACAGTCTGTCCAAGCGTTCCAACCTGCCGGGCCTACGCTCTGGTTTTGTAGCCGGCGACGCTGGACTTATCGCAGGTTTCTTGCGCTATCGTACCTATCACGGCTGCTCCATGCCGCCGGCGACCCAGGCCGCCAGCATTGCTGCTTGGAACGATGAGATACATGTACGCGAGAATCGCGAGCTGTACCGGAAAAAGTTCAGCGCCATGCTGGAAATTCTCAGTGGCGTATTGGACGTACAAGCACCGGATGCCAGCTTCTATCTGTGGCCACGCACGCCAATTGACGACACCGAATTCGCCCGCGGATTATTCGCAAAGCAGAACGTCACAGTGCTGCCGGGCAGTTTTCTGTCGCGCGAGGCTCATGGCGGCAACCCCGGTCGCAACCATGTGCGCATGGCATTAGTCGCACCGTTTGAGGAATGCGTGGATGCGGCGCAGCGAATTCGGGCGTATGTGGGAAGTTTGTAACCACAGGTTTCACGCAAAGACGCAAAGCTCTTTAACATGAAGGCGCGCATGGCGCACACGAAGGAAAATATACGCTAAGGAACCTCTGATTAATTTGATCAAGCGAGCAGATGCAAGGCGCGGACAGGCGACTCGAAGCGAAGCGGAGAGAACGGCGCCAGCCGGCCCGAAGGGCGAGGTGTGTAGCACCGAGTAAAAAACGGAGTTTACACGGCGTAAATGCGTATTTTGAGCCTGGCAGCAACGCGGCAGATACCGCTTCAGCGAATTAATCAGAGGTTCCCAAATGCTAAACGATAAGCCCCCTCCTCCTTGATGGTGGAGGGCCAGGGAGAGGGAAATAAAGATTCAAGATCGATTCAGACTTTCCTTCGGGCGCCTAATGCACCATAGCGTTTAATAAATTTTGAATTAATAACTGGAGATCACCTATGAGCGACATCAAATCAACTATCGAAGCCGCGTTTGAACGCCGCGCCGACATTACCCCACGCAATGTGGAGCCGCAGGTCAAAGAGGCCGTGCAGGAAGCGATCGACCAGCTTGATGCCGGCAAGGCGCGTGTCGCTGAAAAGATCAATGGCAAGTGGGTGGTGCATGACTGGCTGAAAAAGGCCGTATTGTTATCGTTCCGTATTGAGGACAACAGTTTCATGAAGGGTGGCTTCACCAATTACTACGACAAGGTGCCGTCCAAATACGCGGATTACAATGCGCGGATGTTTCGAGAAGGCGGCGTGCGCGTGGTTCCGCCAGCTGCAGCGCGACGTGGTTCCTATATCGCTCCGGGTGCAGTGCTCATGCCCTCCTACGTGAATATCGGCGCCTATGTGGATTCCGGTACCATGGTCGACACTTGGGCAACTGTGGGCTCCTGCGCGCAGATTGGAAAAAATGTGCATCTATCCGGCGGTGTTGGTATCGGTGGCGTGCTGGAGCCGGTGCAAGCCGCACCTACTATTATTGAAGACAACTGCTTTATCGGTGCGCGGTCCGAAGTGGTCGAAGGCGTAATTGTTGAAGAAGGCTCGGTGATTTCCATGGGCGTATACATCGGCCAGAGCACCAAGATTTACGACCGCGAGTCCGGCGAAGTCACTTACGGTCGTATCCCGGCCGGTTCAGTCGTTGTCTCCGGCAACCTGCCTTCTAAAGATGGAACTTACAGCCTGTACTGTGCCGTAATCGTCAAGAAGGTTGATGAGAAGACCCGCGGCAAAGTTGGCATCAACGAACTGTTGCGCGGCATTTAATCGATCATGGGTTTACGCCACCTGTAGGAGGGGCTTATCAAGAACAGTTGTGTCACAGACTGTTCGTGGGTAAGCCGCCTCCTACAAAGAACGTATTTTTATTGAACGCCTGTTTGGTAATTAGCTTAATCGCCCCACATGCAGCCAGAAATTCCCACGACCTCCATCTCTATCCTGACGCTGGATAACGCCGATCAAGCTGCGTTAAAAGCATTACTGGCGCGCTATGGGATGCACCTGGATATAGTTGCTGCCGACAGCGATATCCCCGGTAGTTTCTGGGGCGACAGCGAGGCGGGCCTGATAGACAATCGGCTATTGGCGCGCAACGACACGCCTATACATTCAATACTGCATGAGACCTGTCATTACATCTGCATGGATGCCGACCGTCGTAGCGGTCTGCACACTAACGCCGGCGGTGATTACGACGAAGAGAACGGCGTCTGTTATCTGCAGATACTGCTCGCAGCGCAACTGCCCGGCGTCGGCAGTGATCGGCTGATGCAGGATATGGATATCTGGGGCTATAGCTTTCGTCTGGGGTCTACTTCTCGCTGGTTCAGCGAGGATGCGGAGGATGCACATGACTGGTTGCTATTGCACGGGCTTATCGAATCAACCGGCATTCCGAGTTGGCGTCTGCGACTCTAGTCTGACCTAAGGAACATCACAATGATCACAATACCCTGGTATCTCGCCGCAGTCGGCGCCGCGATCGTCTGGGGAATTCATTACCCACTTGTCGATAACGCCCTGAAGAAGCTTTCACTCCCTGGCGTGTTACTGCTAACGACGCTACCGGTCTTGATAATGGTACCGCTATTCGGCCGCGCACTGAGCACGGACTTGCAATTACTCTCGGCTACGAGCTGGTCCGAGCGCTTGCTGCTATTGGCACCTGCCTTGACGAGTCTTGCTGGGAGTGTCTTATTGTTCGCAGCCATCGGGTCAAAAAATGCGACTCTGGTAAGCCTGATCGAGGTATCCTACCCTGCATTTGTCGCGCTGTTCGCCTGGCTGCTGTTTCGGGAAATGCACTTGAATACCAGCGCATTGATCGGCGGTGCACTGGTGATGTCTGGTGTGTTGCTGATTGCGAGCAGCAATCCTTGAGGAAGCACTGACCTGGACCCAGCTAAGCTGGCAATATTGTCACTCGGTGTCTAACGCCCGATTTTTAAGCTCATCCAATGATCCTGTCAACATACGCTCGATGGCACTGGCCGGCATCGGGCGCCCGAAATAGTAGCCCTGCACCTCATTACACCCGTGTTCGCGCAAGAAGCGTAGCTGTTCCACCGTTTCCACACCTTCTGCCATAACCTTCATGTTTAAACTATGGCCAAGGGTTATAACCGTGTGCGCGATCGCCGCGCCGTCTTTTTTATCTACATCGCGAACAAAGGATTTGTCGAGTTTTATTTTGTTGATGGGGAAGCGCGTCAGATAGCTCAGCGAAGAATAACCTGTACCAAAATCGTCGATAGATATTTGTACACCCAATTCATGTAAATTCTGCAGCGTTTCTATGGTAGTACGCACGTCCTTCATAATCAGGCTTTCAGTCAGTTCAACCTCAAGCCAGCGTGGGTCCAGGCGGCTATCAGTCAGTGCCTGAGTGATAGTCTCGTGCAAATTTTTATGCCGGAACTGCACGGCGGACAGGTTGATTGCCACACGCACCGGCTGCAGCCCCGCATCCTGCCAGGCACGCGCTTGCTGACAGGCTGTACGCAATACCCATTCACCAATCGGCATGATCAACCCGGTACTCTCAGCAACCGGAATAAATTCCACCGGTGAGATATCACCCCGTTCAGGGTGCTGCCATCGTAGCAGTGCCTCGACACCAACCACCTGACCCGTGATTAGATCGAGCTGTGGCTGATAATGTAACCGTAATTGATCCTTTTGCAGGGCAGTACGTAAATCACGTTCGATGGCAGTACGTTGCTGAATGATCTTATTGAGTTCGGCGATATAGAACTGATAGCGGCCACGCCCTTCGCGCTTGGCCTTGTACATCGCCATATCAGCGTTCTTAAGGATATCTTCGGCATTGTGATCATCGAAGGGATAGATAGTCACTCCAATCGACGCTGCTGTATGGATCTCGTGACCTTCGATAATGAAGGTATTTCCGATTGAGGCAATCACGCGGTCCGCTAAATCAGCGGCACCTTCGACGGTATTCAGATTAGTCTGGATAAGGCCAAATTCGTCCCCGCCGAAACGTGCGACGGTATCCGTCTCACGTACACAGGCACGAATACGTTGGGCTATTTCCTTGAGCAGCTGATCGCCAATAGCATGGCCCAAAGAATCATTGATATCTTTAAAGTGATCAATATCCAGGAACATTACCGCGGCTAAGGTGCTGGTCCGTTTAGCCTGCGCCATGGCTTGTAGTAACCGGTCACGGAATAATGCACGGTTTGGCAACCCTGTCAGCAGATCGTAATGCGCCAGATAATGCACTTGCGATTCGGCATCGGCACGGTCGCTGATATCACGCGTTACCATCAGCAGCGAGCTGACACGGCCGTCTGGTCCATACAGCGGTGCGGCATGCGATTCGACGCGACGTGTACGCCCTTTGATACCAATCACCTCCATTTCCAGCATCGCGGGTTCGCCGGAGATAACACGGCGCATAACGACTTGTAGACGTGATTTGAATTCCGGCCCTACAAAATCCACAATCGATTGACCAATAACCTCACTCGGGTCTAACGACTGAAGCATAGCCAGGCCAGCCGGATTGATCTCCAGAATATTACCGTCAACATCTACCAGTTTTACGCACTCTGGCTCGGTCTCAATGATCTTTCGCAACAGCTGCTCGCGTTCATGCAACCGTGTCTGTGCTGAATGCATATCGGTAATATCCAACCATGAACCCAGCGCTTCATAGCTATTATTGCAAACATCACCGTTGAGACGCCGCTGATCACGTATCCAGCGATAGCCACTCTGATGATGGAAAAGAAAACGGTATTCGCAGTGCATCTCCGCACGTAGCGGCAATTTGTTGAATGTGGTGATAACACGGTCTAGATCATCGGGATGAATCCGTGATGCCCACCAGTCAAGCGTAAGCGCAACGGAGGTAGGACAACCAATGATGGAGTTGACGTTGTCGCTTATCCAATGTAAGCGGCCACACTGATTGGCGTTCGAAGCATTAGCGTGCAGGATGTAATGAACAGCGGGTGAGGCGGTGAACAGCTTATCAAGCTGCTCAGACATGATATCGGGACCGACTTCGGCTGACCTATAGGACATCACACACTCGTCACAAGAACTATCGACAGTTATGGTTATTGTGCGATCCCTTGCAGCGGCACTACTCAGGGCAAAAACTCGTCCTGCGTAGGTTTTCGGCCAACTGTGTCACAACTTTACAAATACGATGCCTTTCCAGGTCCGCGATGCTACGGGATAATAGCGCCCATCACTGAGCAATAATCTATAAGCTATTGTCATGACAACGATATTATTTGGCATTCCCAACTGCGATAGCGTCCGAAAGGCACGTAAATGGCTGGATAAGTGCGGCATCCAATACCAATTCCACGATTTCCGCAAGGATGGCCTCAGTCCAAAGCAACTGGAAAACTGGTGTCAGGTACTGGGTTGGGAAAACCTTCTCAACCGTCGCGGCACCACTTGGCGACAGTTACCCGAGACCGATCGCGACGGTATTGATGCAGGTCGCGCCCAAGCGCTGATGCTGGCACAACCGACGCTCATCAAACGTCCGGTGCTACAGACTGGCAAAACCTTAGAGATCGGCTTCGATGCCGATCGTTATCAGACACTGCTCAACTGAGGCTAACTATATATATGTCCGCCACACTGGAACTTGCCCGCGACCTGATTGCCCGGGCCTCGATTACCCCCGACGATCAGGGCTGTCAGCAATTACTCGGCACGCATCTGGCCGCATTGGGCTTCACCTTGGAATTTATGAACTTCGGTGATGTAACAAATCTCTGGGCACGACGCGGCAAGAGTGGACCTTTACTCGCTTTTGCCGGACACACCGACGTCGTACCGACCGGACCGGAAAGTGCCTGGGACTCCCCGCCTTTCAAACCCGAAGAACGCGACGGCATGCTGTATGGACGTGGAGCGGCTGACATGAAGGGCAGTATTGCGGCGATGATCACTGCCTGCGAACGTTTTATTCCAGCGCATTCCGATCATCAGGGCTCCATTGCCTTTCTGATCACCAGCGACGAAGAAGGCATCGCCACCGAAGGCACGGTGAAAGTCATCGAGACCCTAGAAGCGCGCGGCGAGAAGATCGATTGGTGTTTGGTCGGCGAACCATCCAGCGTCAAACTAGCCGGCGATGTGGTTAAGAACGGTCGGCGTGGATCCTTATCGGGGACATTGTCCGTGCGTGGCGTGCAAGGCCATGTCGCCTATCCGCACCTTGCCGACAACCCGGTGCATCGCGCCCTGCCCGCACTCGGCGAACTCGCAGCAACGACCTGGGACAATGGCAATGAATTTTTCCCGCCAACTACCTTCCAGATTTCCAACATTCATTCCGGCACTGGCGCGACCAATGTTATCCCCGGCACACTGGAAATTCTTTTCAATTTCCGTTACTCGACCGAGACCGATGCCGAGACACTGCAACGACGCGTGCATGCATTGTTGGACAAGCATGGTCTGAACTACCAACTCGACTGGTTCCATTCCGGCAAACCTTTCCTAACGCCAGCCGGCAAGTTAGTGGAAGCCGTACGCAACGCGGTTCGCGATGTCACGGGAATGGAGACTGAACTATCCACCAGCGGCGGCACATCGGATGGCCGTTTCATTGCCCCCACCGGCGCACAAGTCGTCGAGCTAGGCCCCGTCAATGCGACCATCCACAAAGTCAATGAATGCGTCGCTGTAAGTGCGCTGGAACAGTTGTCGCGGATGTATGAAGGCATACTGAAGCATCTCTTAGCCTGACATTCCAATATTGTTTGCTGAGTGTCTAGCGGCGACGGTAGTGAATTACGGCGCAATCGACGTACCCAAGCCACCCTACATTGGATAGGTACTCGCTCATACGTTAAGAAACCTCTGATTAATTCGCTGAAGCGGCATCTGCCGCGTTGCAGCCGGGCTCAAAATACGGGGCCGGGAAGCGGCAGACGCCATGTAAACTCCGTTTGTTACTCGGCGCTACGCACCTCGCCCTTCGGGCCGGCTAGCGCCGTTCTCTCCGCTTCGCTTCGAGTCGCCCGTCCGCGCCTTGCAGCTGCTCGCTTGATCACATTAATCAGAGGTTCCTTAATTGCCATTTACTTCTGACGCTGATGTGAGACTGAGTAATCATTATTGATGCAAGCGACGCATCCCTTCTCCCTCTGTGAGAAGGGCAGGATGTGGGAATCAATATTCATGCCGTGTTGTTGTTCCCCACTCCCCGGTCCATTTCCGATAATCCATAAGTTGCGCTACAGTAGCGTCTAAGACTGCTGCGATTCACACATAATAAGCAGCCGCGATGTGGGCCTCTACCTAGCCCATCGCAACCACCCTGGAGGAACACCATGAGTGACGCCTATTCCAAGCTTGTCTACAGCGGCCATGCCGTTGCCTTGTTGATGTTGGCCGTCTTGATCTCCGGTTGTTCTACCAGCCAGATCGTTGTGCGCGGAGCCATGCCGTTGATGGATGGTGGCCTTGAGGCCATGAACCGTGAAACGGATTTGGAACTCGCCGCCAGCGCCATCCCGGCAACATTGAAAATGCTTGAAGGCATGGCCGTCGGTGATCCTGGAAACACCCAGTTGCGCATTTACCTGGCCCAGGGTTTTTACGGTTACACCTACAGTTTTGTTGAACAGGAATCACCAACACGCGCAGTGGCCCTGTACACACGCTGCCTACAACATGCTCGCGCTGCGCTGGACAGTCAGGGCTTCACTGTCGACGTCGAGGCCGCAACGCTTGATGAACTGGATGCGGCCCTTGCCAAGACCAGCAAACGCACCGTACCCGCACTGTTCTGGACCGCGTCGTGCATGGCCAAACGCACCGATCTTGATCGCACCAGCCCGTTCGGCATCGCACAACTCGCCCGCGCTGCCCGCCTGATGGAACGCGTACTGACACTGGATGAAGATTACTACTTCGGCGGACCACATATGTTTTTCGGCGTATACTACGGCGGCCGCGCACCCATGTTCGGTGGAGACTATGCATTGTCCGCACAACATTTCGCGCAGGCGCGCGCTGCAACATCAGGAAAACTATTGATGGTTGATGTGCTCTACGCCGAATATCTGGCACGCCAGGAGATGGATCGGTCGGCCTTTCACAACCATCTCACAGCGGTCGTGGATGCACCCGATGATCTATTCCCGGACATGGCTTTCGCCAACCAAGTTGCCAAGCAGCGCGCCCATTATCTGCTGAGTAAAGAAGCGGAGTGGTTCTGATGAAAATGATCAAATTGTTTCTCGTACCGTTCCTATGCGCACTCAGCCTGTTCGCGACGAACCTATCGGCCGCCGAATACACCCTCAAATTCGCCACCCTAGCACCGCCCGGTTCCACCTGGATGAACCTGCTGGAAGACTGGGCTAAGACGGTCAAGGAACGCAGCCAAGGGCGGATTGAATTTAAATTCTATCCCGGCGGTGTACAGGGTGATGAACCCGACGTCTTGAAAAAAATGCGTTTCGGCCAGCTGCACGGCGGTGCCTTCACAGGCTATGGCATCGGCCAGATGTATTCGCCCGCGCGCGTGCTCGAACTGCCGTTCCTATTTGGTAACTATGATGAGATCGACTATGTACGCGCACAACTCATGCCTGAATTCGAACAGGGCTTTCATAAGAATGGCTATAAATTGCTCGGCTGGATGGAAGTGGGCTTCATCTACTTCTTCTCGCAGCAGCCTATCAACACCCTCGATGATCTGAAGCAGCGCCGTATCTGGTTATGGCAAGGCGACGCGCTCGGCGAGGCCATGTTTCGGTCCAGTAATCTTTCGCCGATACCATTATCGATTACCGATGTGTTCACCAGTCTCTCCACCGGTCTCATCGACACCGTGTACTGCACGCCGTTGGCATCCATTGCCTTGCAGTGGTACACCAAGACTCGCTATGTCACCGACCTGCCCATGGCCAATGGCATCGGTGGATTGATCGTGTCCAACCGCTTCTATGACAGCCTGCCAGCGGATCTGCAGAAGTTGCTTGCTGAAACCGGCCGTGAGGCGGGTGAGAAATTGATCGCGGCTACCCGCAGCGACAACGCCAAAAGCCTGGACGTACTCAAACAGGAAGGCCTTACATTCGTGATGAATCCTGACTCGGTCGATCCTAAAGAGCTAACGCGTATGCGCGACAAAGCCGCGGCCGAGCTGACCGGGAGCGGCTATATTCCCAGTGAACTCTACACCCGCACCTGGGGCCATCTGAAACAGTTCCGCGCGGGGCAGGCCTCAGGTAGTACACCTTAAATTAATCGTGAATCGCCAAGACACCAAGATGCTGGGAACCGCCAGGGCACCAAGACGCCAAGAATTACTGCGTACATCTTTATCATCTACGAAACCGTCACTCCGGCGCATGCCGGACAAAAGCGCGGAGCGCGTTGAACGCCGACCAAGCGGCCAGCAGGGCGAGCAAAGTGAGTTATCCTGTGTAATAAATAACATTGATTCCGGCATGTGCCGGAATGGCGGAGAAATCACGGTTTTGTTAAATAATGTATTCGGTTTTTCTTGGCGTCCTGGCGCCTTGGCGATTCAGGATATGTTGTCTTGGGGCCTTGGCGGTTCACGTTAATGCGGTCACTACCACTTCGATCCATTTTGCTGCGTTTCCAACGTCTACTAACCCGTGCCGAAACCGTACTCGCCGGTCTGAGTCTGCTGCTGTTGGTCACCCTAACACTCACACAGATCATCGCCCGAAATCTGTTCGAATCCGGTCTGCCGATGGCCGATGCCATCACCCGCCAACTGGTGCTGTATGTCACCTTCTTCGGTGCGGCGCTCGCTGCTGATGCGCAACGACATATCCGTATCGATGTAGTGTCTGCCTGGCTATCGCGAGACTGGCTCGACCGTCTCTATCGGCCGCTACACGCGCTCGCCGGGATTGTCTGTCTGATACTGACTAAAGCCGCGGCACGCTTCTGGATCGATGAATGGCAGTATGCCGCTCCCAATGAACGCTGGGAGGCGCTGTTTACGTTGATCCTGCCCGTGGGTTTTGGACTGCTTGTCCTGCACTTCCTGCTCGCGACCACGCTCGGACCGCCACGCCGCGTACCACGATGATCACATTACTCGTCATCCTTATTGTTTTACTCGCCACGCTCGGCCTGCCGCTGTTCGCGGCACTCGGTGCCGGCGGACTACTCGCCACACACCAGGCAGAACTCGATCCCGCCGTACTTATTATCGAACTCAACCGTTTGGCATCATCGCCGAACCTCACCGCTATACCGTTATTCACCTTGGCCGGTGTTGTGCTTGCCGCAGGCGGCGCGCCGCAACGACTGATTCGCTTATTCAATGCCCTGATTGGCTGGCTACCCGGCGGTCTCGCCGGTGTCGCGCTGTTCGCCTGCGCCTTTTTCACTGCCTTTTCGGGTGCCTCCGGCGTAACCATCCTCGCGCTCGGTGGCCTGCTGTTCCCCATGTTAATGAGCGTCGGTTACCCACAGCGATTCAGCCTTGGACTACTTACCTCATCTGGGTCGATCGGTTTGATGTTTCCACCGAGTTTGCCAGTGCTGCTGTACGGCATCGTCGCCGGTGTGAACATCGACGACCTGTTTCTCGCCGGCGCACTACCCGGTTTGCTGTTGCTGGTCATGATCACGCTGTACTGCATGGTATTGGGTGTGCGCCTTAAGATTCCACGTCAGCCTTTCACAGCCGAGGCCCTGCAACAGTCGCTGCGCGAAGGCATCTGGGACATCCTGTTACCGGTCGGTGTGGTGTGGGGCATCTTTGGTGGCTTCGTTACCGTGAGCGAGGCCTCCGCCTGTACTGCCGCGTATGTGCTGGTGCTGGAAACACTGATTCACCGCAGCCTATCACTGCGCCGTCAACTGTTTCCGATTCTGCGCGAAACCAGCGTACTGGTGGGCAGCATCCTGATCATTCTGGGTGTGGCAATGGGTCTGACCAATCTGCTCATCGATGCACAAATTCCCATGCATCTACTGGCATGGATGCGTGAAAATATAGATAGCCAGCTGCAGTTTTTGCTATTGCTGAATGGTGTATTACTGATCGTTGGCGCGATGATGGATATTTTCTCCGCCATCGTGGTCTTAGTGCCGTTGATCCTGCCGCTGGCACTGCAGTTCGGCATCAACCCGGTACATCTGGGTATCATCCTGCTGGCTAACCTGGAGATCGGTTACTGCACCCCGCCGGTCGGCATCAATTTATTCATCGCCAGTCAGCGTTTCCAAAAACCCATCCTGACACTGTTTCTCTCCACCCTGCCGTTCCTCGGCATCATGCTGGTGTGGCTGGCAATTCTCACTTATGTTCCGCAATTGAGTACTTGGTGGAAGTGATATCGCCGGCGCATTTCCCTGAGTTATTTGCCCTACTAACTCGCGCAGTTTCCACTCAGGTAAATCGGTCGAAAAAGACGCGCACCAAATCCGAACGCGTTACGATACCAAGTACTCGATGCATCTCATCACAAACTACAACGCGTTTTACCGCGTGTTTCTTCATTATTTCGAGCACATGGTGAAGGTCCTGTTCAGGCCGTACACATAGTACGTTCCGGACCATATGCGCTGATACCGGATCGTCAGGTGCCTCCAGTTCAGTATGATGTGCTAAATGGCTAAACAACGATTCCAAGGTCTGCCAGATATTCTGCGTCGGGTGTTGTGCCGGCAACCCAAGAGCACGCAAAAAATCTGCTTCAGTAATGAGGCCGACCATCCGCCCAGCATCATCGACCACCGGTAAACCACTGATACGCTCAGTTACCATCAGATGCGCAGCCTCGGCCAGTGGCGTCTCTGGATGCACCGTTCGCACAGACTGGCTCATCACCTGTGTAATGCCAATAGCCTCGGTGGCACGCCGGCTGGCAATCTGTTTGGCACGCTGGGTCAATTCCATCAAATCGTCTACTGTGATATCGATGTAGGTATCCAAGCTCTGCATTGCTTGCAGATAATCTTCACGGCGTGGTTGTTTTGATTGATGCGGGTTGTCCATAGATTTCTCCTTGCTGATCAGGTCTTGTCGGCGTCACCCTTTATCGCTCAGCCGCGTCTCGGCGGATTGCTCACCTGCAGCTGTAGCCAGCCGCTGTTCGTGGTTATGCGCCCATGCCGCCGGATAACGGCGCCAGGGAAAGAGGTAATTGAACAAAACCGCAACCAGCAGAATAGTGATAGCGTTCAACATCACGGGTGTCACGACATAGTGGTAGCCCAGCGAATGAACCGCATCACCACCTGCAACCGCTGTCAAAGCAGTTGCACCACCCGGTGGATGTATACAGCGCAGATAAGCCATCGCACCGATAGCAAGAGCAACGGCGAGTCCCGAGGCCAGCAAAGGTTGGGCGATCATCTGGGCGCTAGCGACACCTACGATTGCAGATACCAAATGACCACCAAACACCGGCCAGGGCTGTGAAAGTGGCCCATGTGGCACGGCGAACAGCAACACCGCCGAGGCACCCATTGACGCGACCAGACCGGCACTCCCCGCCAATCCAAGCTGTGCCTCACTGATCAGCAGCACGCCCAGCATGCCAGCCAGACCACCACTCAACGACAGCCATTTTTCAAGATGGCCAGTGCGTTTGAAGCTTGGCCCCATAGCGCGCAGGGTCGCAAAAAATGTCTCGGCAGCCACGTATTCAGATATCCAGCATCAACTTGAGTGGCTTGCGCATGCCAGCGATCTTGCAGGCCTGCTGGCCATAACCACGCGGAAACAGCTGATAGAGATACCGCCGCGTGGCCTTATCCTTGCCCCAGATATCGTGCATATGCTTAAGCGTCTTGCGCGCCTCGGGCACGCTCTGGCTCTGCTCGAAATACGCACGGATGTAGTGAATGATCTCGTACCGCTCTGGGTTAAGCGGCAGTTCGGCCTCTGTCGCAAATGCCTCTATCAGCCCCGGATGCCAGTCCTTGGCATCCAGCAAAAAACCTTCCTCGTCACGCTCAAGCAGATCCAGAGTGCGTTCATCCAGCGCTTGGGCCATATGAGTACTTGGCATATCCGTCTCCTGTCTATGAAGTTACCTGCATCATATAAGTGCAATACAACAGACGTAAAACGATATTAATTGCACTATACTATCGGCAATATCGATAGTAAGACGTAACTTGCACCATCATGGACATAGAACAGGCCCGAACCTTTCTGACCATCGCCGCCCATGGCAGCTTCCTTGAGGCAGCCAATCGACTGCATGTCACCCAGTCTACAGTCAGCGCCCGCATCCAAAATCTGGAAGCCGATCTGAATGCCAGACTGTTCGTACGTAACCGATCCGGAGCCAGTCTGACCCCGGCTGGTAAACGTTTCCTACAGCATGCCAAAACACTGGTGCTGACTGTGGAACAGGCACGCCATGACGTCGGTCTACCCAGTCGCTATCGCACCAGCATTCGCATCGGAGGACGTATCGCCTTATGGGAGGGATTCCTGCCGCGTTGGGTGGGTTGGATGCGTAACGCTGCAGCCGACGTTTCCATACGCAGTGAGATTGGATTTGAAGAAGATCTGATGCGGCGATTGATCGAAGGCACGCTGGATATCAGTCTCATGTATTCGCCCAGTCACGCGCCCGGCGTGGTGGTTGAACATCTGTTCGATGAGACGCTGGTGCTGGTCAGCACGAATCCCAGCACACAGTGGCCCGGCGAAGACTATATCTATGTTGAATGGGGTCCAGGCTTCTATGCCAAACACCGCGAGAGTTATCCAGACCTGGAACGGCCTGCGCAGGTGGTTAACATCGGCTGGCTCGGTGTGCAGCTACTTCTCGCGAATGGTGGTTCCTGCTTCTTACCAATCCGCATGGCACAACCTTTCATCGACGCAGGTCGACTATTCAAGGTCGACAGCGGCCCCGAGTTCATCCATCCAGCTTACATGGTCTTCCCACGCGAGGCTGACAGCGAAGTTTTACAGACGGCTTTGCATGGGCTGCGTGAATTGGCCGCTGATATACAAGCGAGTCGCTACCTCGATAAAGATTTATGACATCCCTGTCAAAAATCCACTCGCCTACGCGACGATTAATTCCTTTTGCACCGACCGGCCTGCGTCCGTCACGGCTGCTTCTAGTGTCCGCCGTCACGGTCGCGACCGACTTGGCCGTCGCGGTAATCGTCGGTGTTATCGTTTCCGCGCTGGCCTTCGCCTGGGAACATGCCAGCCATATCAACGTCAAAGGTTACGACGATGCCAACGGCTCGCGTGTCTACGAACTCAACGGTCCATTGTTCTTCGGTTCCGTGAAAAACTTTCACGACTTGTTCACACCGGAAAATGATCCCGACGATGTCATCCTCGAGTTCCAGAATTACCGTGTCGCTGACCATTCCGCCATTGAGGCAATCGACTCACTGGCTGAGAAATACCTGGCGGCAGGGAAAAAACTACACCTGCGACACTTGAGCATTGAATGCCGCGAATTACTGAAAAAGGCCGGCGATCTGGTCGCAGTGATTGTGATGGAAGACCCGCGCTATCATGTAGCAGACGATCAGCTGGCATGATGCGCTATCATTCATGACACAGAGGGGCGTAAAGTTGCCCTTTTACCTATCTGGAGAACACAACCATGGCAAAACCGAATTACCAGTTCGAGAAACGTCAGAAAGAGATCGCCAAAAAGAAAAAGAAAGACGAGAAGGCCCTGCGGAAACAGCAGGAGAATGATGCCGGCGCGCCGGTAGATGACACGGAAAATAAACCCATCTAGCACGAAAAGACCACGATTTAATAAATCTGCTCAAGCGGACCGTTTTTCACAACAGCCTATCGCCCTTAACGGGTATCAGATTTTTTCGGGTAACCATGGCCTGCCCTGGTCTACGCCTCTACACGCGCCCGCACCAACGTTGCTTATATCAGCGTCGGTACAACACCTCGGGGAACAGGCGACGCACGATCATTCAGAGAGCCAATATTCTGGGCTACTTCTATAAGGTTAGGGTCCATAGGTACATCTTAAGTGGGGTCAGAGCACACAGTTTTCTGACACGCTATAATCATTTGCCCCACCGCACCTCATCAATACCAGCGCTAGCGCTGATAGTCTATCTGCAAAGAAACAAAATGCGCGCAGGGACTCGCAACACGCTTTGGCCTGAGTGTATGCTTGCTGACAGATTGGCTGAGATCTCTCCCCAGCCCAAACCCTAAACCCGGAGAATCCCCATGTCGGGACAAACTGCCCGAGATGTCATGGACCCCAATCCAATCGTCCTCACCGCAACGGATACTGTCGGCAAGGGCATTGGCTATATCATGGAAAACCGTTTCCGCAACGTCCCCATTGTGGATGACAGAGGCCGTTACCTGGGGATATTCGGTGTCAACTGCCTGCTGCGCCTGGTACTGCCGCAGGCGGCCCTGATGGAACACGGGCTGACCGACCTGTCGTTCGTTTCCGACAACCTTGCGGACCTGCATCGTCGCCTCAAGGAGTCGGAGGACAAACCGGTGACCATCTGTCTCAGCGATGAAGCAACGGTGATCGGCCCTGACACCCACCTGGTAGAAACACTGCTAGTGCTCTATCAGACCCGCCGCAGCGTTCCGGTGGTCGACCCGAAGGATAACCGACTGGTTGGGGTTGTCTCCTATTGGGACATCGGTAAGGCCATCTTGGACAC
>JBGSOE010000333.1:0-1698 GCA_041739295.1 Thiohalobacterales bacterium | reverse complement strand
CCATGGTTCTGCGAGGTGATATATACCCGGTCATGGCTGAGGTCTTTCACCGGATGGTTGACGCCGCGATGGCCGAATTTCAGTTTGAATGTATCGCCGCCCAGCGCGATTGCCAGCAGCTGATGCCCCAGGCAAATGCCGAACATCGGCTTTTTGCCGAGCAACTGGCGGATTGTGTCGATTGCATAGGTCACGGCTTTGGGGTCGCCGGGTCCGTTGGACAGGAAAATCCCGTCCGGATTCAGCGCCAGAATTGTCGCCGCATCGGTTGAAGCGGGAACTACCGTCAGGTCGCAGCCATACAAAGTAAGCGAGCGCAAAATATTTCGTTTGATGCCAAAATCCATCACCACGACATGCGGTGCAGGCGCCTCATGGGGAATCCGGTAAATCTCAGGCGTCGTGACTTCGGCCACCAGATCCGGTGTCGTGTGATTGGCAATTTCAGCCACAACCTGGGCTGTATCGCGTTCAGCTCGGACGATCCGGCCCTCCATCGCCCCATGCGAACGAATCTTGCGGGTCACGGCGCGGGTATCCACATCGCACAGGCAAGGGATCTTGCGTTCTTCCAGATAGCAGACGATACTGCCTTCCTCACACCAGTTGCTGGGATTCGCACACAGTTCCGCCACGATAAATCCGCGCACAAATGACTGCCGGGCCTGGTCAAATTTGGCGTTCACTCCGTAGTTGCCAATCAGCGGATAGGTCATCGTTACGATCTGTCCGGCATAAGACGGATCGGTCAGCACTTCCTGATAACCGGTCATCCCGGTATTAAATACAACTTCGCCGCTGCCTTCCAGACCATTTAGCAACAGCCCCTCGAATGTGGTTCCATCAGCCAGCACCAGTTTCCCGGCGACAAACTCGCTCATGCCGTCACCTGCCCATCTCGCATCACGATTTTTCCTTCGACCATCGTCAGCACAGCCTTTCCTTTCAGCGATTTGCCTGCAAAAGGGCTCGCCTTGCCACGGGTATAAAACTTATCGGTTTCTACAGTCCAGCTATATTCCGGGTCAAAAACCGTGATATCCGCTACCGCACCTTCGGTCAGGCTGCCGCCGGCAACACCGAGAATTCGCGCCGGTCTGCTGGACATCCGTTCGACGATTTCCGGCAGCGTAAACTCGCCGGTATGGTACAACTCGGTCAATATAACGCCAAGAGAAGTTTCCAGTCCGGTAAATCCACTGGGAGCATACCGATACTCGACATCCTTTTCTTCATAGGCATGCGGCGCATGGTCGCAGGCAATCACATCGATCGTGCCGTCCTTCAGTCCAGCCCGCAGCGCCGTCACGTGATCTGCACTGCGCAGCGGCGGGTTGACTTTAGTTGCGGTGTCGTAGCCGTAGACGGCCTCATCGGTCAGTACCAGATGGTGCGGCGTCGCTTCAGCGGTGATTTTTACGCCACGCTGTTTGCCGGCGCGGATGATCTCCACCGCCCCTTTGGTACTGACATGAGCAATGTGCAGCGGAGTTCCGGCATACTCGGCCAGCATGATGTCGCGTGAAATCGCAATATCTTCGGCGACCGACGGACGACCGGGTATCCCCAGCACTGCCGAAACAGCACCTTCGTGCATATACCCGCCGGACACCAGGTCTGCGTCTTCGGCATGGGTGATAACCAGGCAATCGAACATGTTGGCGTATTCCAGCCCCGACATGAACAAGTTGCTGCGGG
>JBGSOE010000265.1:0-19523 GCA_041739295.1 Thiohalobacterales bacterium | reverse complement strand
AATTCCAGGCGGCGAGATGGCCGACCAGCGGCTTGGTATCGATACCGGAGAGCTCTTCCTCACCCACCGAGAACGCCACCACCGGGATAGTCTCGGCTGTGATGCCCTGATTACCCAGTTCTTTGTAGAAAGGCACGTTGGCATCGCCATTGATGGTCGAGACCACGGCGGCTTTCTTGCCCGCAGAACCGAACTTCTTGATGTCGGACACGATGCTCTGCCAATCGGAATGACCGAACGGCGTGTAATTGATCATGATGTCCTCCGGCGCAACGCCCTTGGCCTTCAGATAGGCCTCGAGAATCTTGTTGGTCGTGCGCGGATACACATAGTCGGTACCGGCCAACACCCAGCGCTTCACGCCGAGATCGTTCATCAGGTAGTCGACCGCCGGGATCGCCTGCTGATTCGGCGCGGCGCCCGTGTAGAACACATTCTTGGAGGATTCCTCACCTTCGTACTGCACCGGATAGAACAGCAGGCCATTCAGTTCCTCGAACACTGGCAGCACGGATTTGCGCGATACCGAGGTCCAGCAGCCGAATACGACATCGACCTTATCTTTTGCGAGCAGCTCGCGCGCCTTCTCGGCGAACAGCGGCCAATTGGAGGCCGGGTCTACGACAACGGCTTCCAGTTTCTTGCCGAGCAGTCCACCCTTCTTGTTCTGCTCGTCGACCATCATCAGCACGGTGTCCTTCAGCGTGGTCTCGCTGATGGCCATGGTGCCGGATAGAGAATGCAGCACGCCGACCTTGATGGTATCCGCGGCCTGTACCAGCGCCGAACCGACCAACAGGCTCGCCGCCAGCAGTAAAGAGAGTTTACGGGGATTACGTTTCGTCTTCATGGGTCCATCTCCTCTGAGAAAAACGTCGGGAACATCGTTATTTGTTTTTTTAAGGAAGCTCGGGAATGACTTCCACTGTTCGCCCTGTGCCTGTCATTGACAAACTGGAACGATATATAGAGAGGCTAACTACATGCATCCATACTGCAGTGGCATGACACTCGCCCGCTGGCAAAAAGCATGCTGCAAACGGAATAGATCAGGCCTCCTTAAAATCAGGGGGCGGCGAAACCGCCCCCTGCGAACTTACTGAATGGGCATTGCCCAACGACTTGGATTACAGATCGAAACCGTAGGTCAGACCTAAGATGACTTTGTCATCGTAACCGTCGAAACCAGTGCGGTCCTCACCGGCATTCGTGTACTGAAGGTACATATCCGCACCGGTATTGGCGATCGGATGAGACAGGGTCAGGTTCAGATGACGATAGCCGGAATCCGAGGTGGTGATACCGCAGCCGGCAGGAGCGGGATAACACAGGTCGGCATTGTCATCGTCGTCATAGGTGTAATAGCCCAGCGATGCGCCCAAGGTGAAGTCGCTCGGCAGCGGGAGACTGTAACCAAGTGTCCAGTAGATATCGCCCTGATTACCCCACCAGCCGTCGCTAGCCAGATATTGCATCTGCAAAGTGAAGCCCGCATAGCCAACATTGGCGAGCACTTCGGTCAGATCGGAGTCATCAACGTTCATGTAGTAGTACTGAATCAAGCCGAGCTTGTAGCTGATGTCGCCGGCGGAACCTGCATAACCACCGTAGAAGTCGTTCTCGAAACCGTTACCGCCGGGATCGGTACCGACATTCTTGTCATAGGAATAACCCAGGTTGGAACCCCAATATCCAGCATAGAAGCCACTTTCGTGGCTGTAATCGAAGCCACCCTGGACGGCGGTGTTGTCATTTTCCCGATAGATACCGCGCAGGAGATACATGGAATGCACACCGATGTTACCGCTCATTTCGGCCTGTGCAGCGATGGGGGCAAAAGCCGTTGCGCCCGTCAGAGAGACGGCCAATGCGATGGGGCTTACCTTGAATAAATTTTTCATGAATCAACTCTCCGAACTCTAAATGTTGCTGTGTGGGAACCATTACATCGTTGGCAACGTCTCACCGGGTGTTGTCCCGGCCTGTCCTGCTTGGAAGCCTGCCGCTTCCAGACGGTGTGCAACGAACGCATTAAGGGACAAGGGTGTTGCTGAATAGGGGTAGAGCAAGCCGCGTGCCAACACCCTGATCTGATTAAAATTCTTAATAATGGCGGGAGGTTAGTCGCGACTTTCGCCACGCTGTTGCATATTGACAACAGTTATTACGCACTCATCTGGTGCCCCAAGAAAGCACAATGCGCACCATTGGGGCGCGCAGTGCATTTTTATGGGGAGGGCAACAACCGACCTGCCGTGATACTCAATCGGCTGTTAAAGAAAAACGCCATCAGGATGATGGCGTGGTAAGACCTACAACATTCCCTGGTGACATATAAAGTCACGAATCTCCTGCAGCCCCACACCGGTTTTCAAATTACTGAACACAAACGGCCGATCACCGCGCATTTTGCGCGCATCCCGATCCATCACCTCCAGTGAGGCGCCGACCAGTGGCGCAAGGTCGATTTTGTTAATCACCAGCAAATCGGAGCGCGTGATGCCCGGCCCACCTTTGCGCGGGATCTTGTCGCCGGCGGAGACATCGATCACATAGAGTGTCAAATCCGAAAGCTCGGGACTGAAGGTTGCACTGAGATTATCCCCACCGCTCTCGACGATCACCATGTCGAGTCCCTCGAAGCGCCGGCACAATTCATCGACTGCCGTCAGATTCATCGAGGCATCCTCGCGGATGGCCGTATGTGGACAACCGCCGGTTTCCACCCCAATGATGCGGTCCGCCGTGAGCGCCTCACGTCGAGTCAGGAATTCCGCATCTTCCTTGGTATAGATATCGTTGGTCACCACGGCAATGTTGTATTCATCGCGCATGGATTTGCACAGCGCCTCTACCAGAGCGGTCTTACCCGACCCAACCGGCCCGCCGATCCCTACCCGCAAAGTCTGTTTGTTGCTCATGTATGGGTCCTATAAATGATATGTGAACCGCCAAGGCGCCAAGAACGCCAAGGCTGTTATTGTTATTGGCAAGCTCTGTACTGCGAACCAACGTCTCAAGTCTTACGCTTCGATATCCTGTCCAACGAAAATCCCTAAACTGATTTTCCTGGCGGCTTGTTTCCTGGCGTCTTGGCGGTTCCAACACGCACGCTCGATTCAGGAGCGAAACAGCCGGGAATACTGTTCCTCATGCCAGGCGCTGGCCATCGCCAGTCCCTGGGTAACCTGACCTATGTCGTCATCATTCAATTGCAGCGCCGTGCCTGCCAACACCGGGATTCGCTCACCCAGAGCGAGTAAGAGTCGCTGGCCCGCCGTCTGACCTAAAGGCACCAGTTTGATCGCAGCGGCAACCTGGTTTTCAACCCAGGCCCAAAGGTAGCCCTGCACAATGTCGCGCGGGGTGATCTGCCAGCGCGCGCCCGCCAAGGCGAACAAGGTCGCGAAACAGATCTGTTGCCGTTCCCTGAAGCTGTCCGCCTCGCGCAGGCCCAGATCGCTCAGCAGACGAATCAGCGCGCGCGCCAAGGTGTGATCCTCGGCTTGCAGTTCCGCCGACTCACGACTGGCAAACAGAAACCCGTTCCAATCGTCGACGCTGCCCAGATCCTCCGCCGTCCAGGCGGCATGCAGGCGCAGCAGCACAGGCGCATCCAACCGTGTCAGGGAATGTTCGAGCACACCGTCGATCCAGCAATGAGCCTGCTGTTCGTTGCTGATCCAGCCCGCCTGCACCGCATATTCCATGCCCTGTGAATAGGCATAGGCCCCGACCGGCAGCGTCGGACTCGCCAGCTGCAAGAGACGCAACAGTGCCAGATCGGACCGTGAATTGTTGTCAGTGGCCATGCAACTGCAGCAATGAATGTTGATGACCACCCTGGTAGGCACCCGACTCGGGCTCAAACGGTGCCTGTTCAGCCTGTACCGTTAAGCCCAATCCTTCAACCATCTCATCCAGCACATGATCGTGCCGATAGCGCAGCCAGCCCGCACCAACCTGTAACGGCATATGCCGATTTCCAAGATGATAGGCTGCGCGTGCCAGCAGTTGCATATCATCAGTGCGCGCCGTGGAGACTGTCTCTACGGCAGCGCGCACCTCAATGATTCTACCGTCGCTCGCACGCAGACAATCGCCGTCACGCAACACCCGACCGCGCGGCAACATAAAGCCCACCTCTTCACCCGAATCCAGCTGCGTACGCAACCGACTGCGCTGACGATCGCCGAACGGCAGCGTCAGCACGGCATCAGCATGCTGCGGTTGATCGAGGATCTCAGTTATTTCCAACATTGACATACCTGTTTATACCGCCAAAAAACCTTGTTTGAACCGCCAAGTACGCCAAGAAAATCTGTTTAGGGGTTTTCGTTGGACTGGCTATTGACAATTAATACTTGAGACATCGGATACCAGTACACACCAAGTCAACAAACATAAAAATCTTGGCGTCCTTGGCGTCCTTGGCGGTTCAAAAAGGTTTTCTTGGCGCCCTTGGCGCCTTGGCGGTTCATAGTTAATCCATCTCAGAACAGGAAATAGCGTTGCGCCAGCGGCAACACTGTAGCCGGTTCGCACACCAGCAGTTCGCCGTCGGCGCGGACTTCATAGGTCTGCGAGTCCACTTCCATCTTCGGTTGATAGCTGTTGTGGATCAGATCCTTTTTGCGCACCGAACGACAGCCGTGCACAGCGATCAGTCGGCGATCCAGACCGAGCTCATCGGCCATGCCCGCATCCAGGCCGGCCTGCGACACGAAACTCACGCAGGTTGCGCCGCGCGCCTTACCGAAAGCACCGAACATCGGCCGATAGTGCACCGGCTGTGGTGTGGGAATGGACGCATTGGGGTCACCCATCGGCGCGGCGGCGATCATACCGCCCTTCAGAATCATCGACGGTTTCACCCCGAAGAACGCGGACTTCCATAACACCAGGTCAGCCAGCTTGCCGACCTCGACCGAACCGATCTCATGCGCCATGCCATGCGTGATCGCCGGATTGATGGTGTATTTGGCGATATAACGTCGAGCGCGGAAATTGTCATGCCGCGCGGTGTCCTGCTGCAACGCGCCGCGCTGCACCTTCATCTTGTGCGCCGTCTGCCAGGTGCGCGTGATGACCTCACCGATCCGCCCCATCGCCTGCGAGTCCGAGGCAATCATCGAGAAGGCGCCGAGATCATGCAGGATATCTTCGGCCGCAATGGTTTCGCGGCGGATACGCGATTCGGCGAAGGCCACGTCTTCGGCGATATTCGGGTCCAGGTGATGGCACACCATCAGCATGTCGAGATGCTCATCAACGGTGTTGATGGTGTAGGGGCGGGTCGGGTTGGTACTCGATGGCAGCACATTGGCCTCACCACAGGCTTTGATGATGTCGGGCGCATGCCCGCCGCCGGCACCTTCGGTGTGATAGGTGTGAATCGCACGGCCCTTGAACGCCGCCAGCGTATCCTCCACGAAGCCCGATTCGTTGAGCGTGTCGGTATGGATTGCCACCTGAATATCATGCTGCTCGGCAACAGTGAGACAATTGTCGATCGCCGCTGGCGTGGTACCCCAATCCTCATGCAGCTTAAGACCCATCGCACCGGCGCGCAGTTGTTCCTCCAGCGCCTGCGGGAGGCTCGCGTTGCCCTTGCCCAGGAAGCCGAAGTTCATCGGGAAGGCATCGGTGGCCTGATACATCCGATGGATATACCAAGGCCCCGGCGTACAGGTTGTCGCGTTGGTGCCCGCGGCCGGCCCCGTGCCACCGCCAATCATCGTGGTGATGCCGGACATCAAGGCATCCTCTATTTGCTGGGGACAAATGAAATGGATATGTGCGTCGATCGCGCCGGCCGTCAGAATCTGACCTTCACCCGCGATCACTTCGGTACCCGGCCCGATAATGATATCCACACCCGGTTGCACATCCGGATTACCGGCCTTGCCGATACCGGCGATGCGGCCCTGCTTGATACCGACGTCGGCTTTAACGATGCCCCAGTGATCGAGAATCAGCGCATTGGTAATGACCAGATCAACAACCTCGGGGCCGGAGCGCTGGCTCTGCCCCATACCGTCACGGATGACTTTGCCGCCGCCGAACTTGACCTCTTCACCGTAGAGGGTGCGATCGTCCTCGACTTCTATCCACAGTTCGGTATCGCCGAGACGAACCCGATCACCCACGGTCGGCCCGAACATTTCCGCATAGGCGCGACGATCAATGCTGCTCATAACATATTCTCCAGCAGGCCCATGACTTTGCCATTGAAGCCATACACGCGCCGCTCGCCGGCATAGGCCACCAGCTCGACTTCACGTTCCTGACCCGGCTCAAAACGCACGGCAGTACCCGCCGCAATATTCAACCGAAAACCACGGGCGCGTTCGCGGTCGAACATCAGTGCGCTGTTGGTTTCATAAAAGTGGTAATGCGAACCGACCTGGATAGGCCGGTCGCCGGTATTGGCTACCGATAACTTGACGGTGTCGCGACCTACATTGAGTTGGATGTCGCCGTCTGCGGTAATGATTTCACCTGGGATCATATTAAGCTCCTACCGAGTTTATTGAACCGCCAAGACGTCAAGAACAGAATTTCGAACCGCCAAGACGCCAAGGCCGCCAAGAAAGCTTTTTGAACCGCCAAGGCGCCAAGAACGCCAAGAAAATCTATTAAATGGTTTTATATAATTCTGTGATCGCAATGGGGAAAAATTTCTGCGAGTGCGAGTGCAAACCGAGCTGATCACAATAAGTTGTCTTGGCGTTCTTGGCGCCTTGGCGGTTCCCATAGTTTTTTCTTGGCGGCCTTGGCGTCTTGGCGGTTCAAACACAAAATGCTCAGACAATCGGGTTATGCACGGTCACCAGTTTGGTGCCGTCCGGGAAGGTCGCTTCGACCTGTACGTCGGGAATCATTTCCGCGATACCCTCCATGACATCCTCGCGCGCCAATAGCGTCGTCCCGTAATGCATGAGCTCAGCGACGGTCTTGCCATCGCGCGCACCTTCAAGAATGGCGAAGCTGATATAGGCAACCGCCTCCGGATAGTTCAGCTTAAGTCCGCGCGCCTTGCGACGCTCGGCAAGCAGTGCGGCGGAAAACAACAGCAATTTGTCTTTTTCGCGTGGTGAAAGTTCCATGCCCGTTCCTTCCTCTTTCTATAATCTTTCAGGTATTCCAGACGCGAGGCGCACAGACGGCGCGATTCATTATGGCCGGTCGCAGCACCGCCCAGGCCTGGCTGAGACAGCCGCGCGCACGCTGCGCCCGCGACCCTAGATAACGACATACCAACACCTCGTCGAGCTGGGTGACCGAAAAGGCTTCGTCGGTGCCGACTTGGACCGCCGCGCGCACCTGCTCGACCAGACCATCGATGCGTCCGACTGCAACCAGCGTCGCGGCCAGAGTATGTCCGCGCAGCCCCCAGGCAGATTGCAAGGCGGGCGCACCACCGTCGAAACGCGCGCGCTCCAACCAGATCGGTTTGCCATCTCGCCAGATCTCGAAACGCTGACGCAGATCGCCGTGCAGAAAAGCTTCGCTGGATGCCGGCCGTCCCAAACAGAGGATTTCCCAGCCGATGAATCGCGCATTACCTGCAAGGTCCACTCGCGTTTTGGAATCCGCCCGCGCACCGGCATAGACAATGGTCTCCTGTGGCAACCATTCCAGACAGGCATCCGCCGCCAGTGCGATACGTTGCATGAGTGCTGCACGCGGGCCGCCGCTGCGATAGAACTTGCCGGCCGCCGGTGTCGTAATCAACGCCTGCGCACCGGCCCGTACGCTGACATCGATCAATAATTCATCCCCGCCAACCACACCGCCCGGCGGGTGCAACAAATACAGATGCGGAACAGATCCCTCGGGGTAGAACGGGCGCTGGAGTCGCAGCGGCCCCAGATGTTTGCATTCCGTCATCACCGTACGCCCATGGCGCGACGCCAAGGTCAGTGCCAACTCTGCGCGCCAACCCGAGATCACTGCAGCAGTGCTGTCAGAGTGATGCATAAAGTAAATGCGCACCAAATCCGATAGAGCCCAGCGCTACTGTGGCGCGCAGCAACCGCACGGCGCGCGTACCCCAGGACGTGACATAGCGAAACAATCCGCCCAGCGCACCACCAAACACCAGCATGGCGACCAGTACGCCGGCACCGAATACCAACAGATACGTTAGCCCCGCCAAGGGAGATGATTGCGCTGACAACGGCAATAACGCCAGTAGCGGCGCCGACCCGGCCGTGCCGTGCAACATACCCACCATGACGGCGCCGTGCTGATGGCGATGCGGTTGCGAATCCTGGTGTGGGGCATGCCGATGCCAATGGGCGTGTTCCGGTAAGCCTTCATGGGCGTGAAAATGGAAATGCGCGTGTCGTCGCAGCAAATCCCACATCACATACAGACCGATCAGGATCAGCAAGAGGCCAACCAGTTGCTCGGCGTATTGACTCAAGCTCACCGGTATCGCCATCCCCAATCCCATTACCGCCGCACCGACCAGCATTAACACGAGACCGTGACCCAACGCCCAGCGCAAACAGAACCGCAACGTATCGCGATAACCGCCGCGCAGGCTGGAAAGACCGGATACCGCCATAATGTGATCGGCGTCCAGCGCATGCATCAATCCCAGACCAAAGGCCAGGCTCAGCACCGCAAAGATATTGCCCGTCGCCTGCACTGATCGCCTCCCATCGCCTCAATTGATCATAGGTGCTGAATCACATCGCCGCTCACCAGCGCATTTATCTGATGGACGAACAATGTACGGAGCCTTATTCACCCTGTCCACCTCAGCCTGTTTATACATACACGATACTCTCCGAATGTATGCGACAAACATTCTAGGGAACCTCTGATTAATTCGCTTCTGCTCGTTTGAGCAAATTAATTAGCGGTTCCTTAAGGCGCCAAAGGAAACCATTTACAAACGTTTAAAGAAAGTCCCCTCCCCCTTGACGGGGGAGGGCCAGGGAGAGGGTGAGCCAGTTTCAGACAGCCCCCTCACCCTAGCCCTCTCCCGCGAGGGGAGAGGGGACTCTCCGTTTACAGCGTTAGGAAACCTCTGATCAATTCGCTGAAGTGGCCTCTGCCGCGTTGCGGCTCAAAGCACTCATTTACTCCGTGTAAACTCCGTTTTTTACTCGGTGCTGCGCACCTCGCCCTTCGGGCCGGCTGGCGCCGTTCTCTCCGCTTCGCTTCGTGTCGCCTGTCCGCGCCTTGCAGCTGCTCTCTTGATCAAATTAATAAGAGGTTCCCTAGATGGATTCATGCCGGCACAGGCGCAGCATCCACACCAGCCCGTCGTGCCTCAACAACAGCAGCAATCAGTATCAGAGCACCGCCGAACATTTCCGATCCAGTCATGACCTCACCACCGATCAGCGTCGCCGTTACCACCGCGGTCACCAGTTCCATGATGATCAAGATTGACGCACGACCGGCTTCCAAATGGGTCACCGCCCATTGCGTACCAATCGTCGCTAGCAGTAACCACAATAGTCCATAAGCGACCACCCAGGCCCAATCGGCTACAAGCAACTGCGGCCATGGCTGTATGCCGGCGAAGACCAATGGCAACACCAGCAGGAAACTGCCGATCAGCATCGCCGCAACCTTACTCGGCACCGGCAGCCGCTGGCGTGCACGAAATACCAGATTGTTGCCGGCGAACGCCATACCGCAGGTGATTGCCAGGATATCTGTCCAGGCCAGATCACCCTGCAGCACTTCGATACCACCCAGAATCAACACGGCACCGCCCAGCGCCAGCAGCATCGCCATTGCACGCGGCGCATCGATACGCTCGCCGAGAAACAAACGCCCGCCCAGCACGCCCCACAAAGGCAGCAAATAGAACAACACCATAACGCGCACTACCTCGCCGTAGATCATGGCGAGACTGAATGCCACGTTGGCATAACCACCCAGGCACAGAATCAGCAGCAGCGCACCCGTTTCGCCGCGCCAATAACGCCGCTGCCGCACAACGACCGGCAACAAACACAGCGTAATGGCGCCATACGCCACAGCAATCAGCGGAACGCCTTCGATACCAAGCGCATTCAGCTGTTTGAGCGGCCACCAGGCGGCGCCCCAGAGCACGGATGCGACCAACAGCACGATGACTGGCAAGGATCTGTTCGCGTCAGTCATCTTTTATCCTATAAACCGCATTTGCCACGGAATCACACGGAAAAACCCGGACAAGTTCATAAGCTTCACGCCGGCACCGCCATCACCCGCAACATGGTGAATAGTCGCTCCAGGAAGGTACTGTGTTTCCGTGTGATTCCGTGGCTGAAATGATTTGTTTAGGTTCATAGCCGATACAGAGTGGATAAAGATGTCATGTTTATCCTAACTCCCGGAATGATGCACCGCATTCAACCTGTCGCCAGAGACGCCGCACCGATGTCCACGGCATGCGTTGCTCGAACCGCCCAGCCGCTGCGCGCTTCAATGCGCCATGGACCGCGAACAGGCTGCGTCCTTCATGTTTCGGCAATGTCGACAATGTGATCTCCCAGGGAGTGACGCCCATACGTCTGCGCCCAAAGCTGATTTCACAACCGAACAGCTGTTCACGCTGCCGCGCGTCGAGTCTCGAATCCTGCAGCAGTTCGGCAAGACTGCGGCCGGCCGGAAGCGCCGTCAGACGGTCCAGCGTATACATGAAATAATCACCGACCATTACCAGCACGCCGGCGCGCCGGCGTGGCATTTCACCGCTGCCGTATTCGACCTGTAACTCAAACGCCGCGCGATCTCCGCTGGCGGGGCCGATGCGCTCCCAGATCTCCTGATACTGCGCATGCACACCTTCTTCAAGCATTTCGTTCAGGCCGGTGAAGCGCATCCGCCCGCTATCAGGCACAGGATCGGGCGGCTGATAATTCAACCAACGACGCCAGGTCAGGACATCCTCTTCAACCTTCAGCGTGCCGGCGAAGCCCTGCTGTTGGGCCAATGTTTCCGGCATGCTCCGATCCCCTGACGAAACGGGAATTCGGATGTCGGCATACAGGCTGCCGGTTTGCAGCCAATACACCTGCGTTGTGCGGTCTTCACCTTGTGCATCCTGCAATAGACGCCGCTGCCACAAGCCAATGTAGCGCTCCGGCACAGGCGGGTATGGAACAGCGCGTTCAATCATGCCATTGCGGAAAGGGTTGGCAGCTTCGGAAAAACGCCAGATCATGATTAGGCCAGAGTTGCGCACCGGTCTCGGCCGCAATCGTCTTGAGCTTGCGGATACTGTCGACGGCCAGATCCTCGCGGTCCTGCCAGCACAGACCAGGGGCAATCTCTTCGGTAAGGTTCTCGCTGAGATCCGCGGCATCACCGGTGAGCAGTACCGGCGGCCCCTTAGGTAACTCGATATACAACGACATGTGCCCCGCGGTATGCCCGGGCGATTCGATGGCGCGTACCCCAGGCACTAGACTGTAATCACCGGTTTGGATGCGCCAGCGGTAATCGCCGGCAAAGTCCTCGGGGAAATAGGCGGCATCGGCCTGTGCCCGTGCCGCATCCAATTCCTGTGCATGCACATGTACGTCGGCATGCCGGAATTCGCATAACCCGCCGCCATGATCGAAATGCAGGTGGCTGACAAATACCAGATCCACATCGCGCGGCCCCAAGCCCAACTCTGCGAGCCGGTTGGGAAGACGCTGCTCCTCGGTCATCTCGGGAGGGCCGAAAGGAAATCCCTCGTTTTCATAATAATGATGCCGCCACATTGGATCGGAGATCTTGCCGTAGTCGCAACCCACATCGAACAGGATGCGACCGTTAGCTGTCTCGATCAGATAAGCCAGGATCGGTGCCTCGATGATCTGCCCCTGACCGCGGTTGCGCGTCGATAGGCTTTTGTCGTAACGGTGCATACCGGTGAGCAGTGGCCGGAGGCGTAACACCTGAGTCATGCCGCACCCTCCCCACCATGCAGTGCACAGATGTGACCCGGCACTCCGCCCTCGCGGACTGAACAACCCGCCGTTTGGCTGGCGTGGACGCGACAGCCACCGCCCTGTAAGCTACCGCGTCCTAGCCATTTCGCCCTTAGTTCAGTGGCATATAGCGCGATCATCCCAAGCCTGCCGGAATAGGTCATCAAGGCGCGTAGGCTAGCAGTCATAATCTGGTAAACTCATCACTCACGCGCCCGTAGCTCAGCTGGATAGAGTACCGCCCTCCGAAGGCGGGGGTCACAGGTTCGAATCCTGTCGGGCGCGCCATCTTCGATGTCACACCCTGGATTGCCGGCCCTCAGGCATAGCCTGAGTGCGTTCGACTCGTGCGAAGCTGCGCTTCGCAAACATCACTCGTCTCACTCAGAAGAACTTCAGGTAGCGCGCCTTTTCCCAGTCCGCGATATGGTTGTGGTAATCGGTCCATTCCTTGCGCTTGTAATCGGCAAAGGCCTTGAACATCGACTCACCCAATACTTCGCGGCTGAACGCGTCGGCCTCGAAGGCATCCACCGCTTCTTCGAGATTACGCGGCAGATATTGGATGCCCATCTCAGCCAGCTCCGCATCGCTGTAGTTATACATGTTCTCGGTGTGCGGCTCGCCCGGATCGAGACCTTCGCGGATACCTTGCAGACCCGCAGCGAGAATCATGGCACTGCCAAGATAGGGATTGCAGGCGATGTCCGCGGCACGGCATTCAACCCGGCCGCCACCCATCGGTATGCGCAGCATGTTAGTGCGGTTGTTGTTGCCGTAGCAGACATACACCGGCGCCCACGTGAAGCCTGAGGCGTTGCCACGCCGCACCAAGCGTTTGTAACTGTTGACCGTCGGCGCAATCACGGCGCATATAGCGCGCGCATGCTTGAGGATACCGGCGATGAACTGATAGCCAAGCTTGGAAATGCCGCAGCCACGCGGATCGTTATTGTCCTCAAACAGGTTTTTACCGGTTTTGATGTCAGCCAACGACATGTTGTAGTGCGCGCCGGAGCCCGTGCGATTGTCGAATGGCTTGGGCATGAAGGTTGCGAAGTAGCCGCGACGCTTGGCGAGCTCCTTGACCATCATACGGAAGAACACGAAACGATCGGCCATGGTCAAGCCGTCGCTGTACATGAAGTCGGTCTCGAACTGACCATTGGCATCTTCGTGATCGAAGGAATACACATCCCAGCCAAGCTTGTTCATAGCCTGCACGATCTCGTCGATGATCGGGTAGTTATCAAACATGCCATGTGCGTCATAGCAGGGTTTAGCCAGCGTATCGGCATCGCTCACCGGCGCGTAGCCACCTTCAGGCGTATCTTTGAGAATAAAGAATTCGGTCTCGATGCCAGAGTTGAAGGTGAAGCCCATCTCTGCGGCCTGCGCCAGAACGCGCTTGAAGATACTGCGCGAACAGGCCTCGAACGGCTTGCCGTGAAAATAAAGGTCGCTGGGCAACCAGGCGATCTCGGGATTCCAGGGCAGGATCGTCGCGGCATCGGCATCCGGCATCGCACAGACTTCGTCTTCACTCACTTCCTGCGGCACGCCATCAAGCGCAGCACCGGTAAACATCTCAGAACCTCTGAGCATACGTTCGAGATGATTCAACGGCACCATCTTGGCCTTGTTGATGCCATGAATATCGACAAAGCTGGCCATGGCATATTTCACACCCTGACTTTCCAGTTTGGCCTGCAGAGGATGCGCGGCGTGTTTCATGACAGCGGACATGTTTGATCTCCTGAATTTCGAATACAAAAGCGTTTCTCACACCAAAGCGCGCGAAGATCGCAAATAATACCTTGTTCATGTTCAATGGGGTCAGACTCGATTGATCCTGAATTTGGTTTGGTAACCGTGGCCAGCCGATTGATCAATCGAGTCTGACCCCATTGATGCCACGACAATCTAAGCCACGGTCTCCAGCGGCGTCTTCTCGTGCATGGCGTTCAACAATTGTTCTGACAGCTGATCGATACACTGGGTCAGCAGCGCCTGACCCTGCTGCACATCCGCCGCACTCGGCGTACCCACACCGCCATTAATGCTCTCTTTGTCTACGCTATAGGCGAAGAAGCACTGCGCCGAGCGATCCGGCTCGTCTGCGGCCTTGGCCATGTCGACAAGATCCGGGCGCAACGCCAGCATCAGCGAAGTCTCGGCGCAGTTGGCGTGGAAATTTTCCGCGTCCTGGTGATACTGCTTATGCACCTCACGTGAAATCCCCCACAGCGAACGCAGTGCAATGCGCAGGTCTGGATAGTCGTGGCGGATGTTTTCCAGCGCACAACGCAGTGGCGCCCAGTTGGTCACATGGCCGTTGAGTAATACCAGGCGTTTAAAACCGGCGGCGACAATCCACTCCGCTAATTCATACACCAGCCGCGCGAGCGTCTCAGGGCGCAGCGATAACGTGCCCGGCCACTTTGGCGAATGCCCGAGCGAACATCCGTAGGTCAGTGTCGGCAGCACCGGAATACCCGTTCGCGCCGACGCGCCCTCAGCAACCGCACGCACCGAATAGCTATCAACGCCGGTTGGCAGATGCAAACCGTGCTGTTCAGTGGCGCCGACCGGCAGTATTACCGTGTCCATGCCACTATCGCGCAACGCAGCGATCTGCTCCCAGGACAGTTCTTCCCAGAGTATTGGCCGTGAACCGCTGGTCATGCCGCAACCAGCGAATCGGAAAAGCGTTCGGTACGCGCCTTGGCCTCGGCCATTTCCTTCAGCACCCTGTTGCTGGTGACATGCAGCGGTATATCGTAAGTAATGCTCGCACCGAAGGCATTCGGTGCCTGTGGATCAAGGCGCACCTTATCGAACACCAGAATGCGCGTGCCGAGATCGAAGCCTTCCTTGATGTCGTGCGTGACCATGAAGATGGTCATGTGATGTTCTTCCCACAGTCGCAGGATCAGTTTGTGCATATCGGCGGAGATACCGGGATCGAGTGCGCCGAAGGGCTCGTCCAGCAGCAGAATGCGTGGCTGCTTGATGACCGATTGAGCGATGGACAAACGCTGCTGCATACCACCGGAAAGCTCAGTCGCGTATTTGTCACGCGTATGATAGAGACCGACTTCTTCGAGCATGGCCTCGGCACGCTCGCGCGCCTCGCCGCGTGCGCGGCCAAACAACTTACCGAGTAAAGGTGCGCGCTCCAGTTCCAGACCCAGCATCACGTTCTGCAGCACGGTCAGATGTGGAAATACCGAATAACGCTGGAACACGATGCCACGGTCCGGACCCGGCTCACCAGGCAAGGGTTTGCCATCGATCAGAAAATCCCCGCGCGTAGGTTGTTCCTGACCAAGCAGCATGCGCAGGAAGGTTGATTTGCCGCAGCCGGAAGCGCCAACGACGGTAATGAATTCACGTTCCTTGACCTCAAGACTGACATTCTCGAGCACGACCTGATCGCCGTATTGCTTCCACAGCTTGTGTACCGAGATCATGCTCATGGCAATGTCCTCTCTAGCCCTTCTGATACCAGGGAAATGCGCGGCGGCTAATCTGTGTCAGCAGCAGATCCATGAAAAATGCCAGCAGGGAAATCCACACGACATAGGGCAGGATGATGTCCATGGCCATGTAGCGCCGCACCAGAAAGATTCGATAACCTAAGCCTTCAGTCGCGGCAATCGCCTCGGCCGCAATCAAAAACAACCAGGCCGGGCCCAGCGAAAGCCGTACTGAATCGATCAGCCGCGGCAGCATCTGTGGCAGCACCACGCGCACGATGGTTTGCCAGGTCGAGGCGCCGAGCGTCTGTACCTTAATCAATTGCTCGGTATGGATCTCACCGACACGCATGGCGATATCGCGCATGATGAAGGGGGCGATACCGAACACGATCAGTACGATCTTGGCGAGCTCGCCTAACCCGAAAATGATGAACAGGATCGGTAGGATCGCCAGTGGCGGAATCATTGATAAGGCTGCGATCACAGGAGAAAAGCTTGCGCCAGCGTATGGCAATACACCCGTGAGGATGCCAAATACCAAACCGGCTAGGGCAGCGATCCCAAGTCCGATGCCCAGACGCTGCAAGCTGGCCCCGGTGTCCGCCCAGAGCAGGATGTCACCGGAACGTTTATCTTCTTGCAGCGCCAACTGCTGCACTGAATCGACAAAGGTCGTGATTCCCGGCAACAACTTGTCGTTGGGGTTGTCCGCCAGGCGGATATCCGAGGCAATCAGATAGGCCAGGATGAGCAGTATGAACGGCAGCATGCCGAGCACACCCATGCTCACCCGGTTTGGCCGAAGATTCATCAGACGCCGCATGACAAACAACCCCTATGCTATGACTCAGAACTATCTGATCAAACTGTCATTGCTCAGAGTTTGCCTTCCGCCGCCATCTGCATGTAGGTCTCGCTGAAGCGCAGCTTCAAATTACCGGTATCGCCAAGCGTCTTGCCACCGGGGAAACCCATGCCGATCGCTTCGGCGCTCTTGGCGCCTTCACCGAGAATACCGTGGTCGAAGGAGAATCCGGCCACCAGCTTCATGGTTTTGATCAGATCAGCACTCGTGGTGAAACCCACCGCCTCTGTCGGATCGAAGAAGAACTTGGTGGTCTTCATCTGACTTTCATAACCGGCGAGATCAGTGCCCGAGGCCTTGGCCATGAAGCTGCGCGCCGCCTTACCTTTTTCATCGTCCTTGGACATGATGCTCATGACTTCAAACCAGGCACCGGCCAGGGCCTTGCCGAGTTCCGGATGCTTCTCCAGAGTTTCCGTTTTCACCACCAGCATGTCGATGATCTCACCCGGAATCTGGCTGGAATCAAAGACCAGATGCGTGTCCTTGACCGAACCCAGGATCTCGGCGAGCTGCGGGTTCCAGGTAACCAGACTGGTGACGTCCGGTGAAGAAGCAGCACCGACCATATCGGCATCGGACGTGTTGACCACGGTCAGATCGCGTTCCTTGAGGTTCACGGTCTCCAACGCACGCGCCAGCAGATAATGGGAAACGGACAGCTCGACCAGATTGGCGTTCTGACCTTTGATCTTCGCAAGATCGGAAGCACCCTTCATGATGATGCCATCATTGCCATTGGAGAAATCACCGATGATTATCGCAGTGGAGTCAACGCCACCGGCTGCAGGGATAGTCAGCGCATCCATGTTCGTCATGGTGCAGACATCATAACCGCCGGCGGTGTACTGATTGATGGACTCGATGTAGTCGTTGATCTGCACGACCTCGATATCAATGCCGTACTTGTCCGCCCACTTCTTGATGATTCCTTCCTTGGCGGCATAATCCCAAGGCATCCAACCCACATAGATGGACCAGGCGACTTTGAAGCTGTCCTTGGCCATGGCAGCGGGCACCATGGATAGACTGAGTGCGGCCGCAAGACCCAGGGTGGAAAGGTGTCGGATGAATGATCGCATTACGCATCTCCTCGAATGTCTGTTGCAGTTAAGACGTTCGAAAACGGCATACGATCGGCGATAGCGAGAGGCTTTCACGGATACGCATACGCGATTCCGAACTTGTGGCCTCCCGGGCTTTTATCCCGCCGTGTATCCGATACTAGGTATCGGACGGCATCCCTCGGACCAGGCATTCGCAAATGGAACCGGAACCCTAGATGCTCTTGCAAAGCACTAGAGCAAAGAGCGTGCCGCTTGCTATGGGTTGCCCATATTGGCCTTCAATACACCGCGCATGCTGGCTCTAAACCTCTGTAATGCAGTAGAGATTTCTGCATTTGCGCAATCTCGTCCTGTACACATACAAACGATTCCTCGTTACAAACATCGCATCTTTAAGCACTATTGCGGTGCGTAATTGGATATCCAAGTCACATCCTGGTGCACACAGGTAGCGCGTTATGCCTGAACTCGGTGCGTAATTGCCTGATTTTGCATCATCGCCCGCATGGCATGCTCTTTGCGAAGGGCCTCTGCAGAGAATGCTCTGTAGGAACACTTGGCCGCGAATATCATTCGCGCGGCTGGTTCGCGGCCAACGCTGCTCCTACGGTGCTATTAATAGATTGCGAGGAGATTCACGGCATGACAGACCCACTATCCACACCGCGCAGCGACGGACTCGATCCGTCACTTCTGTTGTGGGAGGAATTTGTTCCGGGCGGCGGCCACTGGTCCGGCATCATGAAGCGCGGTACCACGCTGCGCCTGACCGACACCAAAGGCGGCGCCAATGTGTCCGCGCTGTTCTTCAATCAGGAAGAAAAACTCGAACGCTACAACATGGCCGACACCCTCAAGGCCCAGCACACGGCATATCTCACGCGTGGCTTCGTCTGCTATTCAGACATGGGACGCGTGCTCTGTTCGATCACGGCCGACACCTGCGGTTGGCACGATACGATCTGCGGTGTGATGGATGCGAAGCAGCTTGCAACTAAATATGGTGAGCATCGCTTCCAGGAACACCGCAATTCCATGTACCGCAGCGGTCGCGACGGCATGCTCATCGAGCTCGGCAAATATGGCCTGGGGCGGCGCGATTTAGTTGCCAACGTGAATTTGTTCAGCAAGGTGATCACGGACGAGGCTGGCAATCTGCTGTTCCAGCCCGGCAATTCCAAGGCCGGCGACTATGTGGATCTGCGCTTCGAGATGAACACGCTGGTGATTCTGTCCACAGCACCACACCCGCTCGATCCAAGTCCTGAATATGCACCAAAACGGGTTAGGCTCACGGCCTGGCGCTCGGGTACACCGGACACCGATGATTACTGCCGCAATTTCCGCCCGGAGAATCAACGCGGCTTTTACAATACTGAAGTGCTGTTCCGTTGAGCGAGGCCGCAGATATGACGCAAGCGATATTAACCGAAAGCACCCTCGACCCCACCAAGGCGACGTACAACTACCAACTGCCGGCCGGCGAACCCTGGCTGCATGTCGTCAAGAAGGGCCAGACGCTGCGCATATTGGATCTGGAGGGCAATCAGGCCGTTGATACACTGTTCTACAATGCACAGGATACGGCGGAACGTTACAGCGTCAATGACACACTCCGTGCACAGGGCAACATCTATTTGACCACCGGCAGTCAGCTGCTCTCCAACGAAGGCAATGTCATGCTGACTATCGTCGCCGACACCTGCGGACGACATGACACACTCGGCGGCGCATGCGCCTCGGAGAGCAACACGGTTCGCTATGCACTTGAGAAGCGCTTCATGCACAGCTGCCGCGACAATTATTTAATCGCACTCGCCGAGTCGGACACCGATATGGGTAAGCGTGATCTGGTCAGTAACGTGAACTTCTTTATGAACGTCCCGGTGACACCGAGCGGTGGCCTGACATTCGAAGATGGCATATCGGCGCCCGGCAAGTATGTCGAGATGCGCGCAGAAATGGATCTGTATGTACTGATCTCCAACTGTCCGCAGTTGAATAATCCGTGCAACGCCTACAACCCGACCCCGGCGCAGCTGATCATCTGGGACGGGGAGTGATGATATTTTTTAAGAGCACTTTAACCACTAAGGCGCAGAAGGCGCACGAAGGAAAATCTTTCATGAATGTTGATGAAAAGTCCCCTCCCCCTTGATGGGGGAGGGTCAGGGAG
>JBGSOE010000259.1:0-6384 GCA_041739295.1 Thiohalobacterales bacterium | reverse complement strand
GCATGACATAGATAGGCTCGACATGAGAACTTCGCCACCCTCTCCCCAACCCTCTCCCGCCCCGGCGGGAGAGGGGGTTGTCTCCTCTCCCCGCTTACGGTGGAGAGCAATCGTAGCCCGGATTACTCGCTGCGCTCGCCCTTCGGGCCGCCCTGCGGGTGTTCGACGCGCTTCGCGCTTTTGTCCGCTGAGCTGCATCCGCGCTGCATGATCGTCTTGCCACTGCTGAATACGGGATCACATCAAGCCTCGATGAGGCCGATTGCCAAGGCTGTGCGACCCATTCTGGACGCCTATTCACCCACACGAACCGCGCCGACCCAAAAAAGGAGCCTCGGATTATTGACCTCTCATCATTTGATCTGTCGGACGCGCGGCCAGCGCCGCTGAATCCGACCTACAAAACTTCGCCTATTGAAGCGTAGGTCGGATTCAGGCCGGAGGCCGTGTCCGACATTCTCTAAGAAACCGCTGATTAATTCGCTGAAGCGGCATCTGCCGCGTTGCAACAGGGCTCAACATACGGGGCCGGGAAGCGGCAGACGCCGGGTAACTCCGTTTGTTACTCGGTGCTACGCACCTCGCCCTGCGGGCCTGCTGGCGCCGTTCTCTCCGCTTCGCTTCGAGTCGCCCGTCCGCGCCTTGCAGCTGCTTGCTTGATCACATTAAGGAACCTCTGATTTATTACTAAACCGTCATTCCGGCGCAGGCCGGAATCCATGTGATTCAAGGCACTAGATTCCGGCCTGCGCCGGAATGACGAATTATTCAGAGTTTCCTTAATCAGAGGTTTCCTAGGTTGATTTCGGCGTGAGACTTTCGTGATTATTTTATGACAGGCTCGTGATGCGATACGCGTACAATAATTGATGGCTTTAGACACCCCGCATGATGTTGAGGAATCACAGATGAAAAAACTTCATGTCTACACTGCTTGCCGCAATGGCGTTAGTCAGTGGGCCGGCATGGAACGATTCCGCGTCCATGCGCTCTAAACCGGCTGAGCGGGGGGGTATTCATGTCGCACAATCTATTGATCGTCGAAGATAACGCCGATATCGCGCGTCTGGTGGCTATTCATGCCCGCGATATCGACTGCGAGGTGGATATCGCACCGGACGGTAGGAAGGCACTGCAGCTGTTTCGGGAGCGCGATTACGACCTTGTCATTCTCGATCTGATGCTGCCCGGCTTGGATGGTTTGGATGTGTGCCGCGAGCTGCGCGCACAGTCACGCTATGTACCTATTCTGATGTTGACTTCTAAATCATCTGAACTCGATCGCGTGCTGGGGCTGGAGGTGGGTGCTGATGACTATCTTACCAAGCCCTTCAGTATTCCTGAGCTCAAGGCCCGTCTCAAAGCGCAGTTCCGTCGCAGTGGCGCTCAGCTAAAGCACGATGCAGCTCGCGAGGGGCGCATTGTCTCTGGTGGCCTGTGTATAGATACTGAGACGCGCCAAGTCCGGGTTGACGAACGTGAGGTGACGTTGACTGCGCGCGAGTTTGATCTGCTGGCGCACTTCGCAAGCCATCCCGGTAGGGTCTATTCACGCTTGCAATTGCTCGAACAGGTCTGGGGCTATCAGTACGAAGGGTACGAGCATACCGTGAATTCACACATCAACCGTCTGCGCGCCAAGATCGAAGCCAATCCGGCCGAGCCACGCTATATCCTCACCGTCTGGGGAGTGGGCTACCGTTTCGGTGAGGCTTCAGCATGATGCCGCGCACCTTGTTCGCCAAGCTGGCGCTATCACTGATGCTGTTGCTGCTGGGTATCGGTCTGCTGTATGTATTGTTGAGCACCAGTCTGGCAAACCATTATCAGCAGGTCTTCCTGCAAAATCTCAATCGTGATCTCGCACAGAAACTTATCGCAGAGCGTCATCTGGTCAGTGGTGGTGCGCTGGATGAGGCGGCACTTAAAGAGACCTTCAATCATTACATGATGGTCAACCCCAGTATCGAGATCTATTTGCTCGATGCCAGTGGGAGCATCCTGTCTTACTCGGCAGAGCCGGGTAAAGTGAAACGTACACACGTCGATCTGGGACCTGTTCTGGCATTTCTGTCGGGCCAGACATTTCCGCTGTTGGGTAATGATCCGCGCAGCTTTGATCGGAACAAAGTATTTTCGGTTGCAGCCGTGCCGTCTCTGCAGGGCCCGCAAGGATATCTGTACGTCGTGTTGCGCGGTGAAGACTACGATCGTATCGAGCAGCTGTTTCAGGGCGATTTCCTCGCCCGACTTTCCGGGGCGGCGGTGTTAGTCAGTCTGGTAATGGGATTGATGGTCGGCCTGGTGTTATTCCGCGTGCTGACGCGTCGGTTGCAGGGCCTTACGCGCTTGATGGACAGCTTCAGCGAAAGTAATTTCTCCGAACATACGGTGTGTGCGGTGCGAGATGGTCGCCAGGATGAGATCGACCAGTTGGGCACGCACTACAACCAGATGGCCGAGCGTATCCGCGACCTGGTCGCCGATCTCACGCGGCAGGATGAAGTGCGGCGTGAGCTGGTTGCGAATGTGTCGCACGATCTGCGCACGCCGCTTGCGGCCCTGCAGGGTTACATAGAGACGCTGAAGTTGAAGTCCGACAGCCTGGACCCCGAGACGCGTGCGCAGTATCTGGACGTGGCGCTTGCCCATAGTCGCCGTTTGGCACATTTGGTCGATGAGCTGTTTGAGTTGGCCAAGCTCGATGCGCACGAGACGCAGCTGCATCGCGAACCCCTTCGCGCCGGCAGAACTGGTGCAGGATGTTATTCAGAAATTCCAGCTCGCCGCGGCCGAGCGTCAGGCACGGCTGCATATGGATTGTGTCGAGCCATTGCCGTTCGTGGAAGCGGACATTGGATTGATCGAGCGTGTGCTGGAAAACTTCCTCAGCAACTCATTGCGCTATACGCGGCCTGGTGGTGAGATTCAGGTGGCACTGACGCGGCGCGACCCCGGTGTGGAGATACGGGTGAGCGATAATGGAGACGGTATCCCCGAACAGGATCTGCCGCACATCTTTGACCGCTTTTATCAGGGAGGCGGTAAAGAGCGCGGCGCCGGTCATGCGGGGCTGGGACTGGCCATAGCACAACGCATTATCAAACTGCATGGTGAGAATATTGAGGTACAGAGCGTGCCGGGGCGAGGGACTGTGTTTACATTCCGTCTGCCGGTCTGGCAGCCGATGAATTGAATTCAGCCGCCGGTCATCGACATGAAACGAATCACCTGATCAGGTTTTTCGAGAAACTCGTGACGTTCGGGTTTCAGGTCGATGGCGGTCAAGATGGCAGCTTCCAGTTCGGCATCGCTACAGCCGGCGCGCAGCAGTGGCCGCAGTTCTAAGCTGTGTTCCTGGCCGAGACACATGTACAACGTGCCATCGACCGATAGGCGCACGCGGTTGCAGGTTTCGCAGAAGTGCTGGGAGATAGGCGTGATGAAGCCGATTCTCAGATCGGTGCCGGCGACCCGCACATAACGCGCCGGTCCACCGCCCGGCATTACGCCCGGCAGTAAATCAAAACGTTTGGCCAAGCGCGCTTTCACTGTTTGCAGATCGACATAGTGATCGGTCGCGCTGCGGCCGGTGTCACCCATCGGCATGGTCTCGATGAAGCGCAGTGTGAAGTCGTGTTCGATGCAGAAGTTGACCATGTCTTCGACTTCGTCTTCATTGATGCCCTTCATCACCACCATGTTGATTTTGATCGGCGCGAAACCGGCTGCCTTGGCGGCCATCAGGCCGGCGAGCACTTTGTCGAGTTTGCCCTGGGTGATGTCTTTGAAACGTGCCGCGTCGAGCGAATCCAAACTTACGTTGATACGGCGAATGCCGGCAGCGTGCAATTCGATGGCGTGCTTGGCCAAGCGTGTCGCATTGGTTGAGAGCGACAGATCTTCTATGCCGGGCAGGGCGGCGAGACGCGCAGTGAGTTGTGGCAGGTCTTTGCGCACCAGCGGTTCGCCACCGGTCACGCGTACGCGCCGTGTACCCAGGCGGGCGAAGGCGCCGATGACGCGTTCTATCTCATCAAAGGTTAGCCAGTGTTCAGGCTCTTCGAAATCGTTGAAGCCTTTGGGCATGCAATAGAAGCAACGCAGGTCGCAGCGATCCGTGACGGATAGACGCACATATTCAATGGCGCGGCCGAAGCGGTCTGTGAGTTGTTGATTCATCTGGCTCACTATAGCACTGAGGATTTTGCTAACAATACGCCGCAGGTGGGGTTATTGGCGTTGATCTGGTTCAAGTCAACCATTTGAAGGTTAGTGTCCAGAATAGTCGCGAGGTTCCTCCACCAAGCGAATATAAAAATGGGATCAGCGACGAATGGCACTTACTTACGTTCAATGTAGGTCGGGTTAGCGCAGTGTGCGTAACCCGACAGGCGTTGCGAAGCAACACAAGGTCGGGGACAGACCCCATTTTTTATACAGCGGATAATAACCTGTACAGCTAGATGGTCTGGTAATACAGGTTTTGTGGGTGCTTGGCCTGCGCGAAGAAAAACCAACGCTCAGCGAGTAACCCTACATACTGCACAGCAAAGGCGATTAACAGGGTCGCGAAGGCGGCCGAAGACAGGCCCATCATGATCAGCAGCACCGGTACCGGGAATACCAATATCAGGAAGATCCACTTGATGGATTTCAAGAAAGACGCACTCTTGCCATGGAAGAATTCACGCGTATTAAAAGAACCGCCCATCGAACCTTGGGCCTTCTGCACCACTTTCGGATGACGCACGCCGATGGCGCTCTGTACGGTGGACTTGTACTTGATGCGGCTGTTGCGGATCAGCGAGGCGGCGCGGGTGGTGAGTGCGGCGACGGTGATAATGATGGACCAGATGCCGTAGAAGCGTACCAGTTCCGGTGCATACAGTGCCGCAAACGCAGTTGCCAGTGTGAAACCGGAGGCGGAACCGAGCAAGGTGTAGTTCACCACGGTCAATGGGCTGGCCCATTCCTGCAGAAATTTGATGCAGGCGTAGATCATGCCAGTGCAGATAAACAGCACGAAGGCCAGGATGGTGGTGAGAACACCCAGTACTATCGACAAGTCGACAATGATCGGACCGAGATTGAACAGGACCGGATTCCAAGCGGAGTATTGCACCAGGCCGTACAGTGTCAGTAGACCCATAAACGCCGGCAATACGATGACCTCGCGCGACAGCCAGGAGGTGCGCCACCTAGCGGCGGAGCGCCAGGCGCGTTCCGGATGGCCGAGGTGGAAGAACGATGCGAACAGACCGCCGCCCAGAAATACCAGCGCGATCAGACTGCCCAAACCATAGAAGGTCTGCGGGTCGGTCGACATTGGGACAACTTTGATGGTCGAGTACAAATGACCAGTAAACAACGCCAGGAACAGGCCCTGGCCAACGCCTATTAGTGTTGTCAGAAAGATTACTGAGAATGCCGGGTGCATGATGATTCCTATTAATTCAGGTTCTAGGTGCTAGGTTCTAGGTGCTAGGCGAGGTAAGGAAGAAGGTTTCCTCGTTCCTAGCACCTAGAACCTCGGCCCTGCTGGTAAGACGCTTCGCGTCTTACCAGCTCGTCACATCGTCCAGGGTCGGTTCGTCGAAGCCCGGACGTGCCTGCTGACGTTCCTTCTTCAGCGGATTGTCGACGCGCTCAAGTTCATCGTCGTGGATGGTGATGCGGGTCTTACGCCGTGGCAGATAATGGTTGGCCGGATTGGTGCCCCATTCCGGCAGCAACTGATAACCACCGTTCTCACGGATGGCAATCGATACCTGCGAGTCCGGATCATGCACGTCGCCGAACAGACGGGCGCTGGTCGGGCAGGCCAGCACGCAGGCGGGCTTTCGTTCGGCCTCGGCCAACTGGGTGTCGGTGATGCGATCGACACACAGCGTGCACTTGGTCATCACCTGGCGTTTCTCGTCCAGCTCACGCACGCCGTAGGGGCAGGCCCAGGCGCAGTACTTGCAGCCGATGCACTTGTCGTAGTCCACCAGCACGATGCCGTCCTCCTTGCGCTTGTAGCTCGCGCCTGTGGGGCACACCGGCACGCAGGGCGGGTCTTCGCAATGCAGGCAGCTCTTCGGGAAGTGCACGGTCTGCGTGGCCGGGTATTCGCCCACCTCGAAGCTCATCACGCGGTTGAAGAAGGTGCCGGTGGGGTCTTTGCCGTAGGGCTCTTCATCGACCAGTGCGCCGGCGCTGCCGGAGGTGTTCCACTGCTTGCAGCTGGTGACGCAGGCGTGGCAGCCGACACAGACGTTGAGGTCGATGACCAACGCGAGCTGGGTCATGGCGAGCCCCCCAAATTCAGCAGCTGGGTCATGACGGCTTCTCCTCTTCGGCGCGGCCGGCGAACCAGGCGCGCCAGCGCGGCGGTTTCGC
>JBGSOE010000181.1:0-5029 GCA_041739295.1 Thiohalobacterales bacterium | reverse complement strand
ATAGCCAACGTTGTCGGCAAGAATGAACACGACATTTGGTTTTTTTGTAGGGGCAGCCTGCGCTAGGCCAGGTACGAAGGCCAGCGCGCTAGCAAGTGCGACGACAACAAAATTTTGTTTAAGGGTCATGTTCTACTCTCTGTTTATGGAGTTATTAGGGAACGAGCACACTCTTATCAAGCGCGCCGCATTGTCGTGGTCACGCGGCGAACTCCAATCAGGATCGGAGATGCCGAAGGCCGTCATGGAGCGACGATATTTTACGGCCAATTTATAGTAGATGCATATCACAACCCGTTGTAGGTTGTTGCGATAACGGCACTGAGCAAACTCACTGCTGACAGCACAAAGAGACGATCGTCCGAATTGGGCCGTAAGGGCGAGTTCGTCAGATAGGAAAATAGCTGTTCGACCGTGATCCGGGCCGAGCGGCAGGTACGCGGCTCATTGCAGACCAACCTGGCTAGCCAGTCGAATGGCCGCTCAGGCCCGAACATGAGACGCTCGATACCCGCGCCCGAGCTTCCGCTTTGGATCGGTAGCAGCCATCCATTTTGATGCGGGCTGCGCGGCCGTTCAGACCGAGGGAAAGCCTGCCGTAGTCACGATACGAACTCCCGCTCTTGGCAAGCAATGAGACATTCGACGGCTAGATGAAGCGGTTGTGTCATGTGGCGGATATGGACTGGAATCAGTGGCGGGTTTGAATCAGAACTGGTGGCGGAATTCACTGGAATATGTACCTCTATCGAGAGGGCAACTTTTTGTGCCGGGCCAGCAGCTTTAGCGTGCTGAAAGCAGCAACCCACCAAATTGCAAAGAAAACGCACCCGAGGGCGATAAGGTAAGAACGTAATGGCGGGGCCAAAGCGGCAAGGATTGGTGCAGCGATGAACTCGCCGTGCCCTGGGACAACGATGAAGCCAAGACCTAACGCCAAGGACAAAGCCCTCAAATGCAGCTTTATTTGCGCAGATGAAATTGCTAGCGTAGCCCCCCAAATACTTGTGAACAAAGTTGCGCCATAAAAGAAAACATGTAGTTGTTCTATGCGCATTTCACCCTCCGCCGGCCGGGATCCAAGATCAAGTTTACGGGCACGTCATAGCTCACTTGCTATCTCACGCTGAAGCGCTTCAAGTTCATCCACAATGCGGATGAACTTTCTGCCGAACGTCGTCACCACATACTCGACACGCGGCGGAGACTCGTCATAGGACTGGCGTTCAAGGATGCCGAACTCCATGTTTCTTCGCAGGCATTCGTTGAGCACTTTCGTCGTCAGCCCCTCGACGCTGCGCACCATTTCGCCAGGCCGATTGATGCCGTTTGCCAAGAGTTGATAGACCGTCAAAGACCATTTGCAACCGTAGATGGTTTCGACCATGCGCGCGCTCCGCTCGGGAGCGGATTTTATGGAAAATTTTTTGTCCTGGTGGTTCATCAACTTGCACCAATAAGTAAGTGGCACACCGATTTGTGCCCGCTTTTCAGCAGGCCGGCGAATTCCCTACGCTGTAGTCTCCTACAACTACAGACGAAAGGTAATCTGATGGAAAATTTAGTACATCCCTTGGCCATGATCGTTGGCGGCTCCAGCGGCATGGGGCTTGCAACCGCAAAGCGCCTTCTGAATCGCGGGATCAAAACCGTGATTGTGGGCAAATCGCCCGACAAACTCGAAGCGGCAAAACGCGAGCTTTCTGGGTTTGGCGATGTTGAAACGCTCCAGGCAAACTTGTACGAAAAAGACGATGTGGCGCGCATTGTTGCTTTTGCCGAAAACCGCGACAATCTTGTCAAATATCTGGTGAACGCAGCCGGCTATTTCAAGCCTACGCCATTCCTCGAGCACGAACCCGGAGACTACGACACTTACCTCGATCTGAACCGCGCCATCTTTTTCATTTCCCAGGCCGTGGCCAGGAACATGGCTGCGAACGGCGGCGGTGCGATCGTGCATATTGGATCGATGTGGGCCAGACAAGCCATCAAGGCGACGCCATCCTCTGCCTATTCGATGGCGAAATCCGGGCTGCATGCGTTGACGCAGCATATGGCAATGGAACTGGCCGACCACAACATTCGCGTCAATGCGGTTGCGCCGGCAGTGGTCAAAACTCCCATTTACGAGGCATTCATTGCCCCGGAAAAAATCGACGAAACGCTTGCTACCTTCAACGGTTTCCATCCCATTGGACGCATTGGCACACCGGAAGATGTCGCTAATACCATCGACTTTCTGCTCAGCGACGATGCCAGTTGGGTGACCGGCGCGATCTGGGATGTCGACGGAGGTGTAATCGCCGGGCGCAACTAGCGGCACCGCCGGGATGCTTTCATGTTGCACCCCGGCAGGTTCAGACAGGCCCCGTCGAAGCAGACGGAGGGATTGCGTCCCTGACGGAGGCTAGGCAAGGCAGTCGAGTTCGCCCAGCGCGCTCAGTTTCGCCAAATCAGTAAAACCGCCGACAAATCGCTCGTTTATGAAAATCTGCGGCACGGTGCGAAATCCGGTCTGCGCTGTCAGGTTAGCTTCGATGTCAGGATCCGAGCCGAGATCTATTTCTTCGTAGGCAAGTCCCTTTCTTTGCAACAGCTGCTTCGCCTGGGCGCAGTACGCACAGGATTTCTTTGTGTGAAGTCTGATAGTGGCCATGTTTTCCTCGTTAAGTAGCAGTACACAAGGCCGCGACGTGCGGCCTTGTGTTTACTTCGCGCTTACGTTCTCCACCTCATACCAGGGCGTAGGGTTGATGGGGCAACGGTAACGGAAACCGTTCTCGGTAATGTTGACCTCGCTCGTGCCGGTCTTGCCCGGCTCCAGGGGAAACATGTCCAGAACCTTGTGCGTGGTGAAGTCCTGAATCTGGAAGCCAACCATCTTGTTGGTCTTGTTGGAGACAACAAAACGGTATTTACCGGGTTTGAGTCCGGCCAAAGTCTCCTCTGCGGAAAAGTAGCCGCCATACTGGTCCAGATGGATTGTGGTCACGCCGTTCTGGGTGACCGGCGTGGCCGCGAATGTGAACGTGGATACCAGCAGGAGGCTGCCAGCCAGGACGGTCTTTAAAGTCTTTTTCATGATCTAAGGCTCCGAAAATTTAACGGTGGGATTACCGTGCAGACAGAATAAGCAAATATCCCGATACTATTAATGACGAATAGTCCGTATATTTTGATTATTCGTACTGTTTGCCGTGATCATGGATGCCCTAACCGACGTACTTCGGCTGCTTCGCCTGCGCACCAATATCTTCTTGCACTCCAGTTTCTGTGGGGTCTGGGCGGTGGATACGTCCGGGCAGAAAAAGGCGACCTTTCATGTAGTGGCGCATGGCGACTGCTGGCTGCACTTTGCAAGCGGTGAAACGCCTATCCCGCTTCAGGCTGGCGATCTTCTGGTGCTGCCCCGGGACAAGCCCCATCGAATTTCAAGTTTGGCCACGCCGCCCGGACCGGACGTTCCGCTCAACCGGCCCTCGGCGAATGATGGTTCGATCCCTTCCACAGGCCTGATCTGCGGCTATTTCGAATTCGAATCGAGAGCGTGGAATCCGATCATCGAAGCGCTTCCCGAGGCTATCGTTCTGCGCAAGGCCGAGGACCCCAGTTCCAAATCCGTGGACACGCTCATCCGGCTGATGGTTGATGAAGCCGCTCAAGCGCAATCCGGCGGCGACGTGATGCTGGATCGACTGGGTGATGCCTTGTTCATCCTGGTGGTGCGCACGGTCATGCAGCGCACGTCACTCGACGGCGGCTATCTGGCGGCGCTGGCGGACCGGAAACTTGGCCTGGCCTTTCGTGCCATGCACGCCGAACCGTTCCGCCCCTGGACGCTGGGCACGCTGGGGCGTGCGGCAGGCATGTCGCGTTCCGCCTTCGCCAACCGCTTCCATCAGAAAGTCGGCATGACACCGCTGAACTATCTGACGCGCTGGCGCATGCAACTCGCGCGCGAATGGTTAAACGATCCCAGTCTCGCCATGATCGACATAGCAGAGCGCGTCGGCTACGCCAGTGAGGCCTCCTTCAGCCGGGCTTTTAAACGCGAGTTCGGCCTCACGCCGGGAACTAGCCGCAGCTTGTCGCGGCACAAAAGATGACAGCATGGTTACCTGAACTTGTAGAGGATACCGAGTCCCGCCATTTCATTTGGTCAGCAAAGCCTTCAGGAGCCTGTTCAGCACATGAAGTGCGCGTTCCGGTGATTGATCGAATTGTGCCCGAATGATTGCCCCGTCAACAGCCATGGCTACCGCCTGCGCATCGTCCGCACGATGCCTTGAGGGTGGCAGCAATTGCCCTATGACCTCCATCATTTCCTGCTTGTGGCGTCGCGAAATCTCCACGACTTCGGGCAAAACGGCACCCAACTCCCCGACGCTGTTGATGAAGGCGCACCCACGAAAACTGCCGTCGTTGAACCACTCGCTTAAGGCGGGCAAGAGGGCATTCAAGTTTTCGCCATGACGCTGTAGCGCATCGACAAACCATTCCATCCAGCGCCGATGACGAAACTCCAGGAATTCGCAGATAAGGTCGTTCTTGCTGGGAAAGTGACGATAGAACGTAACCTTGGTGACACCTGATTCAGCGATCACCCGATCGATCCCTGTTGCGCGGATGCCATCGCGATAAAAGAGTTCATGCGCGGTTAGCAGAATACGTTCGCGCGCGGGGAGCGTGGGCGAGACACGGGTCTTGTTTGTTTGCATTTTCAGATTGTAGACAAGTCTGTCCACCCAAGGTAGAGTCGCCGATGTAGACAATTCTGTCTACATCGCCTTTGAGGATTGATTTGAACCATGGAAACCAAACCCCCGCTCCCCCCTTTTACACAGGAAACCGCCACTCTGAAAGTACGCATGGCAGAAGACGCATGGAACACACGCGACCCTGAGCGCGTTGCTCTCGTTTACACGAACGACACGCTTTGGCGGAATCGCGTCGAATTTCCAGTTGGACGCGAACAGGTGCGTCAGTTGCTTGAGCGTAAGTGGGCAAAGGAGATCGACTATCGGTT
>JBGSOE010000156.1:0-2575 GCA_041739295.1 Thiohalobacterales bacterium | reverse complement strand
CATCAAGGGCTGCTTGGCTGTTGGTCCACACAGGCATATCCGACATATAGGCCCAGTTAACCGCGCGCGGTGTATCCCGTGGCCAGGCCGGAACTGCAGCCACGTGAACCCTGGCCGGCAACAGCACCAGCGTTGCCCCCGCTTCATCCTCGACCCTGAGCTGAAACTCGTGAATCCCGGCCCCCAGTTTGCGCAGATCAATAGTAACCATTATGTAGGCCGCTTCAGCGCTACGCAGCGTCAGTTGGCCTTCAGGCATGGGCCTGAGAGGGTCGTAAACCAGCGAACCATCCGCGGCCAGAACACGCTCGATATTTCTCAGTTGGATCGCTTTTCGGACATTCAGCGCTGCCGATACCTGCACACGTACAGTCCGGTCAGCGCCAGTGTTAAGCAAGCCGAGACTGGCTGATTCGTATTCCTGATCGACACCGGTGACATCCAGCTCCAGCGCCGCTTGTTGCAGCGTATCCCGGTGCGGCAAGGCATCGAGGCGTGTCCACGGATTTTGAAACCATGCCTGGATTCCGATGCGATCGGCCTGTCTGGGAAATGATGCTGGGGAATCCGGCGACCTTGCTCTGGATAACAGGTCACTCTTGAATCGCTTCGTACTGTCCTCGACAACGTCCCGAACGGCGTCCGGCTCTGCCTGCCGCGTCTGGCTCGTCGCGTTGTTGGAGGGTTGCCACTGGATTTCATCCAGCATCAAAAACTTTCCCTCGGCATGAATCACGAGGGCCATATCCGGACTGGCGTCGTTCACGTCGACACTGATCCAGTGATTTCGCTTGCCGGCCACAGATGATTGATTGAATAGGGCAGAACCGACATGCACGTAAGCGTCGGTCTTCTCGCGCGAGTAGACGTCGATGCGCCGAGGAATATACACACCGTTTTCCGGCGTACCCTTGGCAGTGTATAAGCGCAGTTTACCGGTAAAGCGAGCCCGGTTTTCACCCTCACACCTCAGTTTGAGAGCTATTTTAACCGGGGTCCGCCCGACCCAGCCGACACTGCCCTTGTTGGTCCAGATCGGATATCGATAGAGTTTGCCATCCGTCAGCTGTTGCCGGTCTGATTCATCGGTAGTAAGTGCGTAGTTCGGTGAGGGCTTCATTTCGACAACGCGCGTTACCGGCGTTCCGGATTTGCAGGCCGACGCGGGCGCCGCAAGACACAACGCCACAGCAAGGGTTACCCAGAAATAGACGCCCGCGTATGCGATGCGGTTCATCAACGTCCGGCGGGTTTGCGGCAAATGCCACCCTCCGTTATCGCTGTCTGCCGACTGAGTACACGAATACATGGCGGACAATACCCGTCTATGGCTAGCGCTTCGATGACAGTCTGTCGTAAATATCCAGCAGTCCCTGCATCATGGCTTGCTCCGAGAATGTTGCCTCGACATGCCGCCTGCCCGCCGCACCCATTTCGAGCCTCTGACCGCTGTCCTGGATCAGGGATTGTAATGCATCGATGAAGGCATTGAAGTCGCCATCTGGAAGCAACCTTCCTGTCACACCGTCCATCACCACCTCGGGAACACCGCCCACCGCGCAACCCACCGCGGGCACACCGGATGCCATCGCTTCTCCGTACACCAGGCCAAAGGATTCCTGGTACGAAGGCATGGCAAATATATCCAGCGCCCGCATCAGACTCGGGATCTCCTGTCTGTGGCCAAGGTAGACCAGGCTCCCGCTTGCCGTTACATCGGCATAGCGATCGCGCAGCAGGGAAACGTACTGTCCGTCGGTATGATCCGCTCCGGCGATCACGATCTGTACATTCATACCGCGTTTCTCGAAAAGCACAGCGCTTTCGAACAACCATTCCGGACGCTTTCTCGCTACCAGACTCCCTACGTAGCCGATGGTAATCTTATTCGGATCGAGTCCCCACTTGCGCTTTTCCGCGACCTTGTCCGGACTTGGAGAAAATCGCGATGTGTCTATGGCGTTGTGCACCACACCGTACTCGGGTATACGCCGAAACCGGGAAAAACGCTGCAGCGTTGCCCTAGAATTCAGAATAAGGAAGTCGGCAATGCGGATATTCAACAGATCACGGATATGACTTCCGCATTCCTGATGCACATGCCATATCACTGGAATGGAAAGCATCTTCGCCGCCACGCCCCAGTTGACCAGGGTCCTGATGTCGTGAATGTGCACGATGCGAGGATTGAGCTGCTTCAGCAGTCTGCGGGCGATCCGCACTATATTGAAGTGTACTGGCAGCGTTCTGGCGTTAGCCTGAATGCCACAGGGGTTGCGTATACACACCACATCCGCTTCGCTGAGACCATAGTAGTGTGGCAGCACGTCGTTTTGCTCAAAAACCGTCGCATTGGGCCCTTTGAGCGGGAGATACAGCTCAGGTTTCCATTGTGGCGAGCGGGATAACAGGCGCGCCTGAGCAGCCGCGACAATATAGGTTCCACCGACCATCGACCCAGTAAATGGGTAAGCAACGGGTTTTCTAAGGTCGTCCGAACTCACTAGATCACGTCCGCTCATGGGACCGCCACGCAGGAAGCATCAGCAATACGTCTCCGCGCCTGTCATCCTTC
>JBGSOE010000148.1:0-2385 GCA_041739295.1 Thiohalobacterales bacterium | reverse complement strand
CGAGGCCTGGGAGTGGTATTACAACGTCGTCGGTGATGGCCGCTGCCCGATTGTCGATACCTGGTGGCAAACCGAAACCGGTGGGCACTTGATCACGCCAATGCCCGGCGCGACCAAGCTCAAACCCGGTTCTGCGTCGGTCCCCTTCTTCGGTGTGGTACCGGCGATTGTCGACCCTGAAGGCAAGATCCTGGAAGGCGCCTGTGAAGGTAATCTGGTCATCACTCGTTCCTGGCCCGGGCAGATGCGCAGCATATACGGTGATCATCAGCGCTGCATCGACACCTATTTCAAAACCTATCCGGGAAATTATTTCACCGGTGACGGCGCACGCCGCGATGCCGACGGCTATTATTGGATCACCGGTCGCGTCGACGACGTACTCAATGTCTCTGGTCATCGTTTGGGAACAGCAGAGATTGAAAGTGCCCTGGTGCTACATGCGGCGGTCGCAGAGGCTGCCGTGGTGGGCTTCCCGCACGACATCAAAGGCCAGGGTATCTATGCCTACGTAACCCTGATCAAAGGCTTTGAACCCGGCGACGATCTGCGCAAGGAACTCATTGCCATGGTACGCAAGGAGATCGGGCCCATTGCCTCACCAGATGTGATCCAATGGGCGCCAGGACTGCCGAAAACACGCTCGGGTAAAATCATGCGCCGCATCCTACGTAAGATTGCGGCCAATGAAGTAGACAACCTTGGCGACATTTCAACATTGGCCGACCCCAGCGTGGTCGAGGATCTCACCCACAATCGAGCGCATAAATAAGCCCTGTTTCATGATGTGGCGGTTAGCGGCAGTAAAAGGAAGCAATTCAGCATGAAATCTATCCAGGTCGGCCAGTTGATGGTAATGATTGTAGAGCCGTCCAGTACCCAGCAGCGCATTGTCACTGGCTGGCTGCAGGATATGGGTGTGCATCAAATCACGCACGCCACCGGTGGTGAAGAGGCCCTGGAACAGATGCACGGCACGCCGCCCGATCTGATCATCAGTGCCATGCATCTGCCCTGCATGACCGGCACTGATCTGGTACAGCGTATGCGCGAAACACCAGAGCTCGTAGACATTCCCTTCATGCTGGTTTCCAGCGAAACCAGTTATCGCTATCTGGAACCGCTGCGTCAGGCCGGTGTGATCGCCATCCTGCCCAAGCCCTTCACGGCAGAACAGTTGCATAAGTCTCTATTCGCTACCCTCGATTTCCTGGAACCCAACCAACTGCAACTGGGTACTTACACACCCGATGAGGTGCGTGTATTACTGGTGGATGACATGTATACCGCGCGCCGTTTTATGCGCCAGGTTCTAGAGAAGATGGGCGTCGTCAAAATTCGTGAAGCAGAAAACGGTATGCAGGCGAAGGATATAATCGATCAGGATTATTTCGACCTCATCATCACGGATTACTACATGCCGGAAATGGACGGTGGTGAACTCATCAATTACATCCGCAATGAAAGCAGCCAAGGTGGTGTACCCATTCTGATGGTAACCTCGGCCTCGGACAGTAGCCGACTCGCCGCATTGGATCAGAGTGGCGTCGCCGCGATATTCGACAAACCCTTCGATGTTGAAACATTGCGGCGCATTATTGAGCAGACACTTGGCTAAAACGCTGCCTAGCGAATGATATGGACTCCCCCTGCTCCTACGGCATCGGATGTGCCAGATTGAAAGTGTTGTCTATCAATCAACGGAACAGGAGGAGTCGACATGAACGTTACTACCCTGGGTATCGATTTGGCAAAGAATACCTTCAGTCTGCATGGCGTCGATGCGCACGGCAAGACCGTGTTTCGCAAGACCCTCGGCCGCGCCAAGCTCATGCCGTTCCTCGTTCAGCAGCCACCCTGTCTCATCGGCATGGAGGCGTGCTCGGGCGCCCATCACTGGGCCCGACAACTCATCGCGCTCGGGCATCGGGTCGGCATCATGGCGCCGAAGTTCGTCATCCCCTACCGCAAGGGCGGCAAGAACGACGGCAACGATGCTGAGGCCATCTGCGAAGCCGTCGCCCGACCCGGTATGCGCTTCGTGCCGATCAAAAGTGCCGAACAACAGGCCATCCTCTGTCTGCACCGCATTCGACAGGCCCGCATCAAGGAGCGCACCGCGACCGTCAATCAACTGCGTGGCCTGCTCAGCGAGTTTGGCCTGATCATGCCCCAAGGTCGCTATCCCGCCATGCATCACATTCCCGACATCCTCGAAGATGCCGAGAATGGATTACCGACGTTGGCACGGCGTCTGTTGCATGACCTGTATCTGCGCCTGCAGGATATTCACACCGACGTGCTCGCCTACGACCGTGAACTCGAACACCTGGCCAAAGAGAGCGCCATCGCCCAACAACTCATGAGTACGCCCGGTGTCGGCGC
>JBGSOE010000100.1:0-2968 GCA_041739295.1 Thiohalobacterales bacterium | reverse complement strand
TTGCTCGAATCCGCTGCGCTGCGCAGCGCCGAACGCGCGCATCTTGACCTGCTTGCAACGGACACATCCACGCCAACGACGCCAGAGACCGCCGCCGCTGCGCAAGCAGCATCAGCGTCCGATACTGCGCAGCCGACCACTGTGGAGGCATCCCGCAAGCGCCTGGCAGAGCTCGGGCTGACCGAGGAGGCCATCGCGAAACTCGAACAGACGCGGGAGGCATCCTCCCAATTGACACTGTATGCGCCATTTCCGGGCATGGTCACGAATCTGCAGGTGTCAGCCGATGCCGCAGTAGCGCGCGGTACCGCGTTGTTCGAATTTACCGGGATGATGCGCGCGACGGTGCTGGCAAACGCATTCCAGCGCGACGCGGCCTGGATACAGTCCGGACAGGCTGTGGAGGTCAAACTGCCGCATGTCTCCAATCAGGCGTGGTCGGGTATGATCAACCAGGGCGCGGTGTCCATCGATCCCAATTCGCAGAATATTGGCGTACGTCTGTCGTTCACGGCACCACCGCAGTTGCTCAAGAGTGCCATGTACGTGGTGGCCACCATTTTCGGCGATCCCCACGAGGCGGTGCTGGCGGTTCCGCAACAGGCACTGATCCGCACCGAGGCGGAAGACCGCGTGATCGTCGCACTCCCTCATGGACGTTTCAAACCTGTGCCGGTCAAGACCGGCATTGAGGCGGGTGATGCTGTTGAGATACTCGATGGCCTGAAGGAAGGCGATCAGATTGTGGTATCCGCGCAGTTTCTCATCGACTCCGAAAGCAGTTTGCAGGCAAGTTACCTGCGTTTGACGGGGCGTTAGCCGCAGCATGCGCCGGATGACCTTTTGTCTGTTCTACTGCCACGCCTGTAACTGTGACAGCGCCTGTGCGTTCCGGCACTCGGAGACGCAGGCATGATCGCGGCCATCATTCGCTGGTCCACGCTCAATCGTCCGCTGGTGTTGCTGGTCACGCTGCTCGCCGTCGGCTGGGGTATCTACTCGGTACGCCAGACGCCGCTTGATGCGATTCCAGACCTGTCAGATGTACAGATCATTATCAAAAGCAGTTTCCAGGGTCAGGCGCCGCAGGTCATGGAGGATCAGGTGACCTATCCGCTCACCACCGCCATGCTGGCGGTGCCCGGTGCCGTGCACGTGCGCGGCTATTCGTTCTTCGGTGAATCCTATGTGTATGTGATTTTCGAGGATGGCACCGATCCCTACTGGGCACGCACGCGCGTGCTCGAATATCTGAGTCAGGTCCGTGATCAATTGCCGGCAGGCGCGAAGACGCAGTTGGGTCCGGATGCCAGTGGCGTCGGTTGGATCTATCAATATGCGTTGGTTGACCGTACCGGTGGCCACGATCTCGCGGAGTTGCGCAGCATCCAGGACTGGTATCTCAAGTTCGGTCTGCAGACCGTGCCGGGCGTGGCCGAGGTGGCCAGTCTCGGTGGTATGGTCAAACAGTACCAAGTCGTTCTCGATCCCGGACGCATGCGCGCACACGCGCTGTCCTTGCCGATGATCCGGCAGATGATTCTGGATGCCAATCAGGAGGTGAGCGGCTCGGTCATTGAGATGGGCGAGGCGGAGTATCTGATCCGTGGCAAGGGCTATATCAGAAACCTGGAGGATCTGAAACGCATTCCGTATATCACGCGGCGCGAGGCAGGTGCCGCGCTGCTGCTGCAGGATATCGCCGATATCCGCATCGGTCCGCAGATGCGTCGCGGCATCGCCGACCTGGATGGGCAGGGCGAGGTCGCGGGCGGAATTGTCGTCATGCGCTGGGGTGGTAACGCGCTGACCACGATCGAACGGATCAAGGCCAAACTGGAAGATCTGAAGCGGGGTCTGCCAGTCGGCGTTGAGATCGTTGAGACCTATGACCGCTCAGCGCTGATCACGCGTGCAATTGCGACACTGAAGCAGCGACTGGTGGAGGAGTTCGTGCTTGTGGCGCTGGTCTGCACCGCCTTTTTGTTCCATCTGCGGTCTGCGCTGGTCGTGGTGCTTACCTTGCCGGTGGGCATCCTCGTGGCGTTCATCGTCATGCACCTGCAAGGCATCAACGCCAATATCATGTCTCTGGGCGGTATCGCCATCGCGCTGGGGGCCATGGTGGATGCGGCGATCGTGATGATTGAGAATGTACACAAACATCTCGAACAATACCGTGGCGATAATGCCGAGCGACTGGCCGTCATGCAGCAGGCCATGGTCGAGGTCGGGCCGCCGTTGTTCTTTTCGCTGCTGATCATCACCTTGAGTTTTCTCCCGGTATTCGCGCTGCAGGCACAGGAGGGGCGGCTGTTCGCGCCGCTCGCCTACACCAAAACCTTTGCCATGGCGGCGGCAGCCGGGTTGTCCGTGACGCTGGTTCCGGTACTGATAGTCTATCTGGTACGCGGACGCATCCGCGCCGAACAGGCCAATCCGCTTAACCGCGTGCTGATGCGCGCTTACCGTGTGGTGATCGGTGTCGTGCTGCGCCGACCACGCACCACACTGCTGCTGACAGTGCTGCTGGTTGCTGTGAGTCTGTGGCCATTGTCGAAGTTGGGCTCCGAATTCATGCCGCGGCTCGATGAGGGTGATCTGCTGTACATGCCGACGACACTCCCGAGCCTGTCGGTGGGCAAGGCGCAACAACTTCTGCAACAGACCGATCGGTTGATCAAAACTGTGCCAGAGGTTGCGCAAGTGTTCGGCAAGATCGGACAGGCCGAGACGGCCACCGACCCCGCGCCATTAACCATGATGGAGACAACGATACGGCTGAAACCTAAAACGGAGTGGCGCACGGGCATGACACTGCCAAAGCTGATCGAGGAGCTGGATCAACGGGTGCGCATACCGGGGCTGACCAATGCCTGGCTGATGCCGATCGCCACCCGCATCGACATGCTGGCCACGGGTATCAAGACACCGCTTGGCGTCAAAGTCGCCGGGCCGGATCTGCGCG
>JBGSOE010000052.1:0-5569 GCA_041739295.1 Thiohalobacterales bacterium | reverse complement strand
GGCGCTGCCGAATTATCGAAATCAGATGCAGCATGGCCGCCGTTTGGATGCGATATCCAGCTTGCTGAGTGTGCGCATGGCGCAGGAGAAGTGGCGGGCCAGCCATACCGGCTACGCCAGTCTCGATGATCTCGGCTGGTCGAGCGCTGTCTCGCTGGATGGCCATTATCGATTGAGCATCACACAGCGTTCAGCGGCGGGTTTTATGATCACCGCACAGCCGATAGCCGGTGGACCGCAACAGGACGACAGTTGCGGCACCTTCGCATTGGATCAGCGCGGACCGGTGATGACAGAAGCATATGCGGACGCTGAATGCTGGCGACGTTGATGGAGATAGCTAGTGGTGGATTGTCTGATAGTAGGCGCCGGGCTGATCGGCATGTTGACGGCGCGCGAGCTGCAGGCTGCGGGCGTGCAGGTGACGCTGATCGAACGCGGCAGCAGTGGCCGCGAATCAACCTGGGCCGGTGGCGGTATCCTCTCGCCCCTGTATCCCTGGCGTTATCCCGATGCCGTGAATCAACTGGCGCACTGGAGTCAGCAGCGCTATCCGCAGTTGCTGGCGGAGATACAGGATGAAAGCGGTCTCGATCCGGAACACGAACGTTCTGGATTGCTGATTCTCGATGGAGGTGATCCCGCCGTTAGTCAGGCATGGGCGCGCAATTTCGATGCAACACTCCAGCAGATCGATGCGCAACAGCTCGCGGAGCTTGAGCCGGCACTCGGGGTTACCAGCCCACAGACCTGCTGGTTGCCTGAAGTAGGGCAGGTGCGCAATCCACGCTTGGCCAAATCGCTACGCTTGGCACTTGAACGAAGCGGCGTGCGTTTTATCGAGCAACGTGCCGTAACTGGTTTTCGCCGGGATGGCGACCGCGTCGTGGGCGTCGAAACCGAGTCAGGCTTTCTTACCGCAGAGCAGGTTGTCGTGGCCGGCGGTGCCTGGAGTGGTGATCTGTTAAAGACAACCGGGATCGAGCTTCCCGTCGAACCCGTGCGGGGTCAGATGATTCTGTTCCGCGGCAAACCGGGACAGGTACTACGCATCGTCCTCGATCAGGGGCGCTATGTCATACCGCGTCGCGATGGAAGAATATTGGTTGGCAGCACCTTGGAACGGGTTGGCTTTGACAAATCCACGACAGAAAGCGCCTTGGCCGATTTGCGCGCGGCGGCTATTCGGCTGATCCCAGCGCTTGGCGGCTGTGAGCTGGAGCATCATTGGGCAGGTCTTCGGCCAGGGTCCCCGAACGGAGTCCCTTGCATCGCCCGCCACCCGGAACTGGCCAACCTATATATAAACGCCGGCCACTACCGAAACGGTGTGGTCCTGGGTCCGGCCTCGGCCCGGCTGCTGGCAGATCAACTGCTGGGGCGCCGCCCCGATATCGATCCTGCTCCTTTTTTGCCTGACAGAATCAGTGCTTAGGCAAGGATAGACTTTGTCTAAATATCGGTCGTATACTTGACGCATGCAAAAACGACCGGAAAGACAGCCGCTTAGCCAGCAGCAGGTGATCGACCTGCTGGCCGGGCATGGTATCCAGCCGACCCTCCAGCGACTGGAGATCGCACAGGCCCTGTTTGCCCGCGATCAACACCTGTCCGCCGACGAGGTCCTGAAGCAAGTTAACCAAGAATCGGCACGGGTTTCCAAGGCGACGGTCTACAACACCCTGGGCCTGTTTGCGTCCAAAGGCCTTATCCGCGAAGTGATCGTCGACCCCAGCCGGGTGTTCTACGATCCCAATACCTGTGATCACCATCATTTCTACAACGTCGACACCGGCGAGCTGATGGATATAGACGCCGACCAGCTTGCGCTCATGAACCTGCCGGCACTTCCGGAAGGCACCGTGGCCGACGGCGTCGATGTCATTATCCGCATCCGCAACCAATCCCCAGCCTGATCACATAATCGACGGGTTTCCGGTTGTCGCTGCCAGAGCCTTTCTTTTATACTCGCGCCCCTGCCAAGCCGTTGTAGCTCAGTTGGTAGAGCAACTGATTCGTAATCAGTAGGTCGGAGGTTCGACTCCTCTCAACGGCACCATTTTTCAATAAGTTATGGAAGTTTATTAGAAATTAAATTGGTCGGTTGGTACAGTTGCGATCTGTTTCCAAGCTGCCACAGAGAACTTTAGCCCTCCTTATTCACCGCTCGCACATTTGTTTTACTCTTCGCGTGTTGGAAAAATCGCACTGGCATTTTCACTTTACGTGAGCGCCGACAAAGCGGACTCCACCCAGTTGAATCCGATTCTTTCTTGCTCAAGACGCAGCTTCTCGCATATTCGATTGTCCCGTAAATCATCGTAGAGTGTTCTCTCCTCCGATGTCAGTCTGGGCAGGTCGCGCGACGTCTGTTTATCTTCCACACCCCAGAGTGTTTCAAATGCCAGCAAAGTGCTACGGTCCATAAGGAACGATTCCACCGCTAATCGCCATGGAGAGCGATGCGAGGGCGATTAGTCCCCGATGGACAACGCCGTCTGCATATTCGGAGTATGAGCGATAGCAAATTGCGGAGAAGATGCGGGCATGGCGGCCGGGAATGGTCTGGTCGGGTAATGGAATCCCGGTCAGGATAATCGAGTCCGTCAGCGCGCACCCACGGCAGCGGGCGAGACGTTTTCGGGTGGTCAATACTGCGTGATGATCCAGTCTGCAACCAGCGGCAATCCTGTTGTAGTATAAATACCAGATCAGTAAGGACGATGCCCCGTGACGCTGGAGTGTCGTCCCTATCGAATCTCACCTAATGATTCCATCGAGCAAGTAAGCCATGTCGCATAGCCATGTCGTCCATATCAAGGTCGGGCAGACGCAGGCAACGCTGTCCCCCGCCCAGAAGAAGTTCAATGGCCTGATCAAAAAAATCGGCGCTCAGAAGAAGCTGCTTGCCGAATGGCAGGCGGGCCTTGCGCGCTGTCAGCAAGATGCCCTGACTCAACTGGAACCGCTGCGGAAAGCCCTGAGTGAACATCAGGCGGAGCTGGTGCTCCTGTTGGATCAGCTCTTCACCCGCCATAAATTCACGCGCGGCCAGCAGGCAAAACTCGCACACCTGATCCGCGAAACCTGTGAGGAGCTCATCGGCCTGCACCAGCGCGACGATTTAAAACCGCTGTACAACAAATACAGCGCGGACGACTTCGATGCGCAGACGCAGGAAACCGACGCACTGGCGGCGGAATTTCTGAAGACCATGCTGGAGCAGGAATTTGGCATCGCGCTGGATGATGACGCATTCGACTTTGACCCCCGCGACCCGCACGGCACCGCGGAACGCCTGGCGGAAAAGGTCAGACAGCAGCAGGAACAGGCCGAAGCCGCCGCGGTGTCCCGCCCCAAGCGCAAAAAAACCGCCAAACAACTCGCAAAAGAAGCGCGTGAACACGAGGAGGCCGCGCATGTCAGCAAATCCATCCAGGCGGTCTACCGCCAACTGGTGGCGGCCTTGCACCCCGACCGCGAGCCAGACTCCGCTGAACGCGAACGCAAGACCGATCTCATGCAGAAAGTGACCGTCGCCTACGGGAACAAGAATTTGCTGCAACTGCTGGAACTGCAACTGGCCGTTGAACAGATCGACCAGAGCCAACTCAACAACATCGCCGAAGACCGCCTGAGGCACTACAACAAAGTTCTACAGAACCAGCTGGACGAATTGCAGGAAGAGGTCGAGCTGATGGAAATGCAGATCGGCGGCATGTTGCAGGTTTCACCGTTCGAGACGCTGACCCCCAAGCGCATTGCCTTTATGCTCAAGGAGGATATCCGCACGGTGCGGGAGGCGATCGCTCGCATCCAGCACGACATGCAGCGGTTCCAGGATGTGCGGCAACTCAAAAAATGGTTGCAAGGCTACCGGATTCCGGAACCGGAATTCGATCCGTTTCTGGGGATGATGCCGCCGTTCGGATTCAAGTAGCGCCGCGTGTTTCCGGCAAGCGGGTCACCAAAGACTATCGGGTACCCCATCGCGTGGCATCTATTGGGTCGACAGTGCCGAGGCGATACTGACGATCACGAACACCTCGGTCAGCTCGACCAGCACTCCCGCCGTGTCGCCTGTCGTGCCGCCGATGCGTCGCTGCATCGCCGCGCGCAAATATAAACCTATGAACCATATTCGCCACGGAATCACACGGAAAAACCCGGACCAGGTCATAAGCTTCACGCAGGTACCGCAATCACCCGCAAGGTGGTGAATAGTCGCTCAAGGAAGGTGCTGTGTTTCTTCCGTGTGTTTCCGTGGCTAAAATGATTTTTTTAGGTTTATTCGTCAACTCGTCATTGCGTACATGGACGCAATGACAGAATAATCAGAGGTTCCCTATATCAGACGCTGCTCTGCTGGGTGCTGTCCACTCTCTGCAGATGCGTACCGTTTGTTCCTCGATCAGTGACTCGCCGGTGAGACCGCAACGCGCGCCGTCAGACTCAGTCAGAAAATGGGTGCATTGTCGGCACACACCGAATGGACGCTGACCATTAAGTTTCTGCAGGTCTCGCAACAACCCTCGCAAGTTTGATTCCATTGCTTGCGCATCAGGTTCCACCGATCGAAACACGGTATCCATGCGCCGGGCCCAACTGTCGTTCAGTACCGCCTCGCCTTTCGGGGTCAACTTGAGATGCACGCGCCTGCCGTGCCGGGGGTCCGGCTGCTTCACGAGCAGACCTTTGCGTTCGAGCACCGCCAGGGTTTGCGACACAGTGCCCCGCGTGATGCCGAAGTATTCAGCGATAGCGATCGGTAGATCGCTGTAGCGATTGGCCTGGGACAGATAACTCAACACCTGGACATGGATTGGCAACAAGCCGTGGCGGGCGGCGTCATCCCGGACCGACTGGTGGATGAGCGCGCCGAGACGTTCTAGCAGGAGGACGGTGGTGGTCATGGCAACAATGTATCGCCTCGAATCATGTCTTGACAAATGGAATGTATCGACTCTAAACTTTAATATGCATCGACTCGATGCATATTAACATATGCTGAGGAGACTGTCATGAGCAAAGCCTTGTTTTTCCATGCAGGATGCCCCGTTTGTGTATCCGCAGAGCAGCAATTCGTCACGGCTCTCGATCCGTCACGTTACAACGTCGAGATCGTGCATCTGGGTGAACAGAAATCCCGCCTCGCCGAGGCGGAGGGCCTGGGTGTCAAATCCGTGCCCGCCCTGGTCATCGATGGCCTGCCGTTCCACATCAACTTCGGTGCGGCACTGGTGGATTTGAAATAACCCCCTTCGAGGCGAGGCCAAGCGGCCTCACCCAACTTTGAACCAAAAGGAGAGACACATGAAACGCATCCTGACAATTTTACTGGGCATGTCCTGCGTTGCCCCTGTGTATGCGGCCGACGCTGAAGTGCCATACCCCGAGGGTTACCGCGACTGGCATCACGTCAAAAGCATGGTCATCGAGGAAGGTCATTCCCTGTATGCCTCGTTCGGCGGTATCCATCACCTCTACGCCAACAAGGAAGCAATGGAAGGTTACAAATCCGGACGTTTTCCGGATGGCGCAGTGATCATCTTCGATCTCTTCGAAGCCC
>JBGSOE010000048.1:0-17917 GCA_041739295.1 Thiohalobacterales bacterium | reverse complement strand
ACCACAGAGACTGTTGGATATCACCCAGGGTTATCTGGCTCTGGTTGTGCCCGGCAAGGCGCCGGAACTCATAGCTCAGATCGAGGCCTTCATCGACAACTGGAAGCTGTTTGGTGTGGTTGGCCTGGTGGTCATGCTGTTTTTCAGTTCATTGGCCTTTACTGTACTGGAAAATGCAATGTCGGTAATTTTTCATCACCGCGTGACGATCCAACGCCGCCATTTTCTGGTGTCAGCTATCCTGCCGTATTGCTACATACTGTTGCTGGGCATCGGGCTGCTGGTGGTGAGCGTGATCAGCGGCAGTCTAGATGCGATGGAAAAAACGGGGATGTCGGTGTTCGGCCAACACTGGTCTCTCAGCGGCCACGGCACTACGTTCATGTATATTATCGGTGTGATCGGAGAGGTGTTATTGCTTACCTCGCTGTATCTGGTCATGCCGGTGGGCCGTCTTGCCTGGCATCATGCACTAATCGGCGGTGTGACAGCCGCGGTCTTGTGGGAGCTGACACGACACTTCCTGGTCTGGTATTACTCGACGCTATCGTTAGTCAATGTGGTCTACGGCACGCTGGCGACGGCGGTGGTGATTCTGCTCAGCCTGGAAGCCGCGGCACTTATTCTTCTGCTCGGCGCGCAAGTGATTGCGAGTTATGAGCGCATCGACACCGGAGACAATGAGGAAGGTTTGCAGATCTAAGGAACCTCTGATTAATTCGCTGAAGCGGCATCTGCCACGTTGCAGCCGGGCTCAAAATACGGGGCCGGGAAGCGGCAGACGCCGTGTAAACTCCGTTTTTTACTCGGTGCTACGCACCTCGCCCTGCGGGCCGGCTAGCGCCGTTCTCTCCGCTTCGCTTCGAGTCACCTGTCCGCGCCTTGCATCTGCTAGCTTGATCAAATTAATCAGAGGTTCCCCTAAGGTTACATTAAGGAGCCTATGATTAATCTGTCATCCTATGCCTGAATAAAGAGAGCACGATTTTCTAACATGCCAATTCCCTTTGTATGTTAGTCAGCAATGGCGAGAGCTAAAGGTGAATAAAGGATTAGAGAAGCGGAAGCCGCTGATCCGATTAATCTTAGGCCGCGTTAGCCGGCAATTGCAGCAGTTTCGACTTGATCTCAAGCAGATCGATTACTTCCATGCGTCGGCACTGTCCATCCCGCTCGATACCCTCCAGCATCAACACCAAATCATTGTAGTCCACGCGGTAGAGCTCCCCACGCAACACCGTATCAGCGTTGCGACCAGGCAAGCGGAACCTAAGTGTCAGGCGCATCCCGGCAACTATGCCCGCCGGCCAGCCCGACTCACCCCGCAGGCGCACCGAACGATCCGAGAAATCGGCCATGATGCAACTTATGGGATCTCCCTTATCGGCACTGATGTGTGCCGGCAAGTTGATCTGCAGTCGCGCCTTGGCACGTTGATCTATCAGCAGCAGTGAGGTGACATCGATATCAAGCAGGGAGATGACTGTGTTCGCAAAGGGACCTTCCTTGAATTGGGTATTCCTGGCAACCGTCGTCTGCACGAGCGGCGTCTTGCCCTCATCGACCTGCGCCATGAGGGTGATGTTGTTGCCCTTCGCGAGACCACCGATGCGATCAAGCTCCACCCGTCGCGTGTAGTCGAGCTGACCCATGCCACGACTTTCCACCGGTATGATGAAGCTCAAACTGTTCAGACGCGTTGCTTTCCGCTCCTCTCCGACTAGCAGTTTCATGTCGGCCCCTTCCCCTTCGAAGACGACATCCTGCGCCGAGAAGAACGGCGTTTTATTGATCATGTAGCCAATGATGACCGTCTCCAGGACGATCGCCTTCTTGAACTCGGGGTAATAATTCACCGTTGTGCCAATGGGAAAGTGCTGTAAAACAGCGCACACCGAGTCACTATCCAAAGCCTGCTGAGTGACTTTGGTAACTGGTTGAGATTTATTGAATAAGAGCCCCATGCAGATTCCCCCTAGAACACCTTCGAATTAATCGGCTGCAGCGGAATTTTCTGAATCGCCGCCGCCACAAAATTTGAGGTAACCCTATCCCGAGGCTGCGCTTTTTGGCCTGAACTGACACCGCCCTCTCACGCGATATCAGCATGTATGCTCCAGTGCCGAAGTGATTCACGACCATATCATTGGCACAATCCAAGACCATGCCTCTATTGCCAGTGGTGCATCGGGACGTGCGGATGTGGTGGACAGCATCGAGATCGATTCAGACTGGAAGCCGACTGACGTCAATAAGGTGCTGACTTGGTTTCGGTGCCCCCTACTTCGGGCTCTCCTCCACGACCGGCTGTTCCGTCAACACCAGCTGACCATCTGTTACCGGAATACGCGCACCCGGCTTGTGGTCCATACGTACTTTGCCGGTTTCGTCACCGAGTTGATAGCTGACATCGTAACCAATTACCTTCACCTTGGGTTCGTTGACCATACTGCAGCGTTGCTCGGTGTCCGTGTAGGTATCTTTTTCCTGCATGTTTTTCTGGACCTGGTTGCCGGCATAGCCCCCGGCGGCGGCACCAGCGACGGTGGCGAGTTTTTTTCCCGTGCCGCCGCCAACCTGATTGCCAAGCACACCACCGACCAGTGCACCGGCAACGGTACCGGCAATCCGCTTCTCATCTTGTGCCGGTTTCTGCCGGGTGACAGCGACATCTTCACAGACTTCGCGAGGCACCTGTACGGTTTGAGTCACCTCCGAGACGTCCAGCACGTCCGCATATGACGGGGTCTTTTTGCTTAACAAGGTATAGCCGCCGATAGCGCCGCCCGCGACGGCTACGACCACGCCGATACCGATTCCGGTTAGCATTGATTTGTCCATAATGTTTGCCTCCGCTGAAAATTATCCTGCTTGCGGCTGAAAAAGCCGGCACTCGCCGACACCGCTAGTTTATTTTAACAGTATTCCGTCATGCGTGAGCTATTCACACAACCGAACAACAGAGAAATAGTTATTCCTCCCGCCCGGCGAAAACCCACTCTCTCGAATTCAATTTGTGCTGCAATAACCTAGACATTTCAGGTAATGAACCTGAATTCAATGACCCGCATGTTAGCAAATGGCAATATCTTGCCGGTGCCTTAAGGCATGGTCATGGACGTGTGGGAGCGTGCAGACTTTTGTTTTTCCAGCCACACAATAAACATGCTCGTGCCCGCACCTATGAAAGCCAGAAAACTGTCCTTCTGCGCATCCCAGGTGTCACCCTGAGTCCCAAGGTAGGCGGCACCCAAATCAGGCGCGACCAGTTCCGCAACCACCATTTCAATAATTTCATAAAACGCACTGAAGGCGAGGATGCCTACAATGGCGAGAAAATACGACCATTGCATGCGCACACTGACCGCGCGCAATAGGATTTCCCGGAACGGATAGGCGCACAGGAGTCCATAGCTGAAATGGACGATGCGGTCATAATGATTTCGCTCCAGATCGAACCATGCCTGCAGCCAGAATCCCAGTGGCGTCTCCGCGTAGGTGTAATGCGCGCCGACCAGATGCAGGCTGAGGAAGACCGTGAATAGCACGTAGGATAAATTGGAAAAGACGAAGCGCCGGTAGGTGATGATCAGCAGGACGGTGTAGACAAACACCAGCAGGTTTTCCAACAACCAGTCGCGGCGATCAAAGGGGGTGATCGCGGTGAGCATCCAGAGGAGAATCAGCCACAGAATCAAACCATGCAGAATGTGGTTGCGACCGAATGTAGGTGGTGGCACGAAGCCCCCTATTGACGAAGCCTGTATAGGCTGGATACCAGCATGACAGGCATATGGAGCCGAGACAATAGCCGTTATATTCCTACGTATTCATTCGACGGGCTATGTCGAGTCTGTATGTTAGCGCGCATTCAGCCCGGTCGACAAAGATGCCGTCCGCGCAATTGAGTGCCATGATGAGTTCGTTCTGAAACTGATCAATAATATTCGTGCTGTCCCAGATCCTTTTTTCCTCTGCCAGCGTTTTCTATTCCTTCAGTTTGATATTCAACTTACCATCTTCCACCTGTAACTGGTCCACACCTTCGGCGAAAGATTTCCAGAAACCCTCATCATGCCCATACTCTTCAATGATATTTATATTCTTCAGATTACCCAGCCAGGCATTGGGAACCGGTACACCCATGATAGTAACGCCCTTGAGTACGACAATCGGTGCGCCTTCTTTATAGGCAAACTCGACGCCGGCTTTCAATTTCAGTGTCTTTCCGCCCATGATGGGGAAGTCCTCGTCAAGAGGCACGAGGAGTTTTGCGCTAATGAGATCGTCTGATAGGTCAATCGCCAGCTTATCAGCGAGATCCGTATTTTTTGCCAGCAGTGCGTTGACTTCATCTTCAGTGAACGTCACTTCGCGTTTCAAACCTTTTTCACTGTAGGCTTCGGGCTCCAGTCTGGCACCAGCCTGGTGAGCCTCTGATCCAAGTTCACCCAAACCTATTGCGTTGAGTTTTCCATTCAGCGCCTGCTCCTGTTTCTGCGACAGAACAACTGGAGTGAATGATGTTGGAAAAATATAGGTTCGCCAGACCCAGACAGACAGCAGCGCTGTGACAATAATCGTCAGCAGTACAATCAGAACAATGTGCAACGTGTCAAAACGTTTCTTTGCAGGCTGACTGATTTCAGTGGCAATGTCCGTCATTGGTCGCAGTTCCTTGGTAGTTTTAAATGCACTTTACACCATCGAGTTGAACTACACATCGAATGCCCGCTTATCTGGCCAGCCTCAGGTCCAACTACGCGTTTACAGGAATTTTCGCGCCATGCCCAAAAATATCATCCACCACGGAGCCGTCTTTATTCGCATCGAGAAAAGAACCGAGCATATCACCCGGTCCGGATGTCTGACTGGTTGCACCACTGCCAAGCTGGTTCATGGCGCCCACGGAATTTCCCTGTTTACTGAGTCCGGCCATGAGCATACTGGCCACGATCGGCAGCATCTTCCGCGGAATCCCCGCGTCATTCCCGCTGATGCCAAAGTTTTTTGCCAACTGCTCTACACCCGCACCGTTTTGAGATTTCAGAATCATTTCAAGTAAGCCCGCCATAACCATCTCCACCGATACGTTTACGTTATCGTTGATCAACATTATTCACGAAACATTGGCATGTGTCATAGGCCATAATGACCTTGCTGTCCCGCTAGAGAACGGCAGGGTATACCGAACGCAATCGCCGGCGTTAGACCATCTTTCAGCGTCAGAACATCGACATCATACCGAGCGCGTTGCTTACTTGCGTACGCTGAGTATAGGTTTTTGGTGCTTGTAGGTAACTACCAGACTAGGGAACCTCTGATTAATTCGCTGAAGCGGCATCTGCCGCGTTGCAGCCGGACTCAAAATACTCATTTACGCCGTGTAAACTCCGTTTTTTTCACCCGTCCGCGCCTTGCACCTGCTCGCTTGATCAAATTAATCAGAGGTTCCCTAGGTAAACAGATTGGAATTTGTAAAATCTACACAAATCCATTCCGTAGGATAATGGGATCTAAGCCACCCCAGGCTGCTCTTTGCCGGACTACGATGGATAGGTTAATGTATAGAGCAGATACTTAAGGCGGGCTCATCCTGAGGAAGGAACTACACGTATGGAAATTCAAATAGGTGGTTTGCTGGGCCTGATCGTGCTGGTTGCAGATATCTGGGCGATCGTCAAAACGGCCGAAAGCAGTGCCACGACCGGCACCAAAGTGATTTGGATCGTGGTCATTCTATTGCTACCGGTAATAGGGCTCGTTTTATGGTTCCTGCTCGGTCGCAAGTGATCTTTTACGCGGCGATGCTATATACGAAAAGGACGTCAGTGATTGTTAGGGAACCTCTGATTAATTTGATCAAGCGAGCAGGTGCAAGGCGCGGACGGGTGAAAAAAACGGAGTTTACACGGCGTAAATGAGTATTTTGAGCCCGGCTGCAACGCGGCAGATGCCGCTTCAGCGAATTAATCAGAGGTTACTTAGATCCAGCCACGCCGCTTCAGACGCCGGTAGAGTAACAAGGCGGCCGCACCGGTCAGCACCAGCAAGGCCGGATACGCCCACGGCCAATTCAGTTCGGGCATGAACTTGAAGTTCATGCCGTAGAGACTGAACACCACCGTCGGCATTGCCAGTAGCGCGCCCCAGCCGGCCATTTTCTGAACTGATTCATTCTGCTTCACCGACAGGGTAGCAAGATGAAACTGCATCGCGTCCGACGTGGAAATGTGCAGGCGGTCTATAGTAGCCGACACTCGCACTGCATGATCGTGGACGTCACGGTAATACGCCTTGAGTTCCTTAGTGGACAACTCAGGATGCAGACGAAGCAGATTCAGCGTAATTTCCTGCATCGGCTCGGCTGCGTCGCGTAGCACAGTCAGCTCACGTTTCATCTCGTACAGCCCCTCCAGCATGTCACGCCCAGGTTTCTCTCTACTCATGAGCTGGCTTTCCAAGGAAACGAAGCGATCCTGCATCCTTTCGATTACCGGCCTGAATTGGTCGACAATAAGGTCGAGGACCAGATACAGCGCGAACGGGGTGGCTGCCTTGATGCCATTGTGGCGGTGCTGCAGGCGATCGCTTACCCGCTGGTAGCTGCTGCCGCTGTCGTGCCGAATGGCGACAATGTAATTGCTGCCGACAAACAAATGGGTTTCACCGAGTTCTATGCGCGATTCCCAAAGTTGCGCCGTGCGTGTGGCAATGAATACATGCTCTTCATACTCCTCGAGCTTGGAGCGTTGATGGGTGGATATTGCGTCTTCCAGTGCCAGTGCGTGCAGGCCGAGTTCGTCACCCAAGAAGGTAATGGTCTGATTGTCGGGTGATTTCAGTTCGACCCAGATAAATCGATCTGAATGACCAACATGATCGCTGATGTCGTCAATCGCGATTGTTTGGGCTTTGGAATCCTGTAAGAGCAGGCAGTCGATGATAAACTCCGTCGGTAATGACTGATAGTGTTGCGATTCTAGGGCGTTTACACGCCGATTACACGTGAATTTAATGTTGAGAGAAGCAGGTTTATTCACCGCCATATACCGCGCCGGTATTAGGTGCCGGTAACTATCGACCATGCAACCCATGACGGGAAAGTCCCCCGCCTTTTCGCCTTGTACCGTAATTACCCACAGCCACCACTTGGCCGACGATTTCATGCCCCGGCATGGAAGGATACTCGGTGTTTTTACCCTTGCGTTACGAGCTGTGTGCAGATCGGAATGGCAGACATCCTAACAAAGAATGCCTATCTGGACTTCATCAGGACCAGGCTCACGGCGTTAGATTTCAAAGCTGGAGACGGGCGCATCACTCGGTGCTGCCTAGCTTTGCTGTTGATCATCGTGAGAATTACTTATTACACAAACCGGGGCAGATCGCGGATCTCCACAAATACACGGGAGTATTGCGTTCCGCTCCTGTTTTCAGTTCCAGACATGCAGAGAATCTCTGCCATTCATTTTGGCATGCAGAAGTGCACTATCCGCCATTTCAATTACATCCCGGATTCCCACTTGACCATCCATCGCAGCCAGGCCGATAGAGACGCTGACGTGAATCTCATCGCCGCTGTCGAGAATAATCGGAACGTCTTTCAACTCATGCCGCAGGCGGTCAAGGATTTGTTTGGCCTCTTCCACTTCAGTATCGGGGAAGATAAACAGAAACTCTTCCCCGCCATAACGGTAAATTGAATCGTAGGCCCGCATTTTACGACTGAAGTAGGCCATGGCCGTCTGCAAAACTTTATCGCCAGCGAGATGGCCATACCGGTCATTGATAGATTTGAAACGGTCGAAGTCAATAATCGCAACGGCACAACAGCCTCGGTTGCGGTGGACGCGCGCATGTTCCTGCGCCATCTTGTAAGAGAGTGCATAGCGATTCCAAACGCCTGTCAAGTGATCGACCGCGCAAACCTCGCTCACCATTTTAAACTGCAGATTCTGGACTGCGACCCTGAAGTCTTGCGCTACATCAACGAAGCGGTCGTATTCCTCTGTCGTGATCGTTCGGCCGGCCGCGTTGATGCTAAGCAGTTCTCGCGCTCGGTCATGTACTTTCTGATGCAGTTCGCCGACTTCGGTATAGAGCGGCAATTCCGTCAAGCGCGCATCAGTATCGCCGTAATACCACTGCCCGAACATACATTTGCAATGCGCATCGGGCATAAGGTCATCGGCTGAAGGCTCGTCACCGCATACAAGGGTCCGGTGCAATCGCTTCAGCCAAGCACTGTGGTAGGTCAGGCTAACCCCAAGATCGTGGAGGATCTTGAGTATCTCGCCGGGCTGATTCGGCTCGTCAGTCAACGTCACGCAACCTCCAGTGCAGCAAATAAATGGGATAGAGATCAATCGCCAGTTCAGGCGGAATGCATATCGCACCCACCCGAAGTGTACTCCTGTATAAGCGGTCGGGGGATCAATAAGTCAATAAGATTGAAACACAGATTCCGCACAATATCAGGAATAACTGTAATCTGACATCTAGCCACAATTATTGATCGCGACTCGCAAATTACTGCCCCTCCTGGACTTTCATCGCGAGCACTTAGTTCATACCCGGCAACCTGACGCCGGTCATGTAGCCGAGGTTATTGCGGATAGTTTCTTCTTGACCGCTGAGTACGTTAAACAGACCCGCTATCGCCTGCTCGGTAACATACTGACGCAAATTTTGTACGGGCTCAATTATGGTTTCGACCGGCTCTGGCTGTGTTGCTATTTCAGTTACCTCACTTGGTGTTCTATAGGATTCAATCATCTCTTTGTACACCAGCAGCGCGCCACTGGTTGCAAGATGATCTGAGATAAGCGGGCCGACTACCTCCTGTAGCAGCGTGCCGGTTCTCGCCTTGAGCGCCTCGCTGCCCGCAGTCTTATCCCCATCAAGCAACTGAATTACTTCTGTCGGCGTAATCTGCTTTAACGCCGCCAGCAGGATGGGGGCAGCCCCAGGAATGGCCTGTTCCGCCGCTTGGTTTATCAGGACCGACAGCAGTGCTGCCTGTGGGTCGGCATTGAGGTCCCGCATGACACCGAGTGCCAAACCCAGGGGTGGCGGCAATAGAATCCGTGCCACCGGATTATCGAGGTATCCTCCTGGCTCTGCCAGACCGGCAACGACTGTGGAAACGCCCTTGCCGAGCTCATTCGTGTAATAACCGGACAAGGATTTCAATACCTGTTCCTGCGCGGCACGGGTCAGATCCTGTTGCAGGGTTTCGAATCCAACAGGGGCGCACGCCGATAACAGCAGTACAGCGACAATGCTGCCAACACGGCTATGCAGAGTAGTATTACGTGTGACAGTGAGGATCATCGCGATAGCGTATACGAGAATGCTCAAGCGCGGTCAATATTACTATGAAAAGCTGGCTTCGCTCACACTTCCTTAGGCCGCAACCCATAAACATCCATTTTCATAGTATAAATTCACGCTATAATAAGCGCCCGCGTATGCACAAATCAGCTGCTTCATGATTACCCACTGGTTCGGCCATAATCGCCAAACAACGCCTCCTACGCTCAAGGCCATTTATATCGCCACAGCCGCTGGCAAACCAATGCTAGGGAACCTCTGATTAATTCGCTGAAGCTGCATCTGCCGCGTTGCAGCCGGGCTCAAAATACGGGGCCGGGAAGCGGCAGACGCCGTGTAAACTCCGTTTATTACTCGGTGCTACGCACCTCGCCCTTCGGGCCGGCTAGCGCCGTTCTCTGCGCTTCGCTTCGAGTCACCTGTCCGCGCCTTGCATCTGCTCGCTTGATCAAATTAATCAGTGGTTCCTTAAGCTACAACAGCGGGATTTGTATAAAAGTGACAAGCAGTGGTCGGCTGGCAGCGGGTGATGACGTCACCATCCTCGATCTGCCGTAGACACAGCCGAAGTAATCAGGCCTCATCTGGAATATTGTATTTCTTCAGTTTTCGCCACAGTGATACACGATCAATACCGAGTATCTGTGCTGCCTGGGTACGATTTCCTTGCGTCTGTTTCAGCACCCAAAGTATATAGTCTGATTCCTGCTGCTCAAGCGTTGGCATTTTCGAGGAAAATTTACCATCCTCCTCTGACAGGTTACCGCGCAGCTCCTCCGGCAACTGCGCCAATCCCAGCCGACCGTCCGTGCTCAATGCCACACCACGCTCGATATTATTCTCAAGTTCACGAACGTTACCTGGGAAGTCGTATCGCTGCAGAGCGGCAAGCGCCTGTGCGTCAATCTCGGAGGCCGGTCGCTGCATGGCGAGGGCGTATTTCTTCAAAAAATACTGCGCAAGTAATGCCACGTCTTCGCGACGTTCACGCAGCGGTGGAAGTTCAAGGTTCACTACATTGAGTCGGTAGTACAGGTCACTGCGCATGACCCCATCGTCTACAGCTTTCTTCAAATCCCGATTCGTGGCCGCGAGAAACCGCACATCCACAGTGATGGGAATCGTTCCACCTATAGGTAGAAGCTCTCTTTCCTGTACCACACGCAGCAGTTTGACCTGCATGCTCGAGGACATCTCGGTGATTTCATCCAAAAACAGCGTGCCGCCTGAAGCCGTCTCTATCAAACCTTTTCGATCACTGTCAGCGCCCGTGTAAGCACCTTTGACATGCCCAAACAGCTCGTTCGACAGCAGCTCCTCACTGAAGGCGCCACAGTTGATGGCGATAAATGGCTTATCACGGCGCAGGCTGTTTGCATGAATAAATCGGGCCAGCAATTCTTTTCCGGTACCGCTCTCGCCGGTGATGAAAATATTACAGTCAGTAGCCGCAACCTGACGCGAGGTCGCCAGCAGCTGTTGCATAACAGGATTTCTGGTAATGACATTGCCGCCACTCTGATAGCTATCGACCAAATCATGCAGACGACGATTCTCGACACGTAACCGCCCCAGCTCAATAGCATCGCGCACTACTACTCTCACTTCATCCAGCCGGAAGGGTTTCGCGACATAGTGGTAGGCACCTTCTTTCATGGCGTCGACAGCTGAACTCACGGTCGCATAACCCGTGATGACGATAACCGGCGTGCCCGGATGGCGTTTGTGCGTATATTCCAATACCTGCATACCGCCTATCTTTTCCATGCGCAGGTCGGTCAGAACGACATCGAAGTGACGTTCATCCAATGCGGCAAGCGCCGCAGCCCCACTGTTAACGCCAACAACTTGATAACCTTCTTTACCGAGCGCATATGTCAGATTTCGCACTGCGACCTCTTCATCATCGACAACGAGTATCCAGGGTGTCTCAGCCTGATCTGCGATTTTGTTCATGACATAGTCTCGGTAGCATGTCGACGCGGAAAACGAATCAGAAATGTCGTGCCGCCGCCTGATGTGCTGGTAACACCCACGCTGCCGTTATGCTGCCGTATGATCTTCTCGACCACATACAGACCAAGCCCGGAGCCAAAGCCGACATCTTTTGTTGTAAAGAATGGGTCAAATAGCTTGGGTAGAAGATCTGCAGCAATACCAGGGCCATCGTCATTTACAGCAACACACAGCATGTCCGTGCCACATTCTCCCGTAACAGGTACTTGCGTCCACACATAGTGTTCCAAGTTATCCTCGGACATGCAGGCAGGCGCCTGTACTTGTATTTTTCGCGCGCCCGCATCTATGGCGTTGCCCAGCAGGTTCACAAAGACCTGTTGCAGCTTCTGGGCATCTGCGTCTATCCGTATTTCCGGCGCAATATCATTAATTATTTCACAGCGACTTTTGGGGCGTTGCGCAGCCATCAGCATCACGGATTTATCTAACACACTACGTAACGATGTCGGATTCAATACGAAAGGATTGTCACGTGAAAAATCCAGCAAGGACGCCACAATTCGACGTGCGCGCTCGGTTTGTTCTTCGACGTCACCCAGCCAGGCGCGAATTTGATCGTGGTCAGCGCTAGCAAGTTCTTCCAGGAGTAACTGGGTTGAAGTGGATATATTGGACAATGGGTTATTCAGTTCATGTGCGACACCTGAAACCAGCGTACCGAGCGAGGCGAGCTTTTCAGATTGGACCAGATGCCGACGACGCACCTCCAGTTCGTGCAAGGTATGGTTGAATGCCTGAGTGAAGCTGACAATCTCCTGGTCCTTGGAACGCGCAGGCAGACTGCTGATACGGCCCTGACCGATGTCCTTCAGGTCACGCTCCAGGCGACGTAACGGTCGAACGACAATCCACGTCAACACATGCGCCAACACTAAGCTAAATAGTGTTACGGCAATCAGCAGACCAACGACCGTACGCCTTGCCGTGTTGAGCAATGTACGCATGACATCATGCTCATTGGCACTGATGAGTTCCGCGCTGGCGGAAAGATCATGTCCCAGTTTCCGAATATCAGCTTCAATGGCATTACGGGCGGCTGAGTATTCTCCAGGCATATTTACGAGTGGTGCGATCCGCTCGCTGTAGCGTTCCAGATGTTCACGCAATTGCTGCAAATCATCTGTCGCAGCAAACTCGCGATAGGCTGCAGTGTTCTCTTCAAGTAACGAAAGCGCGGCACCCGCATATGTCTGAGCGGAAGCCGCATCTTCTGGCTTGCCATACAGGAAATAATTCTTCTCGAAGCGACGCATCTCCAATGTCGTATCTAAAAGACTCGACACTGCCGTCCCCCAGTCCAGACGCTGCTCCATGAAGCGCAGATTGGCATAGGCAAAGACTGCCAGACCGATAATGCAGGCGGCGAATAGGTAATACCCAAAGGTGATCTTATGGCGAATGCTAGGCATAAAACGGCCTCTAAGTGCGTTGCAGTATGCAACATCAACGTTTTTTTCTGCAACACCCTTTTAACCGCACTCGGCCACTCTTACATGGATCGCACCCATGACCTCAGCGATGGACCGTTGCAAATTGCAATGGGTCGCCCACAGAAGAATATAATATATTCTTTATATTCATATAGATATATAGATGGCATAAGATGTGCTTTAACTTGCTTATATATTAATGTAGCAGGTGATCCATGAACGCTTTCGCCGTTTCTATTATTGACCTCTTCAAGCGCGCTGGAGCTGGGTTTAGTGCCAGCCAGCAAGGCGAATACCTGCAAGGCTGGCTACCCGCCATGGCCGAACGCCCGCAAAATGTGGTGGCTGCAGATAACAACCATTCGGACACGTGGCAACCACCTTGCGCGCTGATCGATTACCCCAGCCACGCCAAAGCCGCTTAATTGCTTTTGTTAGTACCGTCAGCGGGCTATCACTGGCCGGTTGATCGTTAGGTGACGTCTTAAGTCGTGCAAGTACGCCCGTCCCGCAACCAAATTTAAGCCCAATTAGGGAGATCCTTAATCGGGCACTTTGATCTTGAGTAAAAAAACAGAAACGCTATGGATGCTTTTATACGCGTAACGATTCGAAACCTATTCCCCTTCCTGGCTTGGTGGCCAATGATCACGCGCGATACCTTACGCGCGGATGTTATCGCCGGCTTGACCGGTGCAGTAATCGTCCTGCCGCAGGGCGTCGCCTTTGCCATGATCGCCGGTCTGCCGCCCGAGTATGGTCTGTACACAGCAATCATTACGCCCGTAATCGCCGCCCTGTTCGGCTCGTCACGACATCTCATCTCCGGACCGACAACCGCGATTTCAATTGTTGTGTTCGCCTCCATTAGCCCTCTTGCTACGCCAGGCTCGGCGGACTTTGTGCGTCTTGCTCTGACGCTGACATTTCTGGCAGGTGCCGTGCAACTAGCCTTTGGTCTGGCTCGACTTGGGGCACTCGTGAATTTTGTTTCACATTCTGTCGTGGTCGGTTTCACGGCAGGCGCCGCGGTACTGATCGCCACCAGCCAGTTGAAGCACGTACTCGGCATCGCGCTCCCCTCAGGCAGCAGCTTCGTGCATACCTGGATGCATCTTACCAGTCACCTCTGGGATACTAATTTTTATGTACTCGCAGTTGCGGGAACGACGTTAGTCAGCGCCATTTTGTTAAAGAAATACCGTCCACGCTGGCCCGGCATGTTGATCGCGATGATCATTGGCAGCTTACTCAGTCTGGCACTGGATGGCTCAAACAACGGGGTGAGTCTGGTTGGGCAATTACCCGCTCACCTGCCACCACTATCAACGCCGGACTTCAGCATTGCGACGATTAAATCTCTCGCCTCGAATGCCTTCGCGATCGCTCTACTCGGCTTGATTGAAGCCGTCTCTATTGGGCGCTCCATAGGCACACGCTCGCACCAACGCATCGACGGCAGCCAGGAATTCATCGGTCAGGGCTTATCGAATATCGTCGGTAGTTTCTTTTCGAGCTACGCGGGCTCCGGTAGCTTCACGCGTTCCGGCATCAATTATCAGGTGGGCGCTAAAACACCGCTTGCCGCCATCTTTGCGGCGGCATTGCTGGCCGTGATTCTTTTGACGATTGCACCACTGACCGCGTATTTGCCGATCCCTGCAATGGGCGGTGTCATTCTGCTCGTCGCTTATAACTTGGTGGACTTTCACCACATTCACAAACTGTTTCGCCTTGGTCCTTCCGAAGCAACCGTACTGGGCGCGACCTTCATCGCTACTTTGTTCCTGGAGCTGGAATTTGCCATTTACCTGGGGGTTTTTCTATCACTGACACTGTATCTGAATCGGACCTCCAAGCCGTATATCGCAGAACTATCGCCGGATCCTGATGACGACAAGCGCAAATTGACCAACATTGATCGGAAGCCGCTCCCGGTTTGTCCGCAGCTAAAGATTATTCGTATCGATGGATCGTTATTCTTCGGTGCCGTTAACCATGTAGCCGAGAAACTGCAACGTTTTGGTGAGCTTTATCCAAGCCAGCGCCATATTCTGATTGTCGCTAACGGCATCAACTTTATGGATGCTGCCGGTGCCGAGGCCCTCGTTGCTGAGGCCAAGCGACGCCGCGAACAAGGCGGCGGCCTTTATCTGAGCCACCTGAAAGAACAGGTCCATGAATTTCTTGTACGCGGGGATTTCATCAGTGAAATTGGCGCAGAGAATGTTTTTGCCAACAAATACGATGCGCTTACAGGTATATTCGCACGGCTGAATCGTAAGACCTGCGACAACTGTCCCGCGCAGGTATTCCTCGAATGTCACATCCAGGCACGTAACAATCTTAAGAATGCCCGTCTAACTGCCAACGCGGCAGCCGCTGCGGCATAAGCCCAAGGACCTAGCGGGGGTCGTCCGGAGCGTAGCCGCAGAACAGCGCGGTTAGCCTTCCTGTCGCCCGATCAATTCGACTGTGGCAAATCGGGACAGGCATGGTCTGCGAAACCGACACCGGCCTCGGCATAGAGATTAAACACTGAGTCGGCACCCGCCTGTCTCAGTGCCTCTATGTCATCCTGATACTTGGCGATTGCCGTCAGTTTCCCGGTATAACCCGAACTGCGTAGCTGTTTAACCGCAAACAGATTTTCTTGCTGATTCGGCATGGCCAGCATCACCAGGCTGATAGCTCGATGATCAAGTTGAAACCGTTCCCAGAAATCCGGATCCGTAACACTACCACGTACGACATGACGCCCTGCATTACGGTGCATCTCAACGGTGTACCTATCGAAATCAACTCCCAACAGACGGTCACTCACACGCCGGTGCAGCGCATCGTAAGCACCACTGCCGACGCGTCCCATGCCGAAGATAATCACCGATACGTTACCTGGACTGATGAGCTGCTCTGATGGCAACAAGTTCGCGCATTCAAACCGCTGCAGGGATTTTCGGTAGCGCCGGTACAGCTGGTGGGCCGCCGTGTTGATAGGTGCCGCCAGCATGAAGGAAATCGATAAGGCCACCGCGATGATAGTCAACCATTCGCTGCTCATCCAACCGTTCGCCATGGCCAGTACCGCAACAATCAGACCGAATTCGCTGTAATTTGCCAAGCTGAGCGATGCCAGCATCGAGGTACGGACACGCAACTGGAAACGGGCCAGCAACCAGAAGAAGAATGCCACTTTCAATGGCACGACGAGCACCAGCAATAAGGCGATGCCCACGGCCTGTAGACTCAACGGTCCTGACAAACCGATCACCAGGAAAAAGCCAACCAGGAACAGATCTTTGAAGCCCAGAAGATGTCGTGCCAGTTCGGATGAGCGCGGGCTCGTGGCCAGCGTTAGCCCCAGAACCAACGCGCCGAGATCACCCTTGATACCAACCATCTCAAACACCTTGGCGCCGCCCAGCGCGAGGCTGAGTCCGAATAGAATCATCAATTCCCCGTGACCGGAACGATCAAGCGCCTTGAGCAGCACCGGCCGTAGCGGGATTAACAACAACAGTGATAAAGCCCAGAGGGTAGGCAGCTTGCCAGTCGATACCGCCAGAAAGATCACGGCCGCAATGTCCTGAATAATCAGGATACCGATGGCAATGTGACCATACACTGCATCTACTTCGCCCTTCTCTTCCAACACCTTGACGGCGAATACCGTGCTGGAAAAACTCAGCGCGAATGCAATCAGTGCCGCCTGCGGCGCATCCAAACCCGCAAGCACCGGCACACCTACCCACCCTAGGCCCATGATTAAGGCCACCAGCACCACTACCGCCGCAACCATGTGCAATGAGGCAACCGCCCAGACCTGCGGCATCAGCAAGTTACCGACACGTAATTTAAGGCCAATGGAGAACAGTAAGAGCGTAACGCCGATGTCCGCGAACTCGCGCAAGGTGGGCGTAACCTCCATCCCGGCGCCAAACAGGACGAAACCGGCAATCAAGTAGCCCACCAAGGGCGGCAGCCCTATCAGGCGCGCACCCAGCCCAAACAGAAAGGCCGTTCCGATCGCAATGATGTCTGCATACATAGGATTATTACTTCAGGTCAGGAAAGAGGACATCTTCAAAGAAGTTTTCTCTCTAGCAGATGCGCATCACTACCACTCACTGCGCCCCGGCAGCAGCCCATGCAATTCCATCTGCGACAGATTGCGCCATTGGCCGATTTTCAATCCACCGAGCTTTATATTAATGATACGCACACGCTGCAGGCGGCGCACGTCATAACCGAATACTTCACACATGCGGCGGATCTGCCTATTCAGCCCCTGAGTGAGGATGATACCGAAGACATTCTTGCCGATGCGCCATACCTTGCAGGGTTTGGTGATGGTATCGAGAATTCGCACACCCTTCGCCATGCCATTTAGAAATGCATCCGTGACGGGCTTATCAACGCTGACCACATATTCTTTTTCATGATTATTTTCGGAACGCAGTATCTCGTTGACGATATCACCGTTACTGGTAAGCAAGATCAGGCCGTCAGAGTCTTTATCAAGCCGGCCAATTGGAAAGATGCGCTCGTCATGGCCGACGAAATCTATGATATTGCCGTTTATGTGCCGCTCGGTGGTGCAGGTCACACCCACGGGTTTATTGAGGCAGATATAGATTTGTTTTTTCTTCTCTGCACCAATCACTCGCTTGTCGACCCGCACCTCATCGCCAGCATTGACCTGGGTACCGAGCTCTGCGCGCGCGCCATTGATCGTGACCCGGCCCTGAGAAATGATGGCGTCGGCTTCGCGCCGCGAGCACAGGCCAGTCTCGCTGATGTATTTATTGAGTCGCATGAACAAAGGGTAAAGGTGTTGGCGGTCTTTGCCTATAGGCTGCGGGATGAAAATGTCTCGACAGCGTTTGATCGAAACTCGGGGGGAGGAATTAAATAGCGATACGATCTCAGTTAACTATCAAGGAGCCTCTGATTAATTTGATCAAGCGAGCAGATGCAAGGCGCAGACGGGCGACTCGAAGCGAAGCGGAGAGAACGGCGCTAGCCGGCCCGAAGGGCGAGGTGCGTAGCACCGAGTAACAAACGGAGTTTACACGGCGTAAATGAGTATTTTGAGCCCGGCTGCAACGCGGCAGATGCCGCTTCAGCGAATT